>NZ_BJWY01000017.1 GCF_007990715.1 Nocardia seriolae NBRC 15557 | reverse complement strand
TTGACACCAGACCGATGACGATTCACCAGGCCGCAGAGACCGTGTTCGCTGGCACTGCCGCAGCCCTCACCGCGTGCGCTGATGACAAGGGCACGCAATACAAGATGCCCCTCCCGGTCATCACCACCGACGAGACACACGACTTCTACCGGAGTGACGGCAGCGCCATTCCGCTTGTCATCAGTGCCCCCGACCACGGCAATGAGTACATCGTTGGCAAAGACCTGCACCCCGGTACCTTCCGCGCCAGCAAGCCTCTCCTTCATAGGGATGTCACTTGGGACCGCTCCTGCCCTCTGAGCATCACCCACCAGGACGGCTCAAGGTCCAATCACAACGGCCTGGCCAGCGGCGGAGAATCCCTCACGCTGACGCTCAGGTTGGGTGACCGTGTTACAAACATTGGGCAATGCGACTGGAAGCCAGCCGACTGAGGAAGCCCCGAATTCGTGCCGTAAACGTGCTCCGGTCACCCAGCTAGCAAGCTGACTACCTGGATTTGTACCAAGCTACGGAGAGGGAAACGGCACAATGGCGGATCGGGAAGAACTCACCTGGGATCTGTTCGGAAACGCGAGTCGTGAGCTAGTGCAAGCGATTTCAGATGATGGGTTTGAGCCTGACCTGATCCTGAGCATTGCCCGCGGCGGCCTGTTTGTAGCAGGCTCATTGGGCTACGCCCTCGACGTCAAGCACCTCCACGTCATGAACGTCGAGTTCTACACCGGCGTGAACTAGCGCCTGGACCTGCCGGTCATGCTGCCGCCGGTGCCCAGCGCCGTCGACCTCACCGGTGCCACCGTGCTCGTCGCCGACGATGTCGCCGATACCGGCAAGACCCTCAAGCTGGTTCGCGACTTCTGCTCCGATCACGTGGCCGAGGTCCGCTGCGCGGTCATCTACCAGAAACCGCACTCCGAAGTGGACTGCGAATACGTGTGGAAGCGCACCGACAAGTGGATCAACTTCCCGTGGTCGGTGCTGCCGCCCGTCGTCAAACGAGAGGTCCGCGTCCTCGACGCCTGAGCGAATACCTTCGGTACCAACGACAATCGCCGGTACGAACGACAACGGCCCGCAACCACCTGGCTGCGGGCCGTTCGTCTGCTATCGCTGTGCGGAGTATCAGACCAGCTCGGCGGAGATGATGGTGATCGGCTCGACCGGCACGTCCTGGTGCCCGCCCTTGTTGCCGGTGGCAACGCCCTCGATCGCGTCGACAACGGCCGCGCCATCGGTGACCTTGCCGAACACCGCGTAACCCCAGCCGTCCTGGCCCGGGTAGTTCAGGAAGCCGTTGTTGCTGGTGTTGATGAAGAACTGCGCGCTGGCCGAATGCGGGGCCGAGGTGCGCGCCATGGCGACGGTGTACTTGTCGTTCTTGAGGCCGTTGTTGGCCTCGTTCTCGACCTGGTTCGGGGCCGGCTTCTGCTGCATGTTCGCGGTCAGGCCGCCGCCCTGGATCATGAAGTTCGGGATCACCCGGTGGAACACGGTGTCCGCGTAGTGGCCCGCCTTCACGTAGTCGACGAAGTTGGCGACGGTCTTGGGTGCCGCGGCCTCGTCCAGTTCCAGGGTGATGTCCCCGGCGGAGGTCTTCAGGAGCACTTTGGTCATGCGACCCATCGTATGGGAGCGCCCAACCCAGCGACCGAGCGGTATCGAATAGCCGCTCCCCTCTTCGAGGTTGGTGGGTGATGGGTGTGGTCAGGCGGGTGAGTGTGGAGGTGGTGGCCGGAGTGTGCTCGAAAGAGAGAAACATGTGTAGATGCGCATAGTTCCATTTCTTAATGTTCGGAATTGGCTACCTCCCACCTCAATGCGTCGCTCTCAGGCTTCGTACAGCTCCAACGGCAAACCGTCGGGATCGGCGAAGAACGCGAACCGCTTCCCCGTGTACTCGTCGACCCGCACCTCTTCCGTCGCCACTCCCCTACCCCGCAGCTCGGCGAGGGTCGCCTCGACATCCTCGACGACGAACGCGAGGTGGCGCAGCCCGGCCGCCTCGGGCCGGGAGGGCCGCGGCGGGGGTTCGGGAAACGAGAACAGCTCCAGCTGACCACCGTCGGGAAGCGCCAGATCCAGCTTGTACGAACGTCTTTCGGCCCGATAGTGCTCGTCGATCACCCGCAGGCCGAGGATGTCGGTGTAGAAGACCTTCGACTTCTCGTAGTCCGAGGCGATGATCGCGACGTGGTGAATCCGCTGCAACCGCACTCCCCCGACGCTAGCGCACGCCTGGGACATCTCGGGCAACCGCTGGGATCTGCTGGGTCCCGGGTAGTGGGTCAGGACCTGCGCGGGGGTTCGTCCGGCCGGGGCGAGCCGGGCGCGTCGTCATCGGTCCGGGATTGTTCCGCGGTGCTGGGATCGGCGGCGGTGTTCGGTCCGATGCGGCGGGGTTTGGCGATGCGTCGCGGTGGGCTCGCGGGGGTGTCGGCGCCGGTTCGTTTGCGCCGCAGGGCATCCAGGTCGATGACGCTGGCGTCCTGTTCGGCGTCGGTGGGCTGCGGTGCGGAGGGGTGGCGGGTGGCGCCGGGGTCGACGGGCCACCAGCCGGTTTCGCGTTGGAGTTCCGAACGCAGGACGGGTCTGGTCGGTGCCGGGTCGTAGACCGAGGCGTTGTCGGGGTGCCAGGTTCTGCGGGGCGGCGGGGTCTTGCGGGGTGGCTGTGCGGGTTGTTCGGTCATGCGGCGCGGGCGGCGGGGCAGCCGGGTGAGGTTGGCTGGGCTGTCGCCGGATTCGGGGGTGTCGGCGGGGGTCGCGGTGCCGACGCGCAGGTCTTCGAGTTTCCTGCGCAGCGCTTCGACGGCGTCGGATCGGTGGTCGCCGGGGCCCGGGAGGGATCCGTGCCCGGGTACTTCGTTGTCGGACATGGAGCTAGCCGCCGACAGGTGTGGCGGCGGGTGCTCCGCGCCGGTTTCTGTTCGTGTTGTGGATTGCGTCGTGCACGCCCGTATTCTCCCTCATCTTCGCCACCCTTGTTTCACACCGTGTCGCGTCGACCGGGTGAAGCCGGGTCCCCCACTGTCACCGACGTGACGAGTCAACGATAACCGGCGGCTGTGACTATTCCGGCACCTGGAAGCCGCCGAGTGTCGCTTCGAGGAGTTCGGCCAGTCGCAGGGGGGTGCGGTCTTCGAGCATGGGGCCGATGATCTGGACGCCGACGGGGAGTCCTTCGGGTGAGCGTCCGGCGGGGATGGCGGTGGCGGGCAGGCCGGGCATGGTGGCTACCCCGGCCCAGGCCAGTTGGTCGCCGAAGGGGTGGGCGACGCCGTCGATGTCGATGTGGCGTTGGGTGAGGTCGCGGTGGTCGTGTGGGAAGGCGGGGGTGGGGGTGATGGGGCAGATGACGGCGTCGAATTCGGTGAACAGTTGCCGCCAGGCGTGGCGGTGGAGTTCGCGGGCGGTGGTGGCCTCGGACCATTGGCGCTGGGTCTGGATGGCGCCGCGCAGCCAGGCGGCTTGGAATCCGGTTGCGCCTTCGATGTTTCGGGCGGCGGTGCGCAGTTGTTCGTAGCGGTCGGCGGGCATGCGGGCGATGAGGTTGCCGACCAGGAGGCGGGCGTAGAGGTCGGCGGCTTCGGCGAGGTCGGGCAGCAGTGGGCTGTGGCGTCGGAGGTGGGCGCCGGCGGTGGTGCGGGTGGCGGTTCGGGCGCGGTCGAAGTCCGGTACGCAGATGGCGTTGATGGTTTTGTCGTCGCGTTCGATGCGTGCGATGGCGTCTTGGGTGAGTTCCACGGAGGTGATGTCGCCGGCGCGCATGGCGGTCGAAAGTTCCTCGGCCGCAAGATATCCCCACTCCATGGTTTCGGCCCTACTCGGGTGCGGGAGGTGACCGGGGTGGGTCAGTTCGCGAGGGCGGCGGATGCGGCGGCGAGCAGCATGCCGCGGTAGGAGCCGCCGAAGAGGACGACGTGGACCAGTAGCGGGTGGAGTTGGTGCAGTGGGATGCGTTGGCGCCAGCCGGGACTCAGGGGTGTGGTTTCCCGGTAGGCGGCGAGGATGCGGTCGAGGTGGGGTGTGCCGAAGAGGGCGAGCATGGCGAGGTCGGTTTCGCGGTGTCCGCCGTGGGCGGCGGGCTCGATGAGCAGGGCGTGGTCGTGGGTCCACAGGATGTTTCCGGACCAGAGGTCGCCGTGGATGCGGGCGGGTGGTTCGGGGGGTCCGGCGAGGTCGTCGATGCGGTCGATGACGCGTTCGAGCAGGCGCAGGCCGTCGCGGCCGAGTTCGGGTGCGGCGGCGGGGAGGTAGGGGGTGAGCCGGTGTCGGGCGTACCAGTGGCTCCATGGGCTGGTGGTGGGGGTGTTGTCGAGGGGCAGGGTGCCGATGTAGCCGGGCCAGGGGGCGCCGTAGGTGTCGGGGGTGGCGGTGTGCAGGGTGGCGAGGGCGTGGCCGAGGTGTTCGGCGGCGGTGGGGGTGGCGGGTTCGGGTGGGTGCCAGGGCAGGACGAGCATGTGGGGGTCGGCGGCGAGGACGGGTGGGACGAGGTCGGGGTGGGCTTGGGCGAGCCAGCGCAGTCCGGCGGCTTCGGCGGTGAGGGCGGCGGTGGGGTCGCCGTCGTTGCGGGCCTTGATGAAAAGTGTGCGGCCGTCGGTGGTTCGGGCGCGGTACAGGGTCCAGGCGTGGCTGGGGCCGAGGGGGTCGATGCGTGCGGCGGGTTCGCCGAGGAGGTGGGCGAGGTGCGCGGGCACGTCCATGGGTTCCCATTGTGCGGTATGGAGCCGACCGCGCGGACCGACTGGTCGGGAGTCCGAGAGGTGGGGGGTCAGTCGGCGGGGATGGCGATGCGGTCGTGCAGCAGGGTGGCGGTGGTGGCGTCGGCGGGGAAGAAGGCTTCGATGGCGAGTTCGGCGACGGTGAGGTTCATGGGGGTGCCGAAAACGGTGGTGACGCTGAGGAAGGCGAGTTCGTGGCCGTGGTGGCGCAGCCGGAGGGGGACGATGGCCTGGTCGGGTTCGGGCAGACCGGGGGGTTGTTCGCCGCCGGGGTAGGCGCGTAGTTCGCGGAGCAGCGCGACGAGTTCGGGGGCGCCGGTGACCTCGATCTGGCGTTGCAGGCGTTCGAAGAGGTGGCCGCGCCATTCGGCGAGGTTGACGATGCGGGGGGCGAGGCCGTCGGGGTGGAGGGTGAGGCGCTGGGCGTTGACGGGTGGTCGCAGCAGGGCGGGGTCGATGCCGTCGAGGAACAGGGCGACGGCGGCGTTGCTGTCGACCATGTTCCAGTTGGCGTCGATGGCCAGGGCGGGGTGTGGTTCGAGGCCGGTGAGGATTTGGCGCAGGGCGTCGCGGATGGGGCGCATGACGGGGTTGTCGAGTTCGGGTTCGGTGTAGACGGGGGCGTATCCGGCGGCGAGCAGCATGCGGTTGCGTTCGCGCAGTGGGATGTCGAGTTCGCCGGACAGGTGCAGCAGCATCTGGCGGCTGGGGGTGGCGCGTCCGGTTTCGATGAAGCTGAGGTGGCGGGTGGAGGTGTCGGCGCGTCCGGCGAGTTCGAGTTGGCTCAGCCGCCGGGTGGTGCGCCAGTGCCAGAGTAGATCGCCCGCGGTCGGTGTCGCCATGGCCCGATCGTACGAATGATGAACGCCGCCAGGCCATTACCTGCGAGATAATCGGTGGACACCCCGAGCGATTCGAACTAACCCATGTTCATTCGAACATTTCTCTGTTAGAAAGAACGGGTGGATGCTGCCGAACGGTTGGATGTGACGCTGCGGCTGGTGCAGGGCGGCGGGCGGGTCTCGGTGTCGGAAGTGGCGCAGCGGCTGGGTGTTTCGGAGATGACGGTGCGCCGCGATCTGGACACCCTCGAACAGCGCGGCCTGGTGCGGCGGGTGCACGGCGGCGCGGTCGCCACGCACGCGCGGACCGAGGCGGGCGGGTTCGCCGATCGGGCGGGCTGGTCGGCGGCGATCAAGGATCGGCTCGGCGCGACGGTCGCCGGGCTCATCGCGCCCGGGTCGCGGGTGCTGCTGGACGCGGGCACGACGACCGTTCACGTGGCCCGGCACCTGGCCGCGCGCGGGCCGTTGAGCGTGACGGCCTTGAGCGTGCAGACCGCGGTGTGCCTGGCCGATGCCCCGGACATCGAATTGCTGGTCGCCGGTGGGCGTTCCCGGCCCGGTGAGCAGTCCCTGGTCGGTCCCCTGGCTTTGCGCGCGCTCGAGTCGCTGGCCTTCGACGTGTTCGTGATGTCGATCGGCGGGGTGCACGCCGAGCACGGCTGGTCGGAGTTCTGTCTCGACGACGCGGCGGTCAAGCAGGCCGGGATCGCGCAGTCGGCGCGGGTGCTGGCGGTGGCGGACGCGACCAAGCTGGGGGTGCGGGCCTTCAGCCGGGTCGCTCCCCTGGCGGCCGCGCACGAGTTCGTGACCGATCCCTCGGCCGCCGATCCGGCGATCCATCCGGCCGGGCCCCGGACCCTCGAGGCGCTGTACGAGGCGGGCGTGCGGGTCCATGCGAGCTGAACCTGTTGCATGTGAACCGATTATCGAAGGAGTTGCCGTGTCGAATGCGCAGATGATCCTGGTGGCGGGCCCGTATCGGTCGGGCACCGGTGATGATCCGGTGAAGCTGGCCGCGAACGTGGCCGCGATGAACGAGACCGCGCTGGCGCTCTTCCGCGCCGGGCACCTGCCGGTCACCGGGGAGGCGCTGGCGTTGCCGCTGCTCGAGACGGCGGGCAGCATCCGTATCGGGGATCGGCTCTACGAGGAGATCTTTCACCCGATCGCCGAGCAGCTGTTGTCACGGTGTGACGCGGTGCTGCGGATCGGCGGTCCCTCCGAGGGCGCGGATCGCATGGTGGCGCAGGCGCGCGCGGAGGGTAAGCGGGTCTATCTGAGTCCCGCCGAGATTCCGGCCGTCAATGGCCGGGCCGATGGATGACGAACTCCGACAGCGTGATCGGCGGATGCCCGCCGATCTGCTCGATGGCCGGGGTGACCCGGTAGAGGCCGGTGCCCTCGCCGAGCACCCGGAAGATCTCCCACAGTCTGGTGAGGTGCTCGGCGGCGTGCGCGCTGCCGTAGAAGTCCAGCGCCCACCGGTGCCAGGCCGCCGGGTCGGCGTCGTGGTAGGTGCGCCCGAGGGTGCGGGCCGCGCCGCCGATGCTCACCACATCCCCGGTGAGCAGTAGCACCGGGTCGGCTTCGAGGTCGGGGTCGGCGAGCAGTCCGGCGGCGACCCGGGCCACGTCGGAGGCGGCCACCAGCGGTAGTTCGGTGGTGGGTGCGCCCATCGGGAGGGTCAGCGCCGCGCCGTCGCCGGTGTCGGCGATGCGGGCGAGGTTCTCGTGGAAGACGGCGGCGCGCAGGTGAACAGCGCCGATCTCGGCCCAGTCGAGGATCTGTTCGGCGACCCAGTGCTGGCGCATGCGCGGGGTCGGCGCCTGGGGTCCGGCGGCCAGCTGGGAGACCGCCACCACCCGTTCGACCTCGGCCTCGCGGGCGGCGACCGCGAACGCGCCTGCGGCGTCGAGGAGTCCGTCGATGACCGGGTAGGTGAAGTAGGCGCCCCGCACCCCGGTCATGGCGGTGCGGGTGAAGGCGAGGTCGCGCAGGTCGCCGACGAGGACCTGCGCGCCCAGGGCCCGCAGCACGGTGGCGCGGACATCGTCGCGATGCACCACGGCGCGCACGGGGATGCCGCGGCCGAGCAGTTGCGCGGTGAGATGCCGTCCGGTGGATCCGTCACGCCCCCCGGCGGCACCGGTGACCAGTACCGGCTCCATGCCTCAACGGTACGGGTTGTGACCTTGTGGCACAGGCGGTTCGGCCAGGCCACCCCCTGCTCCCGGGCTGCTGCGGTGCGCCGCGACAGCGGGCCGTGGCTGTGGCAGGCTGGCCGGGCATGAAGACCATGCTGATCACGGGGGCCACGTCGGGGATCGGGCTGGCCGCCGCGCGACAGCTCGCCGCCGCGGGGCACCGCCTGATCCTGGTCGGCCGCAATCCCGAAAAGCTGTCCGCCGCCGCCGAATCCGTGCGTTCGGCCGCCGCGGCCGAGGTCGACGAACTGGTCTGCGACCTGTCCTCGCTGGACGCGGTCCGCCAGCTCGCGGGCACGGTGTCCGCCCGCTACGACCGCCTCGATGTGCTGGCCAACAATGCGGGCGGGTTCTTCGACCATCGCACCGAGACCGCCGACGGGATCGAGGCCACCTTCGCGATCGACCATCTCGCCGGTTTCCTGCTCACCGAACTGCTGCTGGATCTGCTGCGCGCCAGCGCCCCCGCCCGCATCGTGCTCACCTCCTCGGCCATGCACTACGGCAACGCGATCGACTTCGACGACCCGCAGCTGCGCCACGGCTACTCCGGACCGACGGCCTACGGCCGCGCCAAGCTCGCCAATGTCCTCTACGTGCGCGAACTCTCGCAGCGGCTGGCGGGAACCCGCGTGACCGCCAACGCCTTCCACCCCGGCGTGGTCGCCACCGGCATCTGGGATTCGGCCCCCTGGTTCGCCCGCCCCGCCCTCACGATCGCCAAACGCCTGTTCATGATCTCCCCCCGAGGAGGGCGGCCGCACCCTCGCCTACCTGGCCGCCGACCCCGACGTCGCCGCCGTCTCGGGCTGCTACTTCCAGCGCAACCGCGTCAAGGCCCCCGCCCCCGCCGCCCAGGACGATGCCGCCGCCACCCGCCTGCACCGCCTGCACCGCCTGTGCGCCGAACTCACCGGACTGCCGCACTGACCCGCCACGGCCACCGGGCACCGGCGCCACGCTCACAACGTGCTTGCACGGCACGACCATCACCTGCCGACGCGGCGCACCGGGTACTGCGGATGCGGCCCGGTCACAGGGTGCGTAGTACGCGGGCGGGATTGCCTGCGGCGAAGACCTTCTCGGGTAGGTCGCGGGTGACGACGCTGCCCGCGCCGACCACCGTGTTCGCGCCGATCGTCACCCCAGGGCACACGATCACGCCGCCGCCGAGCCAGGCGTTGTCGCCGATGACGATGGGGGCGGCGGTCTCCCAGCGTTGGCGGCGCAGCTCGTGATCGTCAATCGGGTGCAGGGCGGTGAGCAGTTGGGCGCGGGGGCCGATGGAGACGTCGTCGCCGATGGTGACCGGCGCGCAATCCATGACGATGGCGTCGTAGTTGAGGAAACTGTTGCGGCCCAAACGGATCAGATGACCGTAGTCGCATTGGAATCGCGGCATGATCCAGGAGCCCTCGCCGATCTCGCCGAGCAGGTCTTCGAGGATGCCGCGGCGCAAGTCGTCCTCGCCGGCGCGGGTGGCGTTGAATCGGTCGAGCAGGCCCTGGCAGTGCAGGCGTTCGGCGACGAGTTCGGGATCGTTGTCGCGGTAGAGCCGTCCGGTCAGCATGCGTTGCTTGTGTTCTCCCACCCCGCCCATCCTGTCCGGGCTGGGACCGGTCGTGGGAATCGCGTGTCCGGCATCACCGGCGCCCGGCCACCGGTACCGTCGAATCGGACATCTCCCGTGGAAAGGTGCACCGCGATGGCGAAGCCGGAACCCACCACCGTCGAGGAGTACCTCGCGGGCCAGCCCGGGCCCATGCGCGAGGCCCTCGAAAAGACCCGCGCCGCAATCCGCACCGTCCTGCCCGAGGCCACCGAAACGCTCGCCTACAAGATGCCGACCATCGAGATCAACGGCAAGGCGGTGGTGTACTTCGCGGGCTGGAAGAAACACCTGTCGGTGTATCCCGTCCCCTCCGGCGATGCCGCCTTCGAGGCGGCCATAGCGCCCTACCGGGTGGGCAAGGGGTCGTTGAACTTCCCGCTGCGCGACCCCATCCCCTACGACCTGATCGGCGATATCGCGGCGCGTCTGGCCGCGCAGCGCGGCGGTCACTGAGCCGGGTGGGCGATTCCCGGGTCCAGCGGGCATACTCGATCCCGTTGTGCCGCAGGGCCGCCCGGGTGAGTGCCCGGGGTACCGGCCGCGGGAGCGTTTCGAAGGGAGTCCGGGCCGGTGCGGTTGCGGAATCCGGTCGTGCTGGCCGGAGTCGTCGGAGTCGGAACACCGGTCCTGGCGGCGGGGGTGGTCGCGGCACTCACCATCGACCCGGGAGGCAATAGCCTGGACTCGGGCGCGGCCACCGCGGCGAGTCCTGCCGCGTCGGCGGCTCCCGCGCCGAGCGCGACGCCCGCCCCGGCGCCCCCGGCCAAGATCGTCGGCACCCCGGATCAGGTGGGGTTCCAACCCGATTCGATCTCCTTCGTCTCCGCCACCGAGGGCTGGGTGCTGGGACGCAGCTACCCGTGCGCGGCCAAGCCGTGCCTGTCGTTGCGCCACACCGTCGACGGCGGTGAGAGCTGGCAGCAGGCCCCGGTGCCGGCACCGCTGCGCACCGCCACCACCGGCGCTGCCTTGACCTTCGCCGATTCCCGCAACGGCTGGATCCGGGCCGACGGCAAGCTGTTTTCCACCCACGACGGTGGCAGCAGCTGGCGTCGGGTCGACCTCGAGATCAACGCGGTCATGGACCACTGGACGCTGTCGGTGGCCGAGGACAGTGTGTTCATCGCCGCCACCCAGCCCGGCGAGCAGACCGTGCTGTTCACCAGCCCGGTCGACAGCGACTCGTGGAGCGAGACCACCGACATTCCCGTCGGGGTGGGCGGCGGGCCCGATCCGTCGGCCGAGGTGTCGGTCGTCGGCGGCCGGGCCTGGCTGGTCGTGACCAACCGCACCCGGTCCGGTGCCCGCCTCGTCGGCGGCGCCTGGACACCGTGGCGTCTGCCCTGCGGCGGCAACGGACCCGCCGATTGGCATGCGCTGAGCGAGAAGCGGGTGCTGGCGTTGTGCGGGCGGCCCGGCCCGGGCACCAACGACAGCGACGGCACCCACCTGATGACCGCCATCGACGGCGGTGTCACCTTCACCGAGACCGGAACGCTCACCAGCGGTCTGGCCTTCTCCGTCCTGGCCCCCGCCGATCCCACCCATCTGGTCGCCGCCGTCGACGACAAGGTGTTCACCTCCGCCGACGGCGGGGAGACCTGGACGCCCACCTACACCGAGCCCAACCACCACGGCCGGGCGCGCGCCGGTGAGTTCATCTCCGCGACAACCGGTTTCGTGATCCTCGACGACACCGGTCCGGCGCGCAACGCCGCCACCATGCTCATCACCCGCGACACCGGCCGCACCTGGACCGCGGTCGCCTTCGATGCCTGACCGGTTCGACGCCCGATCAGCGGGATGCGGTGGCGCGGGCGTAGTTCCAGCTGCGCCACGAGTCACCCGAGAGCCGGGCGCGGACGGCGTCGGCGATGGCGGCGCGTTCGGGGTCGGGCAGCCGGTCGGTGGCGGGCAGCACGTCGGCCGACAGCCCGCTCAGATAGCCGGTGTCCAAGCGCTTGCCCGCCTGCCAGCGGTCGATATTGCGGTCGGCCACCAACCCTTCCGGGTTCAGCACCGCCAGACCGAGCAGCGTCACCGCCGCCGCCCCGACCGCCGCGCGCGGCACCCAGCCGCGCCGCAATCGCACCAGGCTCGCCATCACCAGCAGATACACCAGCGCGATCCAGCCCTCGAACACCTCCACCAGCAGCCGCAGCACCGTGAACCCGTAGGCCTGCTGATAGGTCCACATGCGGTGCAGCGCCGAGGCCACGATCAGCAGCGTCAGCACGCACACCAGCGCGACCGCGCCGCGCAGCCAGCGCCGCTCGCGCCCGGACTCCCGGCGCGCGTAGCGCAGCACGGCGCCGATCACCGCCAGGGTCAGCATGCTCACGATCGACAGCTGCCAGAACCCGCCGCGCGCGTACTCGGCATAGGTCAGGCCCGCTGTGCGCTGCACATACCCGTCCCCGCCGAACAGCACCGCCACCTGTGTTCCCACGAACGCCGCGAACACGACCGTCAGCGCACCCACCGGAATCCCCCACGCCACCGGAGCGAACCGGCGAATCCCCATCCACCCCAGCGGATCCACCCCGTCACCGGCCACCGAACCCGGCTCGGCATCCGAATCCCCGGCCGCGGGCGGCGGACCCGCCAGCAGATACAACGCCCCGGCGGTTCCCATCGCGGCGACCACGAACACCGATGCCCACCGCACGACCGCCGGTACATCCACCCGCGGCAGCAGCCCGTCCACCAGTCCCGCGAACACCGCATCCGCGCCCGCCAGCAACGGCACCACGGCCACCAGCAGCGCCGCGGCCACCGCGACCGACCACCACACTCGCGCCGACCCGGCTCTCCCCCGTCCCCGCAGCGCCACCGCCGCCCGATACACCCACGGCACCGATGTCAACGCCGCGAACGGCACCGCCAGCCCGTCGAACCACAACCCGTACGCCGAGGGCCGCACCACCGCCAGCGACCCGACCACCACGGCCGCCACCACACACAGCGCGAACAGCCACGGCGCATCCCGCACCGCCCCCACCGCGAGCAGCGCCAACGCCAGTCCACCCCACCAAACCCGTCGGCGGGCCCCATATTTCGACGGTCGCTCGCCGGACTCTGCCGCTTCGTCCTCATCGGGCACGCTCGCGGCATCGAGTCCGCCGACCGTGTCGGAAGCGTCCGTAACCGGTTTCCGTGCGGCGTCCGCGGCCGTCCCGAGGTCACCCCGTCGAATCGGTGCGGCGGCAGCCGAATTCGCCGACGTCTCGCCCGCGTCAGCCGCGGTGTCGGCATCCTCGCCCGTCGCGACTGCGCGCCGGGCGCTGCGATCGACCGCGTACGCCGCGCCCGCCATGCTCAGACCGGCCAGCAGCCAGCCCAGTCCCGGGCGATCCAGCGGCACGAACACCGCCGCCGCCAGACCGGCCACACCGATCGCGGGCAGCAGGCCGCCGGGCACCGCCACCAGTGCCGAGCGCGGCGGAATCCGCTGCGGCCGAGCCTGTTCGGCGGCCGAGCGGGCAGGCGACCCGATCGGCCACGGCGAATCCGATCCGCCGGGCGCGGGCAGGGCGGTCCGGACACCCGGCGCGAATACCGCGGACTCGAGCAGGGTCGGCGGGACGGCCGGGTGATCCCCACCGAGCCGGTCGCCCCCGGGATCGCCGGGCACTTCCGGCGCGCCGACATCGGAAATCGCGGCGCCTGGATCGGATTTCGGTGTGGTGGAAGGGTTTTCGGGCATGGCGGAGCCTCCGATGGGTGTGCGGGACCGGCCCGGGAGCGCGGGGCGCGCCGGGTGGCGGGGAGATGGTGGGTCAGGAAGTGGGCAGGGTGACGCGGATGCGGGAGCCCGGGTCGGCCACGGCGATGGTGCCACCGTGCAGGTCCACGATCCAGCGGGCGATGGCCAGGCCCAGGCCGGTGCCGCCGCCGGTGGCGCGCCCGCCGCGGGTGAAGCGCTCGAAGACGCGGGCGCGTTCGGCGACCGGGATACCGGGGCCGTCGTCGGCGACATCGATGACGGTGCCGGCGCGCTCGGCGTGGGCGTGGATGCGGACCTCGCCGCGAGCGGGGCCGTGGCGGGTGGCGTTGTCGAGGAGATTGAGCAGCACCTGATGCAGGCGGGCGCGGTCGGCGTGCACGGTCAGGCCGGGAGCGGCCACGGCGATGGTGAACCGGACGGGACGGTCGATGGCGGCGGCCATCACCTCGGCCTCGGCGACAACCTCTTTCAGCAGCGGCTCGACCGCGAGGGCTTCGCGATCCAGCGGCACCGCACCGGCCTCGACGCTCGACAGCGCCAGCAGCTCCGACACCAGCAGCGACAGCCGCTCGGTCTGCGCCAGCGCGGTGCGCAGGGTCGCCGGATCGGGCTGGGCGACCCCGTCGACCAGGTTCTCCAGCACCGCGCCCAATGCCGTGATGGGCGTGCGCAATTCGTGCGACACATTGGCGATGAACTCGCGCCGCTGCTGATCGGCGGCGGCCAGATCGGCGGCCATCTGATTGAACGCCTCGGCCAGCTGCCCCACCTCGTCGCGGGAGGTGGCCCGCACCCGCCGTGAATAATCGCCCTGGGCCATGCGTTTGGCCGCCGCGGTCATCTCCCGCAACGGCAGTGTCATCCCGTGCGCCAGCACCTGCGACAGGATCAGGGCGAGCAGTGTGGCCGCAATGGTGGTCTTGGGCGGCAGCCAGCCGATCTGGTAGGCGAAGAACCCGAACGCCACCGCACCCGAGCCGACCATCAGGATCGCCAGCTTCAGCTTGATCGAACGCATCCGGTCCAGCGGCCGCGGCATCGAGGCGGCCACCCGGTTCACCCTCGCACGCAACGATTCCGCCGCGCTCACCGCCGCCTGCGGATCCGCCCCCGCCGGATCGGTGCGCTGCCGGTCCCCGGCGGGCCCGCTCATCGGGTCTCCAGCGCGTAGCCCACGCCGTGCACGGTGCGGATCAGGTCCGCGCCGAGCTTGCGGCGCAGCGCCTTGATGTGGCTGTCGACCGCCCGGGTGCCCGAGGCGTCGGCCCAGCCCCACACCTCGCTCAGTAGTCGCTCGCGGGCCAGCACCGTGCGCGGGCGCCGCGCCAGGTGCACCAGCAGCTCGAATTCCAGCGGGGTGAGCTGGGTTTCGGCCTCGGCCCGCCACACCCGCCGCTGATCGGTGTCGATGCGCAGATCACCGACCACGATGGTGGCCGCCGGCGCCGCGGTGCGTTCCACCCGCCGCAGCAGGGCGTGCACGCGGGCGGTGAGCACCCGCATGGAGAACGGCTTGGTCAGATAGTCGTCCGCGCCGACGCCGAGCCCGACGAGCATGTCGGTCTCGTCGGTGCGGGCGGTGAGCATGAGCACCGGCACCGGCCGCCGCGCCTGGATGCGACGGCACACCTCCAGCCCGTCGAAGCCGGGCAGCATCACGTCGAGCACCACCCGGTCCGGGTCACCGGCCGCCTCGGATTCGACCGCGGCCGGGCCGTCGTGGGCGAGGTCGACGGTGTATCCCTCGGCGCGCAACCGGGCCGCGATCGATTCGGCGATGGTCGGTTCGTCCTCCACCACCAGAATCCGGCGCGGCCCCCTCGGACTGGTTTCCATGCAGCCGACCTTATGCAACCACCGTGGAGATGGTTCGCACCGAATGTGAAGATCCTGTGCAGACCCCGGTCGTGCCACCTGGAAACATCGACTCCGACACGGCGTCGTAGCATATCCGGGTGCGCTCACCGACGGATCACACCGCGCGCCTGCGCGGCGCTGCCGTCGGCGCGTCCTCCGGTGCGGTGGCGATGCTCGCGCACGGACTCGGCGGCGGCGCGACCGTTCCCGACGGCACGGCGCTGGCCCTGCTGTTCGCGGCGTGCACGCTGATCGGGATCGTGGTGGCGACCATCCGCCCGCGCTACGGGCTCGCCGGAACCATGGCCATGCTGGCCGCCGGGCAGTCCATCGGGCATGCGGCACTGTCGATGTCGCCGGGCCACCACCATCCCGGCTCCTCGCCGTCGATGCTGCTCGCGCACCTGATCGCGATTCCGGTGGGCGCGCTGGTGATTCGCGCCGCCGAGGCGGGCATGCGCCGGGCCGTCACCAGCGTGCGCCGGTTCATCCTGGCGCTGGCCTCCGCGCCGTGCCCGCCCGCCGGGCCGCGCCGGGCCCGCCCGGCCGATGATCGCGCCGAAGCCGGTCGCCTGCTGGTGAGCCCGGGGATCGGGCGCCGCGGCCCGCCCGCGGCCCGCGCCCTGTTCTCACCTCCGGCTCCGGCCTAGTACCGCGACACCCCGCGCCGATCCCCTCGTGATCGAGCCTGCGCTGCGCACAACGGGTTTCGCACGGCACCCGGCACGGATGCTCCAATCCCCCTGACACACGGAGTCTTCCCATGTCCCAGCTGACCCGCTGCCACAGTTTCCGCCTGCGCACCGGTGGCTTCGCCCGCCGCCTCGGCGCGGCCGCCGCCATCACGACGCTGGCGCTGCTGCCCGTCGCCTGCTCGAGCTCCCAGACCGCCTCCGATTCCACGGCCAAGGCCGCCGACTCGGTCACCATGTCCGACCAGTGGATCAAGGCCGCCGACTCCGGCATGTCCGCCGCGTTCGGCGTGCTGGCCAACAATTCCGACAAGCCGGTCAACCTGGTCGCGGCCGCCAGCCCGGCCTCGGCGAGCGTCGAGATCCACGAGGTCGCCCCCGACGGCGCGGGCGAGAAGACCATGCGCCCCAAGGCCGGTGGCATCGTCATCCCCGCCCACGGCCGCGCCACCCTGGCCCCCGGTGGTGAGCACCTGATGTTCATGGGTTTGAAAGCACCGCTGCGCACCGGCGCGGAAACCCCGATCACGCTGACCTTCTCCGACGGCTCGACCACCACCGTCACCGCGCAGGTGCGTGACTTCGCCGGCGGCAAGGAGAACTACCAGCCCTCCGGCGACAAGCCCGCCGCGGCTCCCGGCGACAACCCCGCGCACGGTGGCTGAGCCGAGCGCACCGCGCCCGGCCCGGATGTCGCGGCGTCGACTGCTCGGCGGCTCGGCCGTCGTGGCGGGCGCCGCTGGCGCGGCCGGAATCGGCTGGGGCGCGGCCACTGCCACCCACCGCGAACACGACCGGGACGGCGGGCTCGACACCGTCGCCTTCCACGGCCGCCACCAGGCGGGCATCGCCACCGAAGCGCCCGGGTACGCGGCGTTCGTGGGTTTCGACCTGGCGCCCGGCGCGGGCCGCGACGACATCATCGGCCTGCTCAAGATCTGGACCGATGACGCCGCGCGCCTGACCCAGGGCAAGCCCGCCCTCGCCGACACCGAGCCGGAACTGGCCGCCCGGCCCGCCCGGCTCACCGTCACCGCCGGATTCGGGCCCGCGCTGTTCACCGCCGCCGGGCTCGAGCAGCAGCGCCCGCACTGGCTCAAACCGTTGCCGCCGTTCACCATCGACCGGCTCGACACGGCATGGAGCGGCGGGGACCTGCTGTTGCAGATCTGCGCCGAGGAGCCCACCACGGTCTCGCACGCGGTGCGGGTGCTGTCCAAACATGTGAAATCGCTGGTCACCGTGAAGTGGGTGCAGCGCGGATTCCGCAATGCCGCCCGCGGGCAGACCATGCGCAATCTCATGGGTTCGGTCGACGGCACCGTCAACATCGCTCCGGACACACCCGATTTCGATCGGCTGGTGTGGGACGACGGGTCGACGTGGCGATGGCTGGCCGGGGGCACCTCGATGGTGTTGCGGCGCATCGCCATGAACCTCGAGACCTGGGACGAACTCGACGCCGACGGCCGGGCCATCACCGTGGGCCGCACCGTCGACACCGGCGCGCCCCTGTCGGGCACCCGGGAATTCGACGAACCCGACTTCACCGCCGTGGACCAGTACGGAATCCCGAAGATCCCGCCGTCGGCGCACATCGCCCGCGCCCATCGCACCAACGACCGGGAGCTGTTCCTGCGCCGCGGCTTCAACTACGACGACGCCCCCGCCCCCGGGCAGGTCTCCAACTCGGGCCTGCTGTTCGCGACCTTCCAGCGCGACATCGACGCCCAATACCTGCCGGTGCAGCAGCGCCTGGCCGAGTTCGACGCTCTCAACCAGTGGACGACCCCGGTCGGGTCGGCGGTCTTCGCCATCCCGCCCGGTGTCCCCGGCCCGGGCGGCTACCTCGGTCAGCAACTGTTCGAGGGCGCCGAGACCCGGCGCTGAGAGCCGGTTTCCGGTCGGATCGCCCGCGCGGCGATCCGACCGGAAACAGACCATGGGCCCCGTTAGGGTGTCGGCATGACCGTGCTGCGTTCGATCGTGCTGTTCGGGCTGGCCGCCGTCGCCGAGATCGGCGGGGCCTGGCTCATCTGGCAAGGGGTGCGCGAGCACCGCGGCTGGGCGTGGATGGGCGCGGGCGTGGTCGCCCTGGGGCTGTACGGGTTCGTGGCCACCTTGCAACCCGACGCGCACTTCGGGCGGATCCTGGCCGCCTACGGTGGTGTGTTCGTGGCCGGATCACTGCTGTGGGCCGTGGTTTTCGACGGTTTCCGGCCCGACCGCTGGGATGTGAGCGGTGCGCTGGTGTGCCTGGCCGGGGTCGCGCTCATCATGTACGCGCCACGCTCGGCCTAGGACACGCCGGTATCCGGCTTCACGTGAAACCGGCTGTGACCGAACTGCATTCACGCAGTCGATGCAGAATTGCAGCGCGGGAGCCGATTCCGGTATGCGGCCGGTCAGCGCGGGGCACCGAGCAGGGCCTCGACCAGGGTGCGGGCCAGCGGTAGCGCGGTCTCGTCGCCCATGCGGGCCGCGGTATTGGCGGCCCCGACGATCGCGTCGAGCTGGAAGGCCACCGCGTGCGCGTCGAGGCCGGGCATGTAGCCCTGTTCCTGGGCGCGCCCGATCTCCTTCTCCAGCACCACGAACCAGTCGGCGCGGTCGGCCGCGAGCGCGTCGCGCACCGGGCCGGGGCGGCTGTCGAACTCCGGGACGCTCGCGCCGCGGAAGCAGCCGCCGGGCAGCATCGGCTCGCCGATGTAGGCGAACCAGTGCTCGATGATCGACCGTAGCCGCGCGATGCCGCGCTCCTCGCCGTAGGCGGGGCGAATCACTGTGTCGACGAACATCTCTCGCGCCGAGGCCACCGCCGCGAGTTGCAGTTTCTCCTTGGTGCCGAACAGGGTCGCCACCCCGGACTTGCTGACCCCCAGATCCCCGGCGAGCCGGCCCAGGCTCAGCCCGGTCAGTCCCTCGACCGAGGCCACCTCGGCGGCGTGGCGGGCGATGGCCGCCCGCGCGCGTGCGCCCTTGAGGAGGCGCTGATCGGAAATTTCCTGCTCGGGGCCCTGCACCGGTTGTTCCACTCCTCCATCTTGGCACCACCGGTTGCTTTTACGCACGATCGGTCGTACTTTTCAGAAATACGAACGATCGTGCGTACAGTTTCGATTTCGCTCCGACTCACGTCCCAGAGAGCCGTCATGACCGACACCACCGAATCCCCCTCGGCCCCAACCACATCCGTCACGCCCCCCGCGGCGCGCCGCGCCCTGATGGTCGCCTCGGGCGCGGCGTTCATGTCCTTCCTCGACCTGTCCGTGGTCAATATCGCCTTCCCCGCCATCACCCGCGACTACCCGGGCACCGCGCCGACCACCCTCACCTGGATCGTCAGCGGCTACGCCGTCGCCGTCGCCGCCCTGCTCACCCCGGCCGGGCAACTGGCCGACGCGCTGGGCCGCGGGCGCGTATTCCTCACCGCCCTGGCCGGATTCGCGCTCACCTCACTGCTGTGCGCGCTCGCACCCGGCGCGGACTGGCTCATCGCGGGCCGGTTCCTGCAAGGCGGCACCGCCGCCTTCCTCATCCCCGCCGGACTCGCACTGGTCCTGAGCGTCACCGCGCCGCAACGCCTCGGGGTGGCCATGGCCGCCTGGACCGCGGCGGGCGGATTCGCCGCCACCGTCGGCCCGGCCGTGGGCGGGGCACTGGTCGACTGGTTCGGCTGGCGGTCGGTCTTCCTCATCAATGTCCCCATCGCCGCACTGCTCATCGCCGCCGGGATCGGGCTGGTGCGCGGGGATCGGCGGCAGCCGCACGGGCTGCCCGACCCGGTCGGCACCCTCGCCACCGGACTCGGCATCGGCACCGTCGTCGCCGCGGTCACCCAGGGCCAGCAGTGGGGCTGGGCGGACTGGCGCACCCTCGGGTGCGGACTGGGCGGGGTCGCGCTGCTCGGGCTGGCACTGTGGCGCTCGGGGCGGCATCCGCGCCCGGCCATCGCGGTCGGGTTGTGGCGCAGCCACTCCTACGCGCTGGTCAACGCGGTCGCCTTCGTCTTCGGCGCGACCATGTTCGCCTGGTTGCTGGCCGGACCGCTGTGGCTGGACACCATGTGGCACTACTCGGTGCTGCGGTCGGCCGGGGCCATGACCGTCGGAGCCATCGCCTCCATGGTGACCGCCGTACTCGCCGGGCGCGCACCGGTTTCCGCGCAGCGTTGGCTGGGCGTGGCGGGCGCGCTCCTGTTCGCCGCCTCCGCGCTCTATATGAGCAGCGGCGTCTGGAACGCCACCCCCGCCCTGTGGCAGGCGTGGATCCCGGCCGGGATCCTCGGGGGCGGCGGCATCGGGCTGCTCATCACCGTGCTGGGCACCACCGCCGCCAGATCGCTTCCGCCGCAACGCTTCGCGGCCGGGGTCGGGATGAACCTCACCGCCCGCCAATCCGGCGGCGCGCTCGGGGTCGCCGTGCTGGCCGCGGTGTTCGCCGCCGAGCGGGCACGGCCGCTGACCGCCTTCCACACCCTGTTCGCGGTGTGCGCCGCGATCGCGCTCATCGCGGCCGTGCTCGCCGCCCTGCCGGTCAAGAACCCACCGCCGCTTCCGAACCCGCTGCCCGCGGGGAAGCCGCTCGCCCAGAATCAGGAGCCCACACCGTGACCGACCGCATCGAAGCCACCGACCCGTTCACCCTCTCCGACACCGCGGCCACCGCCCTGCTGCGCGAGGTGCCCTGGCGGCGCTTCGCCGTCATCGGCGACTCCACCGCCGCGGGCACCGGCGACCCCCGGCCCGGGTACGAAACCCTCCCGTGGGCAGACCGATTGGCGCGCTGGCTGCTGGCCGCCCATCCCGGCTCCGATTACCTCAACACCGGTGTCATGGGCGCGGTCCTGGCCGAGGTGCGCACCCGGCAGCTACCGGCCCTGGAAGCCTTCGGCCCCGATCTGGTCCACCTCACCTGCGGCGGCAACGACCTGTTCCTGCGCGATGCCCGCCTCGAACAGGTCGAAGCCGACCTCGACGATCTGTGCGCCCGCGTCGCCGCGACCGGAGCGCGACTGTCGCTGTTCACCCTCGCCGACTCCTTCACCGGCCGCATGGCCCCGCTGCGCCCGCGCTTCGCCGGATTCGCCGCCGCCGTGCGCCGGGTCGCGCACCGCCACGACGCCATCCTCACCGCATTCTGGGACCACCCCGCCCGCACCTGCCCCGACTGGCTCTCGGCCGACCGCATCCACCTCACCATGGCCGGGCACGCGGTGGTCGCCGCCGAGATCGCCCGGAACCTGGCCCGCGACCACACCACCGGCACGCAGACGCCCGACCTGATGCGGAGCCTGTGACCCGGCCCGAAATCGCCGGGGCCGCAAGGGAAGTACTTCCCGTGCGGCCCCGGAGTTCGCCGATACTGCTGCCGCGCTTACCTTCTCGCGACACTCACTTCCACAGCGCCGCGATGCACACGTTCAGGATCGCCAGCCCGCCGGCCGCGTGACACATCCACGCCACCTCCTTGCCGCGCTTGGCATCCGCGCGGCCCATCTCCGCGAAGGCCGCGACCAGCACCGCCACCACCAGTTTCACGATCATCTTCGCCATGTTCGGGTCCTTGCCCAGCGAATGGATCGACTCGGCCATGCCGAGCAGCACGACGCCGGTCACGATCTGCAGGCGCGCGCCCCACACCATCAATTCCGACACCCGCGGCCGGGAGGCGACATACCCGCCGACCACCGCCGCCATACCGAGCAGATGAGCCGTCACCACGAGGTTGTAGACGAAGGTCATGAACGCACACGGTAACCGATACCGCCACGACAACGACAGCCGGTAGTACAAAACGGATTTCGGGTCGCGCCCGCCGGTCCCCAGGGTTTCACTCCGTTACCGGCCGGGTAGTCCTCACCCAATGACTCTCCGCAGTGTCCGGTGGAGGGTCTGGCGTCGTGGGCAGCGTGGCCTGGCTAGGAGATCAAGGTGGCGGTTGTACTCGTGCTGCGAGCACGCGGACTCGGTGACCTGCTCACCGCGGTACCCGCGTTGCGCGCGTTGCGCCGGGCCCGGCCCGCAGACCACATCGCCCTCGCCGCACCCCACCGCCTCAAACCGATCGTCGATCTCATCGCCTCCGTCGACGAGATGGTCCCCGTCACCGACCCCCTCGGGCTGCGCTGGGACGGTGAGCACCCCGCGCTCGCGGTCAACCTGCACGGCGCGGGCACCGAGGGCATCGTCGAGCTGGCCCGCACCCGGCCCGAACGCATTCTCAGCTACCGTAATCCGGCGTTCCCGGACCTGGCCGGCCCCGACTGGCAGCCCGACATGCACGACGTCGACCGCTGGTGCCACCTGCTCGAATTCGACGGCATCACCGCCGACCGCCGCAACCTGGGCCTGGTCCCCCCGGTCGCCACCACCAGCCACCGCGAAGCCGTGGTCGTGCACATCGGCGCGGGCGCCCCCGCCCGCCGCTGGCCCCCCGACCGCTTCGCCGCGGTCGTGCGCCACCTGCTGGTCCAGGGCCGCGAAGTCGTGCTGACCGGCGACGAACCCGACCGCGAGACCGTGCTCGGCGTCGCCGCCCGCGCGGGACTCGCACCGGCGCGAGTCCTCGCGGGCCAGCAGAACCTCATCGAACTGGCCGCCACCGTCGCCGAAGCCGACCTGGTCATCTGCGGCGACACCGGAGTAGCCCACCTGGCAACGGCTTTCGGCACCCGCACCGTCCTCCTGTTCGGTCCCACCCCACCCAGCCGCTCCGGCCCACCCCCGCACCTCCTCGGCCGCCACGCCGTCCTCTGGGCCGGTCAGACCGGCAACCCCGACGCCGACTCCCCCGACCCCGGACTCCTCAGAATCGGTGTCCCCGAAGTGATCAACGCCGTGGACAAACAACTCCGCAAACCCCCCTGGCCCGGCACCAACCTCGACCGCCGCAATCAACAGCCCTACCGCCGAGTCGGCTGACCCACCCGCAAGGGCAATCCGGTGGTCAGCGGGATTGCCGCCAGGGCGCGAGGAGCAACTCGCACGCGCGAAGGGTGTCGGAGCGAGCCTGATCGGCGGTCAGGCGACCGGCGATGGTCCAGGTGAGGATGCCGTAGACGCATTGTTCGAGGAGGCGGGCCAGACGGTGGTCCTCGTCGGTGGGATCGGTGATGCCCGCGGCGGCGAGGATGCGTTCGGGCATGGTGCGGTCGGTGTCGAGCGCCGCGGTGCAGCCCGCACCCGCGGGATCCGGTTGCGGGGCATGATCTTCCGCGCGGACCGCGTTCATCGACACCAGCATCGCGCGGGCCAGCCGCGGGCGGTGGAGTAGTTCGCCGATGGCGTGGCCGAGGAACTCGCCGGCGCCGGTGACGGGATCACCGGGAACGGCCGACGGGGGCGGCAAATCGCGGATCGCACCATCCAGCACCGCCGCGAACAGGTGATTCTTCGACGGATAGTAGCGGTACAGGGTGCCCAGGGCGACGCCCGCGGACTGGGCGACCTCGCTCATCTGCACCCGCTCGAGGCCGTGCTCCGCGCCGAGGCGGGCGGCCGAACCCAGGATCGCGCGCTGGCGTTCCAGCTGCCGGACCGTCGAGACGCGGCCGGGAGCGCGGGAGTCCTGGATGCGGGGCATCGGTCCACCTTCTGTTCGATAACTAGAATTGACTCTAGTTTTTCCGGGCGGAAGTTTGTAGAACTGAAGGCGGCCGAGTTCGAACTCACCGGTGAGGAAGTCACGATGAACCATGTGGATTCACGGCGCTATGGGCCGTGGGCGGTTGTCACCGGAGGATCGGAAGGGGTGGGGCGGTCGTTCGCGGTGGAGCTCGCCGCGGCCGGAATCGCGCTGCTGCTGGTGGCGCGCCGGGCCGAACCGCTCGCCGCGACCGCCGCGGAATGCCGGGCGCTGGGGGTCGAGGTGCGCACGCTCGCACTCGATCTGACGGCCGCCGACGCGGTGGGCGAGATCGTCGCCGCCCTCGCCGACGTGGAAGTCGGGCTGCTGGTGCTCAATGCCGGGGCCAACACCCACAGCGCGCCCTTCGTGGACGGGGATCTGGGCGCGTTCGGGCAGTTCATCGATTTGAACATCACCACGCCGCTCGGGCTGATCCACCACTTCGGGCGAGCCATGAAAGCGCGTGGCCGGGGCGGGATTCTGCTGGTCGGATCACTGGCCGGGTACCTGGGATCGCAGCATCACAGCGTGTACGGCGGTGTGAAGGCGTTCGGGCGGATCTTCGCCGAAAGCCTGTGGCGCGAGCTTCGCGAGTCCGGGGTGGACGTACTGGAACTGGTACTCGGCGTGACCCGCACGCCCGCCATGGAGCGGGCCGGACTCGATTTCGACGCGCCCGGGATGACCGTGTCGGAACCCGATGACGTGGCACGCGAAGGACTTTCGCGGCTCGGGTGCGGTCCCGTCCACATCGCGTCCGGCAACGAGGCGGGGGCCGCGCGCGGTAACGACCCGGATCGGGCGGCGGCGGTGCTCCGCGCCGACCGCGGCATGCGGCGGCTCATGGGACTACCGGAGCGGGTGACACGATGACAGTGCGACTCGGGCTGTCGACGCCCATTGTCGTGCAGGTGCCCGGGATCGCGTCGGCGTGGGAGGCCACGGCCGGGCCCGAGGAACTGACCCGGATCGCCAGGGCCGCGGACGAACTCGGGTTCGACCATCTCACCTGCTCCGACCACGTCGGGGTGCCCGCGGCGGCGGCCCAGACGCGGGGCGCGACCTATTGGGATCCGCTCGCCACACTGTCCTATCTGGCGGCGCACACCAGCCGGATCCGGCTGGCCACATCGGTGCTGGTGCTCGGGTACCACCATCCGCTGGCGCTGGCCAAGAGCTACGGGACGCTCGACCGGCTCAGCGGCGGGCGGGTGGTGCTCGGCGTCGGAGTCGGTTCTCTCACCGAGGAATTCGCGCTGCTCGGCGCGGCCTGGGAGGACCGCGGCGCGCTGGGCGACGCGGCGCTGACACGGCTGCGGCGGGCGTGGGGACGGCATGAGGTCGAGGACTTCGTGCTCGAACCGCACGCCGTGCGCACCACGGTGCCGATCTGGGTCGGCGGGCGCACGCGCCGGTCCCTGCGCCGGGCGCTGACACTGGGCACCGGATGGGTGCCGTTCGGGCTGAAGGCCGACCAGATCGCGGATCTGCTGGCCACGGTCACCGTGCCCGCGGGCTTCGACATCGTGCTCACACCCGGCGTCGCACTGGATCCGCAAGGCGACGAAGCGGATTCGCTGCGCCGGCTCACAGCGCTGCGCGAGGCCGGGGCCACCCACCTGACCTGCACGGTGCGAGCGACCGACGCCGCGCACTACTGCGAGCAACTCGCCGCATTGCGCGCACTCGCCGACCGTCACCTCCGGTAGCAGAAGGACTCTCATGATCGAAGAACGTCTCGCCGCCCTCGAAAATCGCCTGTCGCTGCTCGAGGACGAGCTGGCCGTCACGCGCGACCGGGCACCATAGGGTTGTTCGTCGACTTGGGGCAGCCGCCAACCGGATTCGTCGACGTGCTGAACCTTCTTGACTCGGCCGACCACTGGCCGGTGGTCGGCACCGTCACCGAGTTCGAGGTCGTCCACCACACTCATCAAGGCCATCAGGTCCGACTCCGCCCGCTCGATCCCGCCTATCGCGCAACGCCTCCCGAGCCGATCGAGGAGGTACGGCTGCGCGACCTGAAGCGCCGTCTACGCGGCGACCAGCCATAGCTGTCTCACGCTCGGCGTCACCGACATCGTGTATCGGCATGCCAGTCTGTTTGCCCAGGCTCGGTGCGTCCGGTCATCCGAGCTCCGGGCGACCTGGACGAGCGCGACGATGAATACGAACGCGTTCGAGAGTTGTTGCGAGACTTCGGAAAACTCGGACTCCACGCTTCATCCACCGCGATCTTCGGCCAGCGAGGCACCCGATACCTACAAAGCGGGCGGTGTACGGCTGTTCTTGGACGGTGTCGCACAGTCCCAGGCGCGGTCCGGACAAGCCGAAGCGGCGCTGGTGGTCACGCCACGGATGACCGCGAATGCCGAGCACTGACCTCGCTCTCATCGGCGACAAGCGGACACCCGGAACGGCCCGAGTTGCCTCGGTCCACCGAGCATCCACAGACCCGACCCCATCGCATCACATCCACCAGCAGCGAATCCCCCTGCCCCACTGCCCGATCCGGTCACCGAGTGGCACAGTTTCCAGAGATTTCGTCCGATTCGTCACGTATTTTGTGCCACTCGACGTTCGGGATATGGGTTGTAGTGGCTGAGGGCGGGCGGAAGGCTTCATGGCGTCGGGATTCCGGCGGAACGTTGGTGACCGCATTCCAGTTCGGTGGCTGATGGATCCTGACCTCGTTACGAGGGTTGTCCAGACCATGATGCTGACATGGCACCTGGTCCGCGTGGTTCATCTTGTTGAGAGTGAGGGTGACCGCGTCGGCGGGGAGACAACGCAATCGGTGTCGCGGAGTCGGGCGGTGACGTTGGTCCCGGCGGGGGTGTCGACGGACTCTGGTGCGGGGGGCGGGGGGCGGGCAGGGTTCGGGGGGGAGCCGGACGGGGTCTGGGTCGGACGGTGGTGAGTCGGGTGGAGGAGTCATGGTGGCCGAGAGCGACGAGTTGGATCGGCGGGTGCGGGAGTTGCTGCATCGGCATGCTGCCGTGGGTTTCGCGGTGGCGGTGGTGCGTGGGGGCGAGACGGTCTGGTTTCGTGGGCACGGGGTGGCCGATATCGGGGCGGGGGTTGCGATTACCGAGGACACCGTGTTCCGGATCGGTTCGCTGACGAAGACGTTCACCGCGATCGCCGTGCTGCAGCTGGTCGAGCAGGGGGAGGTGGATCTCGATGGGCCGGCTCGGGATTATCTGCGGGCCTATCGGCTCGTGGGCGCCCGGCCCGCGCATCGCGCGCCCACGGTTCGGCAGCTGCTGACCCATACCGCCGGGCTGCCGGAGTTGCTGACGCCGACGCGGGTGCTGGCGCCGGTGCTCGGGGAGACGGTCGCGCACGGTCGGGCGATACCGACACTGGCCGAGTTCTACGGTGGCGCACTGCGACTGGTCACCGAACCCGGCACCTGTCACACCTACAGCAACCATGGGTTCGCGACCCTGGGACAGATCGTGTCGGATGTGTCGAACCAGCCGCTCGCGCGGGTGCTGCGCGAACGCGTCTTCGATCCGCTCGGGATGGACGCTACCGATCTGGTGCGTTCGGATCACGTGCGTGAGCGCCTGGCCATCGGATACACGTTGCGCGCCAACGGTCCTCGTCCGGTCGCCGACCGTGACCTGGTGACGGCGGGCGCGGGCGCGATCTATTCGAGCAGTCGCGACATGGGGCGCTATGCCGCGGCGCTGCTCGCCGGCGGCGCCAACGAGCACGGCTCGGTGCTGCGCCCGCAGACGGTCGCGTCCATGTTCGCACCGCAGTATCAGCCCGATCCGCGGATTCCGGGCATGGGACTGGCGTTCTTCCGCCACACCCTCGCCGGCCATCCCACGGTCGATCACGACGGGTTGATGCCCGGATTCAGCTCCCAGCTGATGCTGGCGCCCGACGATGGGGTGGGGATCCTGGCGTTCACCAATGGTGTGCGCGGCGGCAAACAGTGGCTGGGCACCGAGGTGTCCGAGCTGCTTCGTTCACTGCTCGGCCTCGCGCCGGAGACGATCCGCGGCGATCTGGCGCACCGACCGCACACCTGGGGCGCGCTCTGCGGGTGGTACGAATTCCCGGGCGCGCTGCGCGACATCCAGAAATGGTTCATCACCGGAGCCCGGGTCGCGGTGCACCGCGGCGGGCTCACGCTGCGCGTGATCAGCCCGATTCCCGCACTGTCACGCCACATTCCACTGTGGCCCGAGGACGAGAAGGACCCGGATGTCTTCCGCGCCGACCTGACCGCGCTCGGAATGGGCGTCACCCGCGTCGTTTTCACCCGCGACCCGGATGCCGCGGCAACAGCGCTGCATCTCGACGCTGTACCCCTGAGCTTTCACCGGCGCGTCCCGCGTCCCCGGGCTGCCGCGGCGAACCGGGCGACCCCTCACCCCGCCGACCACTGACCCGCCGACCACCCAGGTTCGCGACGATCAGGTCCGGCGTTGGGGTATGCCATCGCGGAGCAGGGATTCGACCGCGGCGAAGTCCTGGGCGGTCAGCGACGGACGCAGCAGACGGCGGTGGGCGCAGTCCGCGGGGTTGCTGGAATCGCCCGGAACGGCCGCAACCGCACCGGATCCGAGGGCGAGCCAACAACCGGTCGACGCGCCTTCCGGTGGCCTCAGGCGCAGCAGGATTTACCCGCCGCCACCGCCTCGACCTTGGCGGCGCTGCCGCAGCACGCCCCCTCGGCGGCGGCCTCCTCGGCGGTGCCGCTGCACACGGCCGCGGCCTGCTCGCCGGCCGCCGTCTCACCCGAAGCCGGCACGGGTGCGGCGCCGAAGGTTTCGCTGTCGGCAAGCACCGTGTAGACCTCCCAGCGCTCGGCGTCGGGGGCGGTGACCCACACCTTGTCCTGGGTGGCGAAACAACACGTCGTCGCGATCTGCTCCTCGGTGAACATCCCCGCGCCCGACAGGCGGGCGATCTCGGCGTGTACCCGCTCGGAGGATTCGACCTCGACGCCGAGGTGGTTGAGACTGCCGCCGCTGCCGGGGTTCTCGATGAGCACCAGCTTCAACGGCGGTTCGGCGATGGCGAAATTGGCGTAACCGGGCTTGCGCTTGGCCGGTTCGGTCTTGAACAGCGTCGAGTAGAACGTGATCGCCTGATCGAGATCGTCGACGTTGAGAGCGAGCTGGATGCGGGACACGGGACCATACCTCCACTTGTGAGACATATGTCGAAGAACTGACGTGACCGAGTCTGCCCACCTTTTCGACATATGTCAATAAGGTGGGTAGGGTGGATGACATGCCCAAGGCACTGCCCGTGATCGACATGTCCGCCCCGGTCTGCTGCGCCCCGGTCGCCGCCGCCCCGGTCGACGACGCGGCCGCACTCGAAATCGCCTTGCGGCTCAAGGCCATTGCCGACCCGGTTCGGGTGAAGCTGCTGTCACTGCTGCTCACCAGCCCCGCCGGGGCGGAGAACACCGGCGATCTCGCCGGGGCGGTCGGCCTGGCCGAATCGACGGTCAGCCACCACCTCGGACAGCTCAAGAAGGCGGGCCTGATCGAATCCGAACGGCGCGGCATGAACACCTACCACCACGCTCACCGCGAGGCGCTGTCGGCACTGTGCCTGGTACTCGACCCGAACTGCTGCCGCTGAACCGCGCCGACCGTGCAATGGTCGCGCGTCGGCGCGCAATTCGAACGGGATGCGTCAGCGTGACTCGGACCGCGGTTGCGTCGCGGTCAGGACCAGAGCCGTCATCACCAGCGCGATACCGCCCGCTTCGGGTCCGGACGGGAGCTGGGACAGGGTGATCGCGCCGATGATGGCGGCGGTCGCGGGGAGCAGGGCGAGCAGCAAGGCGAAGCGGGCGCGCCCGACCGTGCGCAGTACCAACTGGTCCAGGGCATACGGGACCGCACTGGACAGGACGCCGACGCCCACGCCCAGCAGCCAGGTGCTCGGGGCGGTGAAAGCCGTTGCGCCCAGCATCAATTGGCTGGTGATCAGGATGGGGGCCAGCAGAGCGGCGGCCGCGGCCATGCCGACGGCGAGGGCGTCCAGGCCCGAACCCGCGTCGGCGACACGCTTCCCCACGAGGATGTAGCCGGCCCACAACGCGGCGGCCAGGACCGCGAAGGCGATGCCGAGGGGCCGGGCGCCGGTGGAGACACCGGCGAGCAGGAAGACACCGGCGATCACCAGGGCGATGGCGAGGAAATCGCGGAGACGTCGGGAGCCGAGGGTGGCCACCGCCACCGGGCCGAGGAATTCGATGGCCACGGCGGTGCCCAGGGGGATGCGGGCGATGGCCTCGTAGAAGGCGATGTTCATGCCCAGGGTGACGATGCCGAAACCGGTGGCCACCAGGATCGTTCGCCGGGTCCAAACGGTGCGCCACGGGCGACGCCAGGCCAGCAGGGCGAGCCCCGCGGCCGCGGCGCGCAGCCACGCGACGGTGGCGGGTTCGACCGTATCGAACAGGTGGACGCCGATCGCCGCACCGAGATATTGCGAGACACCGCCCGCGATGAAGATCAACGGCACCGACCAGCCGGGCAGGACCGCCCGGCGCTGACTCTCGACTGCGACCGACGTTCCCACGCCCGACACCGTATCGCCATCGACCGACACCGAAATCGACACCACGGATCCGCGCCTAGGTCGGCGGGGTCTGCTCACGGGCCTCGGACAGTGCGGCCGAATAGGCGGCCAGGGCGCTGGGCCAGAACTGTTCGAGATAGTCGCGGGCGTCGGCCAGACCGCGCGGGTCCAGGGAATACAGGCGGCGGTTTCCGGCCGGACGCATCATCACCAGGCGAGCCTCGCGCAATACCTTCAGATGCTGAGAGATAGCCGAACTGGTGACGCCCAGTGCGGCGGCGAGTTCGCCGACCGACCTCGGCCCTTGCGGGAGTGCCTCGAAGACGGCGCGGCGGGTGTCGTCGGCGAGGGCGCTCAGCACCCGAACTCCATTAGCGACCACTTAAATAGTTTGCCCACATGACCGAAACAGGGTCAATACACGGGCAACCCCGGTCGACCAACGTCATCCGAGAATTACCCGCGTGTCGTTATCGCACCGTGACACACGAACTGGGGTTTTGTACCAATGCGACGGTCACAACTTGATTTCTGAACAGCAGCTGAGACCTCGTACGTTCGAGTCATGCCCGTAACCGTTCCGTTATCTCGACTGCGCGGGGCCGGCCGGTATCGAACCGCCGCATCGCGCGCTCTGGCCGTCACCGCCGTTGTCGGTGCCTCCCTGACCGCGCTCGCCGCCGCCGATCCGCACGAGGCCGGTGCACTGCCGGGCAATCCCATCGCGAACGCCGCCGCCCCGAGCGACGCGCCCTTCACGGCCTTCACACCGCCCGAGGCGCAGATGCCGCAGGTGGTGCCGCAGCCGGTGCTGGACTTCCTCAACGGCCTGCACGCCGAGCAGAACCGCCCCAAGACCGTGCGCCCGGTCGCGGGCGCGCTCAGCTCCGGCTTCGGGGTGCGCTGGGGCGCCATGCACGCGGGCATCGATTTCGCCGACACCTTCGGCACCCCGATCCGCGCGGTCACCGACGGCACCGTCATCGAGGCGGGCCCGGCCTCGGGCTTCGGCCTGTGGGTGCGCGTGCAGCAGGACGACGGCACCATCGGCGTCTACGGCCACATGCAGGACATCCTGGTCCAGGTGGGCCAGCAGCTCAAGGCCGGCGACGTGCTCGCCACCGTCGGCAACCGCGGCTACTCCACCGGGCCCCACCTGCACTACGAGGTGCACGCCGGGGAGGGTGCGGCCATCGACCCGCTGCCCTGGTTCACCGGGCGCGGAATGAACGTCGGCATCCCCTCCGACTAGCGACCAGCGGCAACCGCCCCGGGCACCGATGAATCGACGCCGGGCAGCCTGGCGACCGCTCCGGGCACCGATGAGGGGTGCACGGATCGGGTTGCGGGACAATCGTATTCGCGGCTGATGCGACACAGCCCCGGCTCATACCGCCGGGGCTGTTCTCATACCCGGGTACTACGTGCGCACCCCACCGCCGGGGGACGTGGCATGCGGGGTCGCGAATCTAGCGTCGGCGTCATGACCACGCTCGATCGCCCCTCGCCCGCGACGCGCACCGTGCCCGCCCGCCGACTCCATCGCCCTCTGCTCACCACCACCGCCGCCATGGCAGCGCTGGCCGTGTTCTCCCTGTGCGCCATGGCCTTCGACGACCGGATGCTGCTCGGTGAATCCGTGTGGCTCAAACCGCTCAAGTTCGCCATCGCCATGGTCCTCTACTGCGGCACCCTGGCCTGGCTGGTGGGGTTCCCGCATCGCGGGCAGCGGCTGACCTGGTGGATGGGCTCCGTCTTCGCCGCCACCGCCGTCGTGGATGTCGGCTTCGTCGTGGTGCAGGCGGCGCGCGGCACGTTCAGTCACTTCAACACTCAGCACGACGCGGTCAACACCATCGGCCAATGGGTGTTCATGACCGGTGTGCCGGGTTTGTTCCTCGCGAATCTGGTGATCGCCGTGACGCTTTCGTGGCAGCGCGTCACCGACCGTCCCACCTCGATGGCGATCCGCGCGGGCCTGGGCATCGCGGTGCTCGGCATGGCGCTGGGTTACACCATGGGCTTCAGCGGCCAGCAGCAGACCACCGACGCCTACGGGCACCCGGTCACCCTCGGCGCCGGGCACACCTTCGTCGACGGGCAGCCGCCGGTGCGCGACGGTGTCGCGGGCATGCCGGTGACGCACTGGTCCACCGCGGGCGGCGACATGCGGATCGCGCATTTCGCGGGCCTGCACGGCATTCAGCTGCTCATCGTGGCCGCCGTCGTACTGGCCCGCCTGGCCCCGCAGGTGAGCTGGCTGCGCGCCGAAGCCACCCGCACCCGTGTCATCGGGGTGCTGGCACTGGGCTACACCGGACTGGTGGCGCTGCTGCTGTGGCAGGCGCTGCGCGGGCAGGCGGTGACCCGGCCCGACGGTGAAACCCTCACCGCCCTCGGCCTTGTCGCCGCCGTCACCGCTCTCGGCATCGGACTGGTGTATGCCCTGGCCGCCCGCGGGCAGGGCCCCGACCGCCACGCCGCGCTCACCGCAACCGTTCGGCCTCACGGGTCAGTGCCACCAATGTCGCGGTGAGATCGGCGAGTTCGATCATCTCCGCCCCTTCGGAGACGGCCGTGGCCACGTCCTCGGCCGCGCAGCGGGCCGCGAACCAGCGGTCCGACAGATCGGACACCTCCTGGGCACTGAGTACCACCGAATCCTCGGGAATACCGGTGCCCTTCACGCTGTTCCGATGCTCGTAGGCCCGCTGGCGACAGGACTGTCGGCAATACCGCCGGCGGCGTCCGATCTCCGATTCGGCGATCTCCCGCCCGCACCACTGGCAGCAGGACAGCACGCGTCGAGACATGGTCGCAAACATTACATCGTGTCTGAATACTTCCATCGGTAGACAGGCACCGCCCTTCTCGGGCGTCGTCAGTTCACGCCACCGGTGTGGTGCGAACATCGGTTCCCGCGTCATCCGGACCGGTTTCGCCGGCACCCGCAGGGTGCCGGCCAGCGCCTTCCCGTCAGCGGGCATTGGTAACCCGGCCTCCTGATTGGGGGTCCGGGGATCATGGAGAGGCTTCACGCTGGAGCATCGGCCATACGGCAAGGTTGACCGCCGCGTTATGATCACGGTCGGCACGAAAACCGCACCTGCAGACGAACACCCGATCCGACAAGGTCAGCTCTGTGTTTACCCTCGTGCAGGCCGAGCAGCGTTTGCTCGACGCGTACCAGCGGTCGGCAGTGACGACGGTGCCACCGCGCCATCGCTGTTTATAGCGCACAATTCGGCCGAAATCTCCCCAACCAGCATCGCTGATTGCACCCGCCAGACAGCGATTGCCAAGCATGCCCGCAACATTCAAGTCCTCGACAACGAGCCGATCGTGGGTTTTGACCAGCCTGTTCGCGACCTGATGTTGGAAGTGGCGGCGGATGTTGGCGACGCGACGATGATGCCGTGCCAGGCGGGCTGCGGCGCCTTTGCGGTTACGGGATCCTTTCCGTTTGCGGGACAACGATTTCGCCAACCGCCGCTGCTGGCGCAGACCTGACGCCAGAGGTTTCGGTGGGTTGTCGACGTGGGCGACATCGGTACCGTCGGCGGCGGCGGCGACGAGGAAACTCGACAACCCGCGGTCGACCCCCACCCAGCCGCTGTCATCGTCGGCCGCACGAGGCCGGTGATGGAACGCCGGGTGGAGATCGGCGGCCTCGGTGGTCACACTGAGCTGCCAGCGACCTGCCCGAAACGACACCGTGATGTAAAGGACTTTGGCGCGTCCGTTCCCAAGCAGCCTCCGTAGACGACGAGTGTCCTCGCGTACCCGGACGGTTCCGATGCAGGGCAGCGTCACCGATCGCGGAATTTCGTTGTCACCGAATCGGATCCCCGCACAACCCGACTTGGAGATCTTGTTGCGCAGCCGAAACGACGGAGTAGTTGAATTCTTCTTCTTGAATCGAGGAAATCCGACCCTCCGGCCTTTGCGTTTGCCGCTGCGGGAGTCGGAAAAGGCGGTCAGGGCGCGCCCACAGTCGACGGCCGCTTCCTCGAACACCTGTTGGCACACCTCGCTGCGCCATGCCAGCCCGGTCACCTCTACTTCGGCCACCCCGAGGAGGTCGACGCGGATAACTCGGCCAGCGGCTTCGGTCTTCTTCCACGCATTGAAGGCGTTGATCAGACTGAAACCGGTCCATGGCACCTGCTGGTCAGGATCGTTCTCACGCTGAGTAAGCGCGGCTTTCACAAAATCCAGGGACTTGTTGAACGCGAACCGCGCTGCACCGGCATAGCGATCGAGCACCCGCCGCTGCTCGACCGTGGGGTCGAGGCAGAACTGGAAGGTGGTGTGGCGGCTCATCACCGAGGAGTGTGGCACACGCCACCGACAACAACGATCGATCCGGAACTCGGCCGCAGCCGCCCAAGAACACCAGAGTTTCCAGATACGTCCCGAGCGGTTCGAGGCCGCGACCGGGCGGAAGGGCACGCCGCCGCAAACCGGCCGGGCCGGACGAGTAGGATGGCAGGGTTCTCCGATTGCGGGAACCACAGCGCGCGCCTCTTCGTTGGACAGATGTAGCGCAGAGGCAGAAACACGGATGTAGAACATTGCCGACAGGCGAGAAGGGACCGCACTCATGGCAGATCGCGTACTCCGGGGCTCTCGGCTCGGAGCGGTGAGCTACGAGACCGACCGCGACCACGACCTCGCTCCGCGTCGGATGGCGCGGTACCGCACCGACAATGGCGAGGAATTCGACGTTCCCTTCGCCGACGACGCCGAAATCCCGCCCACCTGGCTGTGCCGCAACGGCCAGGAAGGCACCTTGATGGAGGGCACCACCCAGGAGCCCAAGAAGGTCAAGCCGCCGCGCACCCACTGGGACATGCTGCTCGAGCGCCGCAGCAAGGAAGAGCTCGAGGAGCTGCTCCAGGAGCGCATGGAGCTGATCAAGAGCCGCCGCCGCGGCTGATCACAGCACACGACGAAACGGGTCCCCGCACCACATCGGTGCCGGGACCCGTTTTTCGTGCCCGGGCCCGCTGTCCCGGGTGGCCTGATCGAGGCCTGTTGCGGGCTGTACGGGCACCGGTCACGGCGAGCCGTAGTGGGCGGCAAGCAGATTGGCGACCAGATCGCGGCGGCTGCGCACCCCGGTCTTCTCGAAGATCGATTTCAGGTGCCGCTGCACCGTGAACGGCGACACCACCAGGGTGTCGGCGATGCGGCGGGTGGAGTGGCCCGCCAGCACCAGTGCCGCGATCTGCTGCTCGCGCGGGGTCAACGGGTAGGCGGCCAGTTTCAGCGGCGCGATCTCCGGGGCGCGGGCGGGCTCGAGAATCACCGCGATCGGCCCGGCCGGGTCCGCACCGGCGATAGTGTGCAGCCGGGAGGCGTGGGCGATCAGCCAGCGCCCGGAGCGGGTGCGCAACCGAATGCGTGGCACCACGGGCGAATTCGGGTCGCGTTCGACGCTGCGCAGGCGCATGGCCACCACGACGATCGCCTGCGGCAGCTCGGCGCGCGCGGGTTGGTCGGCGACCTCGGCCAGCAGGGCGCGGACCGGTGGGGTCATGGCGAGCACCGCGGCGGCATCGTCGAACAGCAGCAGCCCGGGAGCCGGATGCCCGTCGGCGGCATCGAGATCCGACAGCAGCACCGCCGCGCGCAATCCTTCGGCCAGATGCGGGGCGGCCATGGCATGCAGCAGGCCGATCTCCTCGGCACGGAAGCCCAGCGGCGACGGCTCCCGGTGCAGGCACAGCACACCCCAGCAGCTCTCGCCGACACGCAGCGCCGCCCGCAGTTCGTCACCCATGCCCCAGGGGCGCGAGGATCTCGCGGTAGCGGGGGCTGTCAGCCGGGCTGCCGTGGGTGGCGTCGACGTGGTCATCCACTCCCCCGAGGTCGGCGACATCGAGGGCCTCAAACGGTTCAACACCGCCTTGCGTACCGCGTTCCCCGACTGGCATTCGACGCTGGAAGAGCTGGTGGCCGAGGCGGACCGGGTGGCCGAGCGCTGGACCGGGCACGGCACCCAGCACGGCGAGTTCCAGGGCATCCCGGCGGCCGGCCGCGCGGTGGCGGTGCCCGGCGTCGTGTTCTACCGCGTCCGCGACGGCCGGATCACCGAATTCCGTGGCTCTTTCGACGTGTTCAGCCTGCTGGGACAGCTGGGTGCGCTGCCGGTGCCGGCGCAGTGACGTGCGAGGTCAGTGGCTGGCCACCTTCCGGTACTGCCACAGCGCCATCGGCACCGCGAACGCGAGGATGGCCAGCGAGCAGTAGATGGAGTATTCGACACAGTGGTCGGCGGGCCAGCCGGTCGCCGGTTTGAAGATCGGCGGGGAGCCGTTGGCGAAGAGCTTGCGCCCGGCCGCCGACACCGCGGTGATCGGATTCCATTCGGCGACGGTGCGCAGCGGCCCGGGCAACGTCTCCCCGGAGATGAACGCCGAGGAGATGAAGGTCAGCGGGAAAAGCCAGATGAGACCGGCACTTTGGGCCACTTCCACACTCGGCGACATGAGCCCGGTGATGGCACCCACCCACGACATGGCGAACGCGAACAGCAGGATCACACCGAAGGCCAGCACCGCGTCCATGATCGCGCCGTTGATCCGCCAGCCGACCACGTAGCCGCACGCCACCATGACCGTCAACGCCAGGATATTGACCACCAGATCCGACAGAGTGCGCCCCATCAGCACGGCCAGCCGCGACATGGGCAGGGTCCGCATCCGGTCGATGATGCCCTTGTGCAGGTCGTTGGCCAGCCCGACGATGGTGAACGCCGCATTGAAAGCGACTGTCTGGGTGAAGATTCCGGCGAGCAGGAACTCCCGGTACTGGCTGCCGCCGAGCGAGGCCCCGAAGATGTAGGCGAACAGGAACACGAACATCAGCGGCTGAATGGTGGCCGTCACCAGCAGGGTCGGCACCCGCAGGATGGTGAGCAGGTTCCGGTAGGCAACGATCGCGCTGTCGCGCACCACCCGGGGTAGCAGGATGGCGGGCCCCTCGGCGCGGTGGCGGCCGTGCGCCTCGTCGGCGGCCGGCGGCGCGACGGGCTCGGCGGGGAGGGTCGTCACGACAGGATCTCCTCTTGGACGGGCTCGGGCTTGCGGGCGGATAAGTGGCGGTCGGCGGATTTGCCGGTGAGGGAAAGGAATACGTCGTCGAGGCTGGGCCGGTGCACGGTGGCGTCCACCACGCACACGCCCGCGTCGTCGAGGCGGCGCAGCGCCTCCACCATGGTGCGGGTGCCGTCGCCGACCACCACGGTGAGTTCGTCACTGCCCTCGCCGATTTCGGGCTCCCCGATGCCGACGCCTGCGAGCACCCGCTTGGCGGGCCGCGGATCCTGTCCGGCGGCGAGGGTGACGGTGAGCTTGTCACCGCCGATGGAGGTCTTGAGTTCGTCGGCCGACCCGCGGGCGATGACGCGCCCGCGGTCGATGACGGTGATGCGGTCGGCGAGCAGGTCGGCCTCGTCGAGGTACTGGGTGGTGAGCAGCACGGTGGTGCCGTCGTCGACGAGTTCGCCGATGACGCGCCACATATCGAGGCGCCCGCGCGGGTCGAGGCCGGTGGTCGGCTCGTCGAGCACGACCACCGGGGGTCTGCACACCAGCGCGCCCGCCAGGTCCAGGCGCCGCGCCATGCCGCCGGAGTAGGTGCCCGCCCGCCGCCCGGCCGCGTGCTCGAGACCGAGCGCGGCGAGCAGTTCCTCGGCGCGGTCGGCGGCCCGGCGATGGTTCATGCCGTACAGCCGGGCCACCATGCGCAGGTTCTCGAACCCGGACAGGTTGGCGTCGATGGCCGCGTACTGCCCCGACAGTCCCAGCCGGGTGCGGGCGCGGGCAGGATTCTTCAGCACGTCCACCCCCGCCACGCGTACCGTGCCCGAACTCGGGCGTAGCAGGGTGGTGACGATGCGCACCGTGGTGGTCTTGCCCGCCCCGTTGGGTCCGAGCAGTCCCATCACCGTGCCCGACGGAATCGCGAGATCGATGCCGTCGAGCACCCGCACCTTGCCGTAATACTTCACCAGCGCTTGCACTTCCACCGCGAGACTCATGCCGTCCCCTCCCGCCGGGCATCGATGGCCGCCAGCCGATCCCGCAGCACCGGCCCGATGACGGCGAGGGATTCGGGTGTCGTCATGCCGGCGTGCGTGCAGCGCACCAGCTGGTCGTGCACGACACCGGTGACGTAGGGCTCCCAGGCCGCGGCGCAGCGGTCCGGGTCGGCCCGGTTGATCTCGTCGTCGGCGGCGGTGAAGAACAGCAGGTCGCCGTCGAAGACGTGGGGCTGGAATCCGTGCGCCTGCTGCGCGCCGTTCTCGTAGCCGGTGTAGAGCCGTTCCAGGTGTTCCACGGTCAGCGCCGCGAACGGCCCGGAGCGGCTGCGCAGCAGTTCGGCCGCCTCGTGCAGGGTCATCCGCGGGTCGATGTCGGCGTCCCCGCCCAGCAGGTCGGAGCCGAATTCGGCGATGATGGCCGACACCGACGGCACGGCCGCCTCGAGCCACCGGTCCGAGAGCTGGTAACTGTCCATCAGCGCCAGCAGCGCCACCTCGTCGCCGCCCTGCTGCAATTGCACGGCCACCTCGTGGGCCAGCAGCCCGCCCAGCGACCAGCCCAGCACATGGTAGGGCCCGTGCGGCTGTACCGACTTCATGTGCGCCACATAGTATTTCGCGGCCTCGGCGATGGTGCGGTGGCTCTCCTCGCCCGCGACGTGCGGGGCCTGCAACCCGTACACCGGCCGCTCGTGCGGCAGGTGCGAGAGCAGTCCGGCGAAGCACCAGGACAGCCCGATGGCCGGGTGCACGCAGAACAGCGGCGGCACCGACGAATCCGCGGTGACGGGGCGCAGCGGCAGCACCGCGCCCAGGGCCGCGGCCAGCGCGGCACCGGCATCACCGTCGGCGGCGGCCAGCCGGGCGGCGATGGCGGCCGGGGTGGAGTCACCGAACATGGCCTGCACCGGCAGATCGACGCCCGCGGCCCGCAACTGCGCCACCACCTTGGTGGCCAGCAGCGAGTTGCCGCCGAGTTCGAAGAACCCGTCGTCGGCGCCGACCTGTTCGATGCCCAGCACCTCGGCGAAGGCGGCGCACAGCGCCTCCTCGATCGGGGTTTCCGGGGCCCGGTAGCCCTCGCGGGCCGCGAACACCGGTTCCGGCAAGGCTTTCCGATCCAGCTTGCCGACCGGTGAGAGCGGCACCCGGTCCAGCAGCATGATCGACTGCGGGACCATGTAGTTGGGCACCAGATCGGCCACGTGCGCGGTCAGTTCGGCCGTGGTCGGCGCGGAACCGTTGCGCGGCTTCACATACGACACCAGCGCGGTGGATCCGGCCGGGGTGCGATGCCCGATGGTGGTGGCGAACTCCACGGCGGGGTGCTTGGCCAGCGCCGCGTCGATCTCGCCGAGTTCGATGCGGAACCCGCGGATCTTGACCTGGTGGTCGGTGCGGCCCACGTATTCCAGATCCCGTGCGCGCCCGCCGCGTTCGAGCCAGCGGACCAGGTAGCCGGTGCGGTACATGCGCTCACCGGGCTTGCCGAACGGGTTGGCCACGAACCGCTGCGCGGTCATGCCCGGCCGGCGCAGGTAGCCGCGCGCCAGCGCCGCCCCGGCCAGGTGCAGTTCGCCGGTGACCCCGCCCGGGGCCGGCTGCAGGCGCGCGTCGAGCACAGTCGCGCCGACCCCGCGGATGGGACCGCCGATGGTGATCTGCCCGCCCGGTGTCATGGGCTGCGAGATCACCGTGACGATGGTGGTTTCCGTCGGCCCGTACACGTTGTAGAGCTTGCGGCCCGGGGCCCACCGGGTGACCAGATCCGGTGGCAGCGCCTCGCCGCCGACCAGCACGTGCCGCAGCGCGGTGACGCCGGTCGGGTCGACGGTGCCCAGCGCCGAGGTGGTGATGAAGGCATGGGTGATGCCCTCCTCGATGAACACCTGCCCCAGTTCCTGCCCGCCGACCACGCCGGGCGGGGTGATCACCAGGGTGGCCGCGCCGCCGAGGGCGAGCAGCAGGTCGAGCATGGCGGCGTCGAAACTCGGTGTGGCGAAGTGCAGTACGCGACAGCCGGGTCCGACATCGAAGCGGTGCGCGGTCTCGGCGGCGAAGTTGGACAGGCCGCCGTGGGTGACGACCACGCCCTTGGGGATGCCGGTCGAGCCGGAGGTGTAGATGACGTAGGCCGGGTTGTCCATGCGCAGCGACGTGGTGCGTTCGGTGTCGCTGATCGGCGCGTCGGAGGTGGCCAGCACGCGCCGCCGGAACGAGGGCGCGTCCAGCACGGTCCAGTTGGCCCCGTCGGGCATGCGCTCCCGGTAGGAGGACAGCGTGATGCCCACGGCCGCACCGGAGTCCAGCAGCATGTGGCTGATGCGCTGTTCCGGGTAGTTGGGGTCCACCGGCACGAACGCGGCCCCGGCCTTGGCGATGGCCAGCATGACCGCCACCGATTCGGCCGAGCGCGGAATGCCCATGGCGACCAGGGTTTCCGGGCCGACGCCGTAGCCGATGAGGACCCGGGCGAGCCGGTTGGTCCAGCGGTCGAGGGCGTCGTAGGAGATCTGGGTGCCGGCGGAGCGGACCGCGATGGCGGAGCGGTTGAGGTTGGCGGCGGCCTCGAACACCTCGGGGAAGGTGATGGGCAGCCCGGGCTCGGTGCCGCGCACCGGTGCGAGCGCCGACCATTCGCCCGAGTCCAGGAGTTCCAGATCGCCCACGGCGGTGGCCGGATTCGCGGCGGCCGCGCCGAGCAGCCGCACGAACCGTTGCGCCAGCCGCGCCGCGGTGGCCTCGTCGAACAGGTCGGCGGCGTAGTTGACCGAGACCGTGATGCCGTCGGGTTCGCGCTTGCCGGTCCAGGATTCGGTGAGGGTGAACTGCAGGTCGAATTTGGCGATGCCGGGGTCGGCGTCGTCGGCCTCGATGCGCATGCCCGGCAATTCCAGGACCCGCACCGGCTGGTTCTGCACCGACAGCATGACCTGGAACATCGGGTGATGCGCCTGCGAGCGCACCGGATTGAGCACCTCGACCAGCCGTTCGAACGGCACGTCGGCGTGGGCGAAGGCCTCCAGGTCGGTGTCGCGGACCGCGCGCAGCAGGTCCGCGAAGGCGGCCCCGCCGTCGAGGTGGGTGCGCAGCACCAGGGTGCCGACGAACATGCCGACCATGCGGTCCAGCGCCGGATGTCCGCGTCCCGCAATGGGTGTGCCGACGGTGATGTCGTCGCCGGAGGTCAGTCGATGCAACAGTGCCACCAGTGCCGCGTGCAGCACCATGAACATGGTGACGCCGTGTTCGGCCGCGAGATTTTGCAGTTCACGGTGGGTGAAGGGGTCGAGCGTGCATTCCACGGTGCCGCCGCGATAGCTCGGAACCGGCGGTCGTGGCCGATCTGCAGGCACTGCAAGCAGTTCCGGGATGCCGTCGAGGGCGCGCCGCCAGTAGTCGAGCTGGCGGCTGATCACCGACTCCGGATCGTCCTCGCGGCCCAGCACATCCTGCTGCCACAGCGTGTAATCGGCGTACTGGATGGGCAATTCGGGCCATTCCGGGCTCTGCGCTTTGCCGTCACGACCAGGCGCTTTGCCGTCACGACCGGACGCCTTGCCGTCACGACCGGCCGCACCGCCGTCGCGACCCGCCTTGCCGCTGTGGGCCCGGTAGGCGGCGGCCACATCGGCGGCGAGGGGTTGCAGCGACCAGCCGTCCATGGCGATGTGGTGCACCACCAGCACGAGCACATGTTCGGTCTTGCTGCCGGTGATCCGCAGCAGCGCGGCCCGCAACGGCACGCAGGTGGCCAGATCGAACCCGCTCGCGGTGACGCGGCGGATCTCCTCGGGCACCGCGCTTTCCGGCACGGTGCGCAGCGGCAGGGTGACCGCCGCCTCGCCCGGTTCCAGGATCTGCTGGCAGGGTTCGCCGTCGATCTCGGGGAACACGGTGCGCAGGGTTTCGTGGCGGCGCTGCACCTCGTGCAGGGCCGCGCGCAGTGCCGGGATGTCGAGCTCGCCGTGCAGGCGCAGTGCGACGGGAACGTTGTACGCGCCCAGCGCTTCCCCGTGGTCGCCGGAGGCGTTGAACTGCTCCAGGAACCACAGCCGCCGCTGGGCGGCCGACAGCGGAATCCGGGCGGGCCGGGTCCGTTTGCGCGGTTCCGGGCGCAGGTCCGCCGAGGCGGATCCGGCGTCCAGGGCCGCCGCGAGCCCGGCCACGGTGGGTGCGGCGAAGACCGTGCGCACCTCGAGGCGGACCCCGGTGGCGGTGGCCAGCCGCGCCACCAATTGGGTGGCCAGCAGCGAGTTTCCGCCGACCTCGAAGAAGCTGTCGTCCGCGCCGAGCGCCTCGGCCCCGACCAGCTCCCCCATCACCTCGGCGACCAGGCGCTCGGTGTCGGTCTCCGGATCGCGGGAGACCACGGCGACGACGGCCTGGGGTTGCGGCAGCGCGTCGCGGTCGAGCTTGCCGACCGGGGTGAGCGGAATGCGGTCGAGCAGGGTGATGGCGGACGGAACCATGTGCGCCGGCAGCTCGGTGGCGCAGTGGGCCCGCAGCTCCTCGAGGTCGGGTGCCGCGGCCGGGTCCAGGGGCAGCACATAGGACACGATGCGCCGCGCGCCCGCGATCTCGCGGACCTCGGTGTGAGCGAAGCGGATCGCGCGGTGCGCGGTGAGCACGCCGTCGATCTCGCCGAGCTCGATGCGGAATCCGCGCACCTTCACCTGGTGGTCGCTGCGGCCCAGGTAGGCGATCTCGCCGCCGGTGGTCCAGCGCACCACGTCGCCGGTCCGGTACAGCCGCGACCCCTCGGGACCGTAGGGGTCGGCCACGAAGCGGGACGCGGTCAGGTCCAGGCGCTCGAAATAGCCGCGCGCACAGCCCTGTCCACCGATGTAGAGCTCGCCGGGCACGCCGACCGGGACCGGGCGCAGGCGTTCGTCGAGGACCAGGGCGCGGGCCCCGCGCACCAGGGTGCCGATGGTGATGGGCGCGCCGACGGCCAGCGGTCCGGCGATGGTGACCACCACGGTGGTCTCGGTCGGCCCGTACCCGTTGAACATCATGCGCCCGGGTGCCCAGCGCGCCACCAGTTCCGGCCCGCACGCCTCTCCGCCGACCATGACCGAACGCAGGTGCGGCAGCGCCCAGCGTTCCCGGTCGATGGTGGCCAGGGCGGCGGGGGTCATGAAGGTGTGCGACACCTCCTCGCGGTCCATCAGGGCCGCCAGTTCGTCCCCGCCGTACACGTCCGGCGGGACGATGATCATGGTCGCGCCCGCGCCGACCGCGAGCAGCAGGTCGAAGATGGCGGCGTCGAAGCTCGGGGACGAGAAGTGCATGGTCCGCGAGTCCCGGTCGACCCGCATGCGCTCGCGGATCTCGTCGGCGAAATTGGACAGGCCGCCGTGGGTGACGGCCACACCCTTGGGTTTTCCGGTGGAGCCGGAGGTGTAGATGACGTAGGCCAGGTCCGCGGTCCACAGGGTGGTGGCGCGTTCGGCGTCGGTGAGGGTCCCGTCGTCGAGAACCTCGAGTTCGTCGAGGAGTTCGGCGTTGTCCAGCAGCAGCCAGTCGACCGGGTGGTCCCCGGCGGCGGTGTGGAGGTCCGCGGAGTGCTCGGTCATGCTGATGCCGACCCGGCAGCCGGAGTCGACGAGCATGTGCCGCACCCGATCCGCCGGATAGTTGGGGTCGACCGGCACGAACGCGGCGCCGCACTTGGCGACGGCCAGCACCGCCAGCACCGATTCCACCGAGCGGGTCAGGCCGAGCGCCACCCGATCACCGGGGCCCAGGCCGCGGTGGATCAGGGCGCGCGCCAGCCGGTTCGAGTAGACGTCCGATTCCAGATAGGTGAGTTCGGTGTCGTCGAAGCGCAGGAACACGCGGTCCGCGTTGAGGTGCGCGGTGGCCGCGCAGTAGGCGGCCAGGCTGCACTGCGGTTCGGGCGCGGGACCCCAGGCGGGGGTGAACATCTCGCGTTCGAGTTCGGTGCGCGCGTCGATGTCGCGGACCCGCACGCGCGGGTCGGCGGCGACCGCGGCGAACACCCGCAGCATCCGCTCGGCCAGGGTGTCGACGGTGGTCTGGTCGAAGAGCTCGGCGGCGTAGACGAATTCGAAGACGCGGTCGTCACCGTTGTCCGGCCCCGGCAGCACCCGCAGTTCCAGGTCGAACTTGGCCAGGGCGATATCGAGTTCCTCGGCGTGCAGGGACAGGCCGGGCAACCGCAGCGCGGGCACCGGCGTGTCCTGCACGGTGAGCGCGACCTGCAGCAGCGGGCGCGCCCCGTAGCGGCGTTGCCGCTCTTCGCCGTCGGCGGTCTGCAGTTCCTCCACGACCCGCTCGTAGGGCACCTCGGCGTGGGCCATGGCGGCCAGTTCGGTGTCGCGGTCGGCCTGCAGCAGTTCGGCGAAGCTGCGGTCGGGGTCCACGTCCGAGCGCAGGATCAGGGTGTTGACGAACATGCCGACCAGGTCGTCGAGGCGGGTGTCGGTGCGCCCGGCCACCGGGGTGCCGATGACCACGTCGCGGCCGCCGGTGACCGCGCGCAGCAGCACGGCCAGGGTGGAGCGCAGCACCATGAACAGGCTGACGCCGTGGGCGCGGGCGACGTCGGCGAGCTTGCGCTGCAACGCCTCCGGCACCTCGAAGCGCACGGTCCCGGCCCGCCCGGTGGGTTCGGCCGGGCGCGTCCGGTCGTAGGGCAGCGGCAGTTCCTCGGGCAGGTCGGCGAGCGCGTGCCGCCAGTACGCCAGCTGGGCGGCCGCGGCGCTGTCGGCGTCGGTGTCGGCGCCGAGCAGGTCACGCTGCCACAGGCTGAAGTCGGCGTACTGCACCGGCAGCGGCGCCCACGTGGGTGCGGCGTCGCCGTGGCGGGCGGTGTAGGCGATGGCCAGGTCACGGGTGAGCGGGGCCAGCGACCAGCCGTCGGCGGCAATGTGGTGCAGCGCGATGCCGAGCAGGTGACGGCGATTCCCGGTGCGCAGCAAGGTCATTCGCAGCGGGATCTCGCGGGTCAGGTCGAAGCCGCGCCGGGCCAGGGAACGCAGTGCGGTGCGCGCGCCCACGTCGTCGGTCTCCACCGGCTCGAGCACCGGCAGGCACCGGGCGGTGTCGAGAACCACCTGGTAGGCGCCGTGTTCGTCCTCGGGGAAGACGGTGCGCAGCACCTCGTGGCGCTCCACCACGTCGGCCAGGGCGGCCCGCAGCGCGTCGATGTCCGGATCGCCGTCGATCCGCAGCACGAAAGCGATGTTGTAGGCGCTGGATTCGGGGGAATATCTGTTGAGGAACCACAGTCGCTGTTGCGGCAGCGACAGTGGCACGCGCTCCGGGCGCGGCGAGTGCACAGCCAGCGCGATACGCTGCGTCCGGGGCGCTTCCGCGAGCCGGGCCGCCAGGCCCGCGACGGTTGGCGCCTCGAAGATGGCCCGCACCGGCAGCTCGACACCGAATTCGGTGTGCAGGGACGCGGTCAGGCGGGTGGCCAGCAGCGAGTTGCCGCCGATCTCGAAGAAATTGTCGTCCGCGCCGGGCACGGTGGCGCCCAGCACCGCGCCGAACACCAGCGCGACCTGTTGTTCCAGTTCGGTTTCCGGGGCGCGGGTGGGCGCGGCGGCGACGAACTCGGGTGCGGGCAGCGCCTTGCGGTCCAGCTTGCCGGACGGGGTGACCGGCATGGCGTCGAGGATGCTCAGCGCCGAAGGCACCATGTAGCCGGGCAGCCGCCCGCGCGCGGCCTCCAGGACCGCCGCCGGTTCGAGTTCGGTGTCGGCGGTGAGATAGGCCACCAGGCGCGGGATTCCGCGTTCGTCGTGGTGGACCACGGTGAGCGCGAAGGTGACTCCCGGGTGCGCGGCCAGCACGTGGTCGATCTCGCGCAGTTCGATGCGGAAGCCGCGGATCTTGATCTGGTCGTCGGCGCGGCCCAGGAACCGCAGCTGCCCGGTGCCGTCGGCGACCACGAGATCGCCGGTGCGGTACATGCGTTCGCCGCGGCGGCCGTGCGGGTTGGCCGGGAAGCGTTGCGCGGTGAGGTCGTGGCGTCCGAGGTAGCCGCGGGCCAGACCGGGGCCCGACAGGTACAGCTCGCCCGCCACACCCGGCGGCACCGGGTGCAGGCGGCCGTCGAGGACGAACAGCCGCATGCCGCGCACCGGCCCGCCGATGGGCACCGGCTGCCCGGCGACCATGGGTCCGGTGGCGGTGGCGGCGACGGTCGCCTCCGACGGGCCGTACATGTTGTGCATGCGCCGCGCCGGGAGGCCGGGCCGGGATTCCGGTGCGGTCCAGACGGTGACGAGTTCCTCCGGGCAGGCTTCGCCGCCGACGATGACGGCCTCGAGGTCGGGCAGGTCGTCGGCGGGCACGGTGCCCAGCGCGGCGGGGGTGACGAAGGCGTGGGTCACCTTCTCCTCGCGCAGGATGCGGGCCAGCTCGATGCCGCCGAAGATGCCCGCGGGCACGACCACGATGGTGGCCCCGGCCGCGAACCCGAGCAGCAACTCCAGCACCGAGGCATCGAAGCTGGGCGAGGAGAAGTGCAGTGTGCGAGCCGAATCGGTGACCTTGAACAGGTGCATCTGCTCGTGCGCCAGCGAGGACAGCCCGGCGTTGGTGACCACCACGGCCTTGGGCCTGCCGGTGGAGCCGGAGGTGTAGATGAGGTAGGCCGGGCCGCCGGTGCGCAGCGGGTGGTGGCGGTCGGCGTCGGTGACCGCGGTGTCGGGGAACTGCGCGCATTCCTCGGCGAGCTGGTCGGAGCCGAGCAGCAGCCAGTCCACGTAGCTCTTGCGGTGGCGGCCGCGGCTGCCGGGCCAGTCCGGCAGTTCGGCGCGGCGTTCGGCGTCGGTGATGCCGAGCATGGCCCCGGAGTCGGCGAGCATGTGGGCGATGCGGTCCGACGGGTAGTCGGGATCGATGGGCACATACGCCGCACCGGTTTTCGCCACCGACCAGACCGCGAGAATGCTGTCGTGGCCGCGCGGCAGCGCGATGGCCACCACCACCTCCGGGCCCGCGCCGTGCTCGATCAGCACCCGCGCCAGGCGGTTGGAGCGTTCGTCGAGTTCGCGGTAGGTGGTGTCGGCGCCGAGGTAGCGCACGGCGACCGCGTCGGGCACGCGTTCGGCGGTGTCGGCGAGCAGCCGGGCCAGGCTGATGGCGGGCTCGGCCGGGGAGCCCATGATGGGCACCAGTTTCGCGGTCTCCCGCGCGTCCAGCAGCGGCAGGTCGCCGACCGGCAGGCTCGGGTCGGCGACGGCGGCGGCGAGCACCACGCCGAAGCGCCGGGCGATGGCCTCGACCGTGGCGCGGTCGAAAACGTCGGCGGCGTAACCGAATTCGGCGGTGAGCGGAGCGCCATCGGCGGGGCCGCCGGCCGGTTCGTGCACGGTCAGCTGCAGATCGAACTTGGCGACGTCATCGGCCATGGGCAGGACTTCGGTGTCCACGCCGGGCAGATCGACGCGCAGTTCGGGGCTGCCGTCGTAGGACAGCATGACCTGGAACAGCGGGTGCCGGGCCGCGGAGCGCTCCGGATTGACCACCTCGACCAGCCGCTCGAAGGGCACGTCGGCGTTGGCGAAGGCGTTCAGGTCGGTGTCGCGGACCTCGGTGAGCATGCGGTCGAATCCGGCGGCGGGATCGACCCGGGTACGCAGCACCAGGGTGTTGACGAACATGCCGACCAGATCGTCGAGGGCCGGATCGCTGCGCCCGGCGATCGGGGTGCCGATGGCGATGTCGGTGGTGTTGCACAGGCGCGCAAGCACTGTCGCGAGGGCGGCGTGCAGCACCATGAAGGTGCTGACCCCGCGTTCGGCGGCGACGGCGGCCAGGGCGCGGCGGGTGTCGGAGGGAATGGTGAAGGCGACGGTGCCGCCGTCGGTGGAGCGCTGCCGCGGGCGCGGGCGGTCCAGGGGCAGGTCGAGCTGGTCGGGCAGGTCGGCCAGGGCCGCGCGCCAGTAGGCCAGTTGCCGGGCCAGGGCGCTGGCCGGGTCGGCCTCGTCGCCGAGCAGTTCGCGTTGCCACAGCGCGAAATCGGCGTACTGCACCGGCATCGGCGTCCACGCCGGGGCGTGCCCGCCGGCGCGGGCGGCGACGGCGGTCATGATGTCGCGGATGAGCGGGGCGATGGACCAGCCGTCGCCGCTGATGTGGTGCAGCACCATGAGGAAGACGTAGGCGTCGGGTCCGGTGGCGTAGAGCGCCACTCGCACCGGGGCCTGGCTGCGCAGATCGAAGCTGTACCCGGCGAATTCGCTCGCCAGGGCGTGGACGTCGGCGTGGGTGGCGTCGATCGGGTCGAGGGTGAGCGGGATCTCCGCGGCCGGGTGCACCAGCTGGCAGGGCCCGTCGGGGGTGTCGGGGAAGGTGGTGCGCAGGCTCTCGTGCCGTTCCAGCACGTCCACGAGACCGGCCCGCAGGGCGGGAATGTCCAGGGGCCCGGTGAGTTTCACCGCGAGGGGCATGTTGTAGGCGGCGGCGTGCTCGGCGAAGCGGTTGAGGATCCACAGCCGCTGCTGTGCCAGCGACAGCGGAATATGTTGCGGGCGTGGCCCGGCGACCAGTTTCGGCGAGGCGTGCTCGGGGCGGCTGTCGGACAGGCGGGTGGCCAGGGCGGTCACCGTGGAGGTTTCGAACAGGTCGCGGATGGTCAGCGCCGCGCCGAGCGCGGCATTGACCCGCGCCACCGCCCGGGCGGCGGTCAGCGAGTTGCCGCCCAGGTCGAAGAAGCTGTCCTCGACATCGAATTCGTCGGTGCCGAGGACTTCGGCGAAGATGCCGGTCAGCTGTCTCTCGACGGCATTGCTCGGGGCGGCGGCGGGGCGGGCCGGGCGGCGCGCGCCCGCATCGGGCTCGGGCAGTGCCTTGCGGTCCACCTTGCCGTTGGCGCTGAGCGGTAGTTCGTCGAGCACCATGAGGAACGAGGGCACCATGTAGCTCGGCAGGGTGCGCCGCAGGGCCGCGGTGAGCTCGGCGGTGTCGAGCGGCTGCGCGGGACCGAAGGACTCGGCCCCCGGCGCGCCCACCACGTAGGCGATGAGTTCGTCGCCGCCGCGGCCGCGGCGCGCCACGCACACCGCGCGCGCCACCCGCTCCTCGGCCAGCAGGGCGGCCTCGATCTCGCCGAGTTCGATGCGCAGGCCGCGCACCTTGACCTGGAAGTCGCTGCGGCCCAGGTATTCCAGCACGCCCGAGCGGCCGCTGCCGCGCCAGCGCACCAGGTCGCCGGTGCGGTACATGCGGGTGCCGGGGGTGAACGGGTTGGCCACGAACCGGTCCGCGGTGAGCGCGGCCCGGCCCAGGTAGCCGCGGGCCAGCTGCACGCCCGCCAGATACAGCTCACCCACGACGCCGGGGGCGACCGGTTGCAGGCGGGCGTCGAGCACGTAGGTCCGGGTGTTCCAGATGGGCGCGCCGATCGGCACCTCGGTGGTGCCCGGGACGCAGTGCCAGGAGGTGACGTCGACGGCGGCCTCGGTGGGCCCGTAGAGGTTGTGCAGCTGTGGGGCTTCCGGGCCGGCGCCCAGGGCGGCGTGGAATTCGGCGACGGTGGCGGCGGGCAGCGCCTCACCGGAGCAGAACACGCGGGTCAGTCCGGTACACCCGGCCACATCGGTGTCGGTGAGGAACACCGACAGCATGGACGGCACGAAATGCGCGGTGGTGACGCCCTGTTCGGCGATGACGCGGGCCAGGTAGCCGGGGTCGCGGTGGCCGTCGGGGGCGGCGATGACCAGCCGTGCGCCGATCTGCAAGGGCCAGAAGAACTCCCACACCGACACGTCGAAGGTGGCGGGGGTCTTCTGCAGCACCACGTCGGAGCCGTCGAGCGGGTAGGCGTGCTGCATCCAGCGCAGCCGGTTCACGATGGCGGCGTGGGTGACGCCGACACCCTTGGGTTTGCCGGTGGAGCCGGAGGTGAAGATGACGTAGGCCAGATGGTCGGCGCGCAGGGGCGCGCGCCGGTCGGCGTCGGTGACGGGGCGGCCGGAATGGCGGGAGAGGTCGGCGGTGTCGATGTCGAATCGCGGTGCGGTGCGGGGCAGTTCGAGCCGGTCGCGGACGGTGGTGAGCACGCACAGCGGGCGCGCCTGTTCGAGGATGGCCTCGATGCGGTCGGCCGGGTGGTCCGGGTCGATGGGCAGGTAGGCCGCGCCCGCCTTGACGATGGCGTACATGCCGATCAGCAGGTCCAGGCTGCGGCGCACGGCCAGGCCGATCAGGGTGTCGGGGCCCACGCCGCGCGAGACGAGTTCGCGGGCCAGGCGGTTGGCGCGTTCGTCGAAGGCGGCGTAGGTGAGGGTCTCGCCCTCGTAGTCCAGGGCGATGCGGCCCGCGGACATGGCGGCGCGGTCGGCGAAGAGCCCGGCCAGGGTGCCCTCCTGGCGGGCGACCTGGGTCGAATTCCATTCGTGCAGGACGCGTTCGCGTTCCAGGTCGGTGAGCACCGGCATGTCGGCGATCACGGTTTGGGGTGCGGCGCCGACGAAGCGGGACAGGTAGTCCAGGAAGCGCCCGTGGTGCATGGACAGTTCGGCGTCGCCGTACAGGCGCGGGTTGGCCTCGAAGTCGATGTGGATGCGGTTGCCCAGGCCGTTGTAGAGGTTGATGGACAGATCCTCGACCGGTCCGGTGGACAGCACGTTGATCGAGCCCATGAGGCTGCCGAACTTCAGCTCGCTGTGGAAGAGCATCAGGTTGACCATGGGGCCGAAGAAGCCGCGCGCGTCGCGGGAATAGCCGCAGTCGCGGCGGATGTCGTCGCTGCGGTAGCGCTGGTGCCGCAGCGCGCCGGTGATCTGCAGTTCGATGGCGCGCACGGTGTCGGCGACGGTGTCGGTGGCGCTGAACTGCACCCGGATCGGGACCACGTTGGACACCACGCCGCCGGAACGGCGCAGCGCGACAGTGGTGCGCGCGGAGACCGGCAGGCTCAGCACCACGTCCTGGGTGCCGGTGACCGCGCGCACGTAACCGGCCAGGGCGGCCACGAACAGCGCGGAACTGTTGGTGCCGAACGCGGTTGCGGCGGCTTCGATGGCGGTTTCGACGTCGCGGCCGATGACGGCGGTGGCGGTGCGGCGCCCGCCGTCGGACACCACCGGCAGCGATCCGTTGCCCGACAGCGTGATCGGCTCGCCGACGCCGGTGAGCTGTTCGCGCCAGTAATCGCTGTCAGTGACGAAACGGCTGGTGTCACGGTAGCGGTTCTCGTCGCCGTAGATGGCGGCCAGCGGTGCCGCGCGGGAGACCACCGGCTCGGTCTGGTTCTCGAGTGCGGTGTAGATCTCGGCGGCGCGGGTGGTGGCGTTCATGGCGCCGTAGCCGTCGATGACGATGTGGTGGCCGCGGGTGTACCAGATCCAGTCCGAATCCCCGACGCGCAGCACCACATTCATGGTGAGCGGGTCGCGCTCGATATCGATGGGCGAGCTGGCGTGCTCGTTCATCCAGGCGCGGGCCGCGGCCCGCGGATCGGGCTCCTCGCGCAGGTCGATGCGGGCCCAGCCGGGCCGCCAGCTGGGATCGACGACCTGGTGCGGGACGCCGTCGATCTCGAGCAGGCGCACGTGGCCGACTTCGCTTTCGGCGCCGAAGCGTTCGATGGCGTAGAGCAGCCGGCCCACGTCCAGATCGCCGTGGATCTCCACGAATTGCGCGATGGTCAGCGGAATGTCGGGCCGGATGCGCTGGGCGTACCAGAGGGCTGATTGCGCGGGAGAGAGCGCGAAAGGTTGAGCCGAGAATTCACCCGAAGAACATTGGTCGACACGGTCGGTGGCCAATGAACTCATCAAACACTCCGTTCTGACGCTGTAGACGCAACTCCCCGAGCCCCGAAAAATCGAAAACGGCAGGCCGCCAATCCGGCTTTCGCGCGCACGCGCGAGCCGTAGGACGTGGCCCACGCCCTATGATTCGGAGCATCCCGCCGAGCGGATCGGTGGTGATCTCGAGTTGCCCGCAACGGACAGCGTTGACGGAGCGAGGATTCAGTTCAGTTACCTCATAGCAAATCTCGCGAGACTCGCTTAACTCGCATAAGGGAACCGCACGAACTCGGACATATCGGAAGCTCCAACAAGCCCTGGCAATGAACTGGCGAATCGAGTCGCCGACGCGGGACGGCCCTCACACACGAACCCGCGATTACTGCGCCGAAAGGTCATTCAGCATTCTGGGCGGTCGGTTTACTGAGCTGCTTCCGCCGCCGAGTGACCGCCGCCACACCGGCAGCCGCGGCAAGGATACACAAGAAAACCTCCGGCGCGGGCCCCAACCGCGTCGCGAGTGTCGTGTTGTCGCGCAGCGGCAGCGTCGCCACCAGCGCCGCGGGCTCGAACTGCGGCGTGCGCTGCTGGATCGCGCCGTCGGCGGTGATCATGGCGCTGACCCCGGTGGTCACCGAAACCACCACGGCGCGACCGTGCTCCACCGCGCGCACGCGCGACATGGCCAGCTGCTGATAGGTCATCTCGGAGCGGCCGAAGGTGGCGTTGTTGGACGGGACCGTGAGGATCTGCGCCCCGGCCTGCACAGCCTGCTCGAAGGCCCGGTCGAAGACGACCTCGTAGCAGGTGGCCACGCCGATCGCGACGGGCGCGCCGCCGCTCGCGGGTTGCACGTGCACCACGCCGTCCCCGGTGCCGGGGACGAAATAGCCTGCGCGGTCCGCGTATTCGGAGAAGTGCCGGAAGAAGTTGCGGTAGGGCAGGTATTCGCCGAAGGGCTGGATGATCTTCTTGTCGTGCCGCTCCCCCGGCCCGGCGTCGCCGTTCCAGACGATGACCGAGTTGGTGGTGGTGCGATCGCTGTTGACCAGCACCGCGCCCACCAGGATGGGCGCCTTCACATCCTCGGACGCCCGCGAGATCTCCTGGGCCGCATCGGCATTGCGCAGGGGATCGATATCGGAGGAGTTCTCCGGCCAGATCACCACGTCGGGCTGCGGGGCGCGGCCGGCGGCGATGTCGCGGGCCAGTTCCTCGGTGCGCTTGACGTGATTGTCGAGAACCGCGCGGCGCTGGGCATTGAAGTCCAGGCCCAGGCGCGGCACGCTGCCCTGGATGGCGGCGACCGTGATCGGCCGGTTGCCGTCCTCCGGGCCGGGCAGCGCGGTCCGGAGGATCACTCCGGTGACTGGAACTATAGCCACAAGCATTGCCGCAGCAACAATCCGGTTCCACGATGTGAGACGCAGGGCTCCCCATCTGGGAGAATTCACTGTGACCGCAGCCACTTTCGAGCTACCGCCCGTTTCGCCTCGCAACCTTCGCAAAAGACCCAGCACCAGCGCGGCCAGACCGGTCCCCGTCAGCGCCACCGCGAAGCTCACCAGCGGCGCCCCGCCCACCATCGCGTAGGGCAGATACCACCCGTCGGCCTGCCCGAAAGCCAGTCTCCCCCAGGGAAATCCACCGAACGGAAAACTCGACCGCGCCCACTCCGTGAGCGACCACACCGTCGCCACCCACAACGGCCATCCCGGCAGCGTCGCGACCCACCGCGTCAGCGTGCCGAACAGCCCGACGTACACCGCGCACACCGTCGACAGCGCGATCCACGGCACCGGCCCCACGTAGATCCCCGTCCACGGCAGCAGCGGCAGAAAGAACGCCGCCCCCGCCACGAACCCGACCCCGAATCCCTCACGCGCCCTGCCGGTTCCACGCACCGCAAGGGTCAGCACCGCGATCCCCACCGGCGCCAGGAACCACAGCGTCCGCGGCGGGAAACTCGCGAACAACAACAGCCCGGCGATCACCGCGGCCAGCAGCCTGGGCAGCCAGGGACGGGCGGCGGCCGCAGTGACCAGCCACGCCACCGCACCGGGAAGTACACCCGAGACCGTCGAGGCGATGCGGTCCGAGGATGAACCGCCAACGCCCGCAGTAGGTTCCGACGCCGCACTGCCGGGTCGCGGTGCCGCTCCCCCCGGATTCGGTCCCGAGTCGGCGGGGACGTCGGCGCCTGCGGCGGGGACGACTTCGGCATCGGCGGCGGGCGACGTCCGCGCGCGGGAACTCCGTGTCACCGAGCCGTCGTCGGCGGCTGGGACACCGGTGGTGGCGGAGGGTGGTGCGGCGGAATCGGTTTCGGCGGCGGGGTCAGGCTTCATGGACGGTGACTCCGCGGTGCACGGTGCGCAGGCAGGTGGGGAGGGCGGCGTCGGGGGTGAGGGGCGGGAGGCCGGGGACACGGGAGCGGGGGTCGGTGGACCAGCGCTGGACGGTGTCGGAGGCGGCCGCGACGACGAGGTCGCGGGCGTCCCAGATGGCGTAGGAGGCAGGGGCTCCCGGGACCAGGGTGCCCGCGACGCCGTCGCGGACACCGCCCGCGCGCCAGGCGCCGCGGGTGGCGGCGGCGAAGGCGGCGCGGGGGGAGATCTGGTGGCCGGGGGTGCGGTGGTGGGCGGCGGCGCGGATGGCGTCCCACGGGCTCAGGGCGGTCACCGGGGCGTCGGAGCCGATGGCCAGGGAGATGCCCGCGGAGGCCATGGCGGCGAAGGGATTCAGGGTGGCGGCGCGGTCGGCGCCCAGGCGGGTCGCGTACATCCCGTCGGGCCCGCCCCAGGCGGCGTCGAATCCCGGTTGGACACTGGCGATCACGCCCCAGGCGGCCAGCTTGGCGATCTGATCGCCGGTGATCATCTCGGCGTGTTCCAGGCGGTGCCCGCGCGACGCCACGGCGGGGCCACCCAGTTCGGCGACGGCCCTTTGGAATCCGGCGACGACGGCGTCCATGGCGGCGTCGCCGATGACGTGGAAGCCGGTCTGGATCCCGGCTTCGGTGCAGGCGAGCACGTGGGCGGCGATGGCGTCGGCGTCGAGGTAGGAGGTGCCGGTGGTGTCGCGGTCGGCGTAGGGTTCGCGCAGCCAGGCGGTGTGCGAGCCGAGCGCGCCGTCCACGAACAGGTCACCGCCCAGGGCGTGCACCCCGAGTTCCTTGACCAGCGTGCGCGCCTCGTCGGCGGTGCGCACGGCCTGTCCCCAGTAGGCGCGCACCTCGACGCCGTGGGCGAACTCCAGCCGCTCCCGCACATCGGTGGCCCCGGAGATCTCGGGTCCCGCGCATTCATGCACGGCCACAACACCATTGGCGGCGGCGGCATCCAGGGCCGCGCGCCGGGCGGCGTCGCGCTGTTCACGGCTCAGCGCGCCCAGGGCCGCGCCGCGCACCCGGTGGTGGGCGTCCGCGCGCAGCGGCTCGCCCCGGGTGAACCCGGTGGCCTCGCCGATTCCGGGCACCGTATCCAGCAGGGCGGTGGAGGCGACGGCCGAATGTGCGTCCACCCGAGCCAGATACACCTGCCGTCCGGGCGCGGCCGCGTCGATGTCCTCGACCGTCGGCGGTCGCCCCCCGGCCCAGCGCGTCTCGTCCCAGCCTTCGCCGAGGATGATGCCTTCGGGCCGCGCGGCGGCATACGCCCGCACCGCGTCCAGGCATTCGGCGAGCGAACCCGCCTGCGCCAGATCGAGTCCCGTGAGCTTCAGTCCCAGTGCGGTCACGTGCACGTGCGGGTCCACGAATCCGGGCGCGACGAACGCGCCGTCGAGTTCGATGATCTCCGCGTCGGGATGCAGTGCCCGCCCGGGCTTGTCGAGCCCGACCCACACCACGGTCCCGTCGCTCACGGCCATGGCCGTCGCGTCGGGATTGCTCGAACTGTAGATGCGGCCGCCGACAAGCAACTGGGTACTCACGGGTCCCCAGTCTGCCCGACCCGCACGACGCGCCCGTCACCGCATCGCCCGGGTTCAGCGTGTCAGCGTCCGCAGCGCCTCCACCAGGTTCGGACCACTCGCGCCGAGAGGTGAAAGGAATCTGGCCGCGGTTTCACCCCGGCTCGCTCGGCCGCGTCGAGTCACGCGTGCCCGTCAGCGCGCCCGATCCCAACGCGGTGGCGAAGCGGCTGGTCACCGAGATCATCGAGCCGGTGCGCGAGCTGCGGTGACACCCCGGTACGACCGTGGTGGCATGAAGATCTCCGTGTCGCTACCCGATGATCGCGTGACGGAGTTGATCAAGCAGCAGCCGAACGTGTCCGACTTCCTGTACCGCGCCGCGCGGCGCATGCTGGTGGCCGAGGAGCTGGCCGCGCTCACCCCCGACGCGGAGGCCGCGGCCTTCGCCGAGGCCGCCGAGGCGTCGACGTCGGACGCCTGGGCCGCCGGTGCGTGAGGTTCCCCGCATTCAGGGGGAGATCTGGACGCTGCGGGGTGCGCGCGAGACCCTGCACACCGTGGTGGTGCTGGATTCGGTGCCGCATGTGGTGCGCGGCGGGCTGATCGCGGTGGCCATGGTGATCCCGGTGCGCGAGGCCCCCAATCCCCGTGCGCTGCTCACGATTCCGATCGCGGGCACCGACGAGGCGGTCGCGGTGTTCCGGCTGGCCACCTTCAGCGCGTCGCTGTTCGAGGAGAAGCTGGGCATGCTCGACAAGCCCACCCTCGAGAACGTGCGCATGGCGCTCCGGGCGCGATTCGACCTCTAGGCGCGAATCGCGGTGCGGCTCAGCGCGGGTCGATGGCCCGGTGGCCGTGTCCCTGGCCGTCGTCGTAGTACTCGGTGACCACCGTGGCATCGATGACCTCCCCGTCGGGGTCGATGACCACATTGCGGTAACCGTAGGGCCCGACCGCGGTGGCGACGCGGCTCAGCCGACGCGCGGCGAAGGCGGCCACGATCGGGCGGAACAGGAAGCGCGTCACCGGAATCAGAGCCAGCAGTCCCAGGGCGGTGGTGAGCAGGCCCGGCACGAACATCAGCACCGCACCGACCCCGACCAGCGCGCCGTCGGCGACGGCGGTGCCGGGATCGAGTTCACCGCGCGCGGCCCGGCGGAAGCCCTGGAAGACGCGCCGCCCCTGCGAGCGCACCAGCACCAGACCCACGGCCGACCCCGCCAACAGCAGCAGGATGGTAGGGAACACACCGATGAAGTGACCGACCACGACAAGGGTGGCGATCTCGGCGACGAACCAGGCGAGGAACAGCAGGGCGGGCATCGGGCGATCCTTTCGATCGATCTACTCCTGCCAACGCACGGCGACCCGGATTTTCTCCCGGGTGTCTCGCCGGTCACATCGGTTAGGCGCTGCCCGGGCGGACCAGTCCGGTCTCGTAGGCCAGGACCACGGCCTGCACCCGGTCGCGCAGGCCGAGTTTGGTGAGGACGCGGCCGACGTGGGTCTTGACGGTCGCCTCGGACAGGAACAGCACCCCGGCGATCTCGGCGTTGGAGCGCCCGGCGGCGATGTGTTCGAGCACTTCGCGTTCGCGGGCGGTGAGCACTTCCAGTACGCCCGGGTCGCGCCCGGCGGCGGGATCCTCGGCGATGAGCCGGTCCAGTAGCCGCTTGGTGACCTTGGGCGAGACCACCGCGTCCCCGGCGGCCACGCTGCGAATGGCGGAGATGAGGTCCTCGGGCGGGGTGTCCTTGAGCAGGAACCCACTGGCCCCGGCCCGCAGCGCGCCCAGGGCGTGTTCGTCGAGGTCGAAGGTGGTCATCACCAGAACCCGGCTCCCGCAACCGGATTCGATGATCCGCGCGGTCGCGGTCACCCCGTCGGTGATCGGCATCCGCACATCCATGAGCACCACGTCGGGGCGCAGTTCGCGGGCCCGCGCGACGGCGGTGGTGCCGTTGTCGGCCTCCCCCACCACGTCGATATCGGGGTGGGCACCGAGCACCATCTTCAATCCGGCGCGCATGAGTTCCTGGTCATCGACTACGAGAACGGTGATCGGCACCCTCACAACCTATCCGGTGGGCTCGGTGAACCCGGAATTCGCGCTCCGGTCACGACCGCCAGGAGCCGATGGCCGCGCGCCGGAGCGGTCGATCCAGGGTGGCGATCAGGTGGCCGGCGCAGGCCAGCAGCAGTACGCCCTGAATCATCGGGGCCACCACGGATTCCGCGCGGTGGGTGGCGATGCCGATGAACCCGTCGGCCATCTGGTTCACCGCGAGCAGCACCATCACCGGGATCAGCGCGATGCGGGCCCGGCGCACGACCAGGATCAGGGTCAGGATCGACAGCGCCACCGAGCGCACGACGAACAACTTCAGGTAGAGCTGATCGCCGGGGTCGATCGGCGTCGAGGAGCCGAAGGCCAGGGACGGATTGTGCGCGAACGCCAGCGCGAAGGCGGCCGACGCGACCGCGGTGAAGGCGGTCAGGGCGAGGATCGGCCACCAGCCGCGCGGGCGCGCGATCGGGCCGCTGGTGGACGGGGTGGGAGAGATGGATTCGGCGAGCGTCATGACAGGCTCCAAAAATAGACAGCTGACCTGTCCAGCATGGAACTGGACAGGTCAGCTGTCTAGTCCTCGATGGCGGCCTGCTCCGCCGCGTCGATCGCGGTCACCAAGTGCTGCAACAGCGCTCGGAGCAGCTCGACCTCCTCCGGGCTGGTCAGCTGCGCCCACTGCCGTTCGACCCGGTCTCCCGCCTCGGCAGCCACCGGCCGGGCGCGCCGCCCGCGCTCGGTGAGCAGCACCAGCTGCGAGCGCGCGTCGCGCGGATTCGGTTTCCGCTCCAGGTAACCGGCCTGGACCAGGCGTGTCACGGTCTCGGCCATGGTCTGCTTGCGCACCCCGGCCCGCACGGCCAGCTCGCCGACGGTGATGCCGTCGGCGGGCACGAACGGGAAGGCCTTCGCATCGCTGGGCCGGATGTCACCGAAACCGGCCGCCCGCATGGCCGCGCCGACGGCCTGCGCGTAGTGCCGGTGCAGCATGCGGGACAGCAGGGTGATCCGCGGCTTGCGGGGCGCGCTCATGCGAAGGAACCTAACTTGCAAGGAATATTGTCAGCTACCTGTCTACATTAGCGGGTGGCGGGTCCGCGGCAGCCTCACTCGCCGCCCGTCCGATCCAGGGGAATGGTGGCGCGCACGGTCCAGCCGCCGTGCGGGTTGCGGCCTGCGGACAGGGTGCCGCCCAGGACCGCGATGCGTTCACGCATGCCGACCAGGCCGAGGCCGCTGCCGGGGATGCGGGAGGGGGCGGGCGCGTCGGTGGTGCTCGCGAGGCCGAGTTTGGTTGCGCTGCCGGCGGATCCGTGCGCGCAGGCGCTGCCGGGGGTGAGGACGATGGCCGGGGTGAGTGCGCCGGAGTCGATGATCTCCACGACCACGTCGGTGTCGCGGCGGGTGACGCCCACCTCGGCATGCGGGTCGGGTCCGGCGTGGCGCAAGGTGTTGGTGAGCGATTCCTGCACGATGCGGTGGATGCCGAGGCTGATCTCGGGGGTGACGGTGTCGAGTTCGCCGCTCAATTGCAGGGACACGTCCAGGCCCGCGCTGCGCATCATGTCGACCACCTTGGCGATGCCGGCGGTGCCGTGCTGCGGAAGTTGTTCGGGCGCATGCTCGGTGCGCAGCAGCTCGACGGTGCGGCGTAGTTCGCGCAGGGCGTCGCGGCCGGTGCCGGCGATGGTGGGCAGCGCCTGTTCGGCGGCGCCGGGATCGTGGCGCAGGGCGTAGCGCGCGCCGTCTGCCTGCACGATGATGACGCTCACCGCGTGCGCGACCACATCGTGCAGCTCGCGCGCGATGCGGGTGCGTTCGGCGGCGACCGCGTCGTGAGCGCGGCGTTCGCGGTCGTAGTCGGCCACGGCCAGGCGGGCGGCGACCTCGGCGTCGTAGGCGTGGCGCGCGCCCACGAATTCGGCCATGGTCCAGCACAGGGCGTAGTAGAGCGCGGTGAAGGCGATGTCGGTGCCCGAGGGTTTGCCGATCGCGGCCGCGGAGATGAGGCTGTCGAGTATCAGAATGCCCAGGTAGATCAGCCCTTGGCGGCGCCCGACATAGGCGACCAGGGTGTAGAGCATGATGCCCCGTCCCAGTAGCGCCGGATGGACCGCGGTGTCCCCCACGCCCGCGTGCACCATCGAGGCGCTGATCGAGAGCGCCACGATCGCCAGCGCGGCCGCGCGGGTGTGGGTGCGGCGGAACACGATCGGCAGCGGCAGCAGCGCGCTGAACACCAGGTAGGTCGCCTGGTAGCTGCTGTTGCCCACGGCCAGCACGTCGATGGACGCCAATACCAGGGCCAGGACGGAATCGGTGATGAGAGGCTTGCCACGCAGCCACAAACTGAACCGGCGCACCCATCCACCCTACGGTCCCGCCCGCCCCCGCCCGGCCGAGCACGATCCCGGCCGCGGCGACGCGCCCGCGTTCTCCGGTTTGATCTTCGTCGGCGGGCTCTGGTTGGGTCGCGGTGTGAGCCTTGCGGACTGGGCGGTCCTGCTGACCGCGGCGACGGCGGCCGGATGGGTCGATGCGGTGGTCGGCGGCGGCGGCCTGATCGTGCTGCCGACGCTGTTCGTGGTGCTGCCCGGCCTCGCGCCGCAGACCGCCCTGGGCACCAACAAGATCGCCGCCTTCTCCGGCACCAGCGCCGCGGTGCTGACCTTCGCCCGCAAGGTGCCGATGCGCTGGAAGGTGCTGATCCCCGGCGCGGTCATCGCCGCGCTCGCCGCCGCCTGCGGTTCGGCCGCGGTCGCCCTGATCGACAAGAAGCTGTTCGTCCCGATCGTGATGGTCGTGCTCGTCGGCGTGGCGATCTTCGTGACCCTGCGCCCCTCGATCGGGGTCACCATGGCCACCCATCCCCCGACCCGCCGCAAGACCATCCTGGTCGTCGCCCTGGCCGCGGGACTGATCGGCCTCTACGACGGCGTGCTCGGCCCCGGCACCGGCACCTTCCTGATCATCACCTTCGCCACCCTGCTCGGCACCGAATTCGTCCGTGCCGCGGCCATGGCGAAGGTGATCAACTGCGGCTCCAACCTGGGGTCGCTGATCTACCTGGCGAGCACCGGCCACGTGCTGTGGGCGCTGGGACTGTCCATGGCGGTGGCGAATGTGGCCGGGTCCGTGGTGGGTTCACGCATGGCGCTGGCGAAGGGCGCGGGCTTCGTCCGCGCCGTCCTGCTGGTGGTGGTCGTCGCCATGGTCATCCGCCTCGGCTGGCAGCAGTTCGCCTGAGCCCGATACCGATCAGACGCGCGAGTCCTCGGATTGGCGGTGGACGATGGGCAGCGAGCGCGGACTGCCGCCGTCGGAGGCCGAGCGCTGCAGGGACTCCGGGGCCGGGCGGTGGATCGTCAACGGCCGAAACGGTTCCGGGTCCTGGCGATAGGAGTCGGAACCGGGATGTAGCGGGACCACGTCGGACAGCAGCGCGGCCTGCTCCCCCGGCAGTTCGCGCGGGGCCGGGGCGGGCTGGGACAGCCAGGGGGCCAGCACCTTCGAGGTGGTCTCCTGGATCTTGCGTTGCAGCGCTTCGCCGTCCTCGAGACCGGGACGCTGGAACAGCACGGTGAGCGCACCCGAGACCGCGCCGACCACCGCGCCGACCAGTGCGGCCGCGCCGACGTCGTCGAGCTCCTCGGGGAAGGCGGCACGCAACTGGCGGGCGATCTCCTGCTGGGAGGCGAGCTGCGCGTAGGCGGCGCGGCCGGACACGGCGGGGACGGTGCGCGAAACCTGGGCGCGCAGCACGGCGATGCGGGCGGCGAGGGTGTCGCCCAGGTGGTCGCCCGGGTTGTCACCGGCCGCGCGCAGGGCGCGCAGCAGCACCTCGACCGGGCGTTCGCCGGGGCGGCGGGTGGCGATGGCGCGCACGGCGGCCTGCACGCGTTCGTCCGGCTCGGGGAACAGCAGTTCCTCTTTGCTGGCGAAGTAGTTGAAGAACGTTCTGGTGCCGACTTCGGCGGCGGCCGCGATGTCGGCGACGGTGGTCGCCTCGTAACCTCGGCTCTCGAACTGTTCGACGGCGGCTTCGAGCAGGGCTCGGCGGGTGCGTTCCCGTTTGCGATCGCGGAGTGCGGATGGCGGCACACGGGCAGACAGTACGGCATCCGGTCAGCAAAACGTGGCATGTCCGGCAGTTGTGCGCGCCGTTTCACGGTGTGCTACATCGCAGTTCGCGCATCGTTGCAGCGTATGCAGTTTTGCGTGGCGTGAATTTCGATCCGACCGCGTGGTTTCTTGGCCCCTCGGCGTGTCGGCCTCTAGGTTGGATCGGGTGAGCATCGCAACCACCGTCGTGGACGAACAGTTCCGCGCGCTGCCGCTGGCCGCGCTCGCCGACGCCGCGCTGAGTGCGGCGCGGGCGGCCGGGGCCGAGTACGCCGACCTGCGCGTGCACCGACTTGTGCAGCAGTCCATCAGGTTGCGTGACGGGCGCGTCGAATCGGTGTCCGACGGCACCGATCTCGGGTTCGCGGTGCGCGTGATCGTCGACGGCACCTGGGGTTTCGCCTCGCATGCCGACCTCACCGCCGACACCGCCGCGCAGGTGGCCCGGCGCGCGGTGACCGTGGCGCGCACCCTGCGGGCACTCAACCGCGAACGCGTCGAACTGGCCGCCGAGCCGCGCTACGACGGCGTCGAGTACGTCTCCAGCTACGCGATCGACCCCTTCTCGGTGCCGACACCGGAGAAAGTGGCGCTGCTGCTGGACTATTCGGAGCGCCTGAAATCCGCCGACGGCGTCGATCACGTGACGGCGTCGGTGCTGCAGGTCAAGGAGCAGACCTTCTACGCCGACAGCTTCGGCTCCCGCATCACCCAGCAGCGCGTGCGCCTGCACCCCGAACTCGAGGCCATCACCGTGGCCCCGGCGGCGGGGGCGTTCGAGACCATGCGCACCCTGGCCGCCCCGGCCGGGCGCGGCTGGGAGTACGTGACCGGCGCGGACGGGACCTGGGACTGGGCGGGCGAACTCGCGCGCATCCCGCAGTGGCTGGCCGAGAAGGTGAAGGCCCCGACCGTGACGGCCGGGCCGACCGATCTGGTCATCGACCCGACGAACCTGTGGCTGACCATTCACGAATCCATCGGCCACGCCACCGAATACGACCGCGCCATCGGCTACGAATCCGCCTACGCGGGCACCTCTTTCGCCACGCCGGACAAGCTGGGCACCTTGAAGTACGGCACCCCGATCATGCACGTGACCGGCGACCGCACCCAGGAGCACGGCCTGGCCAGCGTCGGCTGGGACGACGAGGGCGTGGCCGGGCAGCGCTGGGATCTGGTGCGCGACGGCATCCTGGTCGGCTACCAGCTCGACCGGTCCTTCGCGCCGCGGCTGGGATTGGAACGCTCCAACGGCTGTTCCTACGCCGACTCCGCGCACCACGTGCCGATCCAGCGCATGGCCAATGTGTCGCTGCAACCAGATCCCGAGCACGACACCTCCACCGCCGAACTCATCTCGCGCGTGCAGGACGGCATCTACATCGTCGGCGACCGGTCGTGGTCGATCGATATGCAGCGCTACAACTTCCAGTTCACCGGCCAGCGCTTCTTCCGCATCCGCAACGGCGAATTGGCCGGGCAGCTGCGCGATGTCGCCTACCAGGCCACCACCACCGATTTCTGGGGGTCGATGGAAGCCGTCGGCGGGCCCTCGACCTGGGTGCTGGGCGGCGCGTTCAACTGCGGCAAGGCGCAACCGGGTCAGGTGGCGGCGGTCTCGCACGGCTGCCCCTCGGTGCTGGTGCGCGGCATCAATATTCTCAATACCCGCGCCGAGGCCGGACAGTAAGAAAGGACCGACAACGGTGAGTGTGCTCCCCGCCCCCGAGGTCGTCGAACGCGTGCTGCGGTCCTCGCGCGCCGACGAGGCCATCGTGATCGTCACCGACGCGCACGAGGCGTCGCTGCGCTGGGCCGGAAACTCCATGACCACCAACGGTTCAGCGGTGTCGCGGGAGTGGGCGGTCGTCTCGGTGTTCCGCGACGGGCCCGATGTCGCGCGCGTCGGCAGCGTGAGTTCCACCAGCGTGGACCCCGCCGACCTCGAATACGTGGTGCGGGCCAGCGAACAGGCCGCCCGCGCCGCCGAACCCGCGCGCGACGCCATGCCGCTGCTGGCCCCGGACGCGGTCGACGCCGACACCTTCGACCAGCTGCTGGACTGGGACGGCGAGCCCGCCACCACCGATATCGGCGTGTTCACCGCCCTCGCGGGCGATCTCGCCACCGGCTTCGACGGCGCGGACCGCCTCTACGGTTTCGCCCACCACCAGGTGCGCTCCACCTGGCTGGGCACCTCCACCGGGCTGCGCCGGCGCTGGGTGCAGCCCACCGGCTCGGTCGAGATCAACGGCAAGCGCGGCACCGGCGCGGAGCTGGCCAGCGCCTGGGTCGGCGCCGGCACCACCGATTTCGCCGATATCGACACCCCGGGCCTGCTGGCCGAGCTGTCGCGCCGGCTGGACTGGAGCAAGCGCCGCGTCGAGCTGCCCGCGGGCCGCTACGAGACCCTGCTCCCGCCCTCGGCGGTCGCCGACCTGATGATCTATATGGCCTGGACGATGGAGGGCCGCGGTGCCCACGAGGGCCACACCGCCTTCTCCCGCGCGGGCGGCACCCGAATCGGTGAGCGACTCACCGATTTTCCGCTCACCCTCTACTCCGACCCGAGCGCGGCGGGCCTGGAATACCGGCCGTTCGTGGCGACCTCGTCCTCGTCGGAAACGCTGTCGGTGTTCGACAACGGGCTCACCGCCCAGCGCACCGACTGGATCGGCGAGGGCGTCATCGAGTCCCTGGTCTACCCGCGCGCCACCGCCGCCGAATTCGACGCCCCCGTCACCGTTCCCGGCGAGAACCTGCTGATGACCGGCGGCAGCGACGCGAGTCTCGCGGACATGATCGCCCGCACCGAACGCGGGCTGCTGCTGACCTGCCTGTGGTACATCCGCGAGGTGGATCCGGCCACGCTGCTGCTCACCGGTCTCACCCGCGACGGCGTCTACCTGGTCGAGAACGGCGAAGTCACCGCCGCGGTCAACAACTTCCGCTTCAACGAGCGCCCGCTGGACCTGCTGCGCCGCGTCAGCGAGGCGGGCCGCACCGAGATCACGCTGCCGCGCGAGTGGAAGGACTGGTTCACCCGAACCGCCATGCCCGCCCTGCGCATCCCCGACTTCCACATGTCCTCGGTCAGCCAGGCCACCTAGCCGAGCCGCACACCTTGCAGCGCCGCCGGGCTCACTCCGCGGTGAGCCGGGCGGCCAGGGCGCGCTGGCGGGTGGTGGACCGCGCAGGAAGCGGATGACGGTCTCGAGTTCCTCGGTGCTGAAATCCTCGTAGTGCGAATGGACTGCGCGTGCCCAGTCCTAGAACAGGGGCCTGGCCGCTGGTACCGGGACTGCTGCTGGCCGGCGCCGGGCTCGGGTTCCTGGTGGTGCCGTTGGCCAATGTGGCGCTGTCCGCGGTGCCCGCCGAGACCGCCGGGGCCGGATCCGGAATCCTGTCCACCGCACAGCAATTCGGCGGTGCTCTGGGGGTGGCCGTGATCGGCACCGTGTTCTTCGACCACGCCTCGACCGGAATGGCGGACGGCGTCCACGCCGCCGCGCCCTGGATCGTGGGTGCCATGCTCGCCTGCGCGGGTCTGTGCGTGCTGCTCCCCCGGCACGCCACCCGTCACGACTGAACGACCGCGGGAGGCCCGTCGGGGCCTCCTCGCTTTCCGGGCGAATTCGCCTCGGCATCAACGATGATTTCCCGGTATCGGCTCCGACTTCATTGCAGAAGCAGCCCTTCGGCCGCTTCGTTCCCCACCGACAAGGAGTACGGCAATGAGCAAAGTGGTCACCGGCGCGAGCATGTCCCTGGACGGATTCATCGCCGGTCCCGGGGAAACCGGATTCGAGCACCTGTTCGCCTGGTACCAGAGCGGCGACGTCCCGATCCCCAGCACCCACCCCGAAATCCCGTTCAACCTCACCCGATCCGACGCCGACTATCTGCGCGCCTGGCTCGACACCGTCGGCGTCTACATCGTCGGCAAGCGACTGTTCACCCTGACCGACGGATGGGGCGGCATCCACCCGGCCGACAAGCCGATCGTGGTGGTCACCCACACCGTGCCCGAGCAGTGGATCGCCGATCACCCGGAAGCACCGTTCACCTTCGTCACCGGCGGGGTGAAGGCGGCCGTGGATGTCGCGCGCGGGATCGCGGGCGAGAAGCTGGTCGGGGTCAGCGGCGGCGATGTCGCGCGCCAATGCGTGGAACAGGGCCTGCTGGACGAGGTCTGGGTCGATCTGGTGCCGGTACTGCTGGGCGGCGGCGTCCCGCTGCTGGGCGCGCTCGCCAATGCGCCGGTGCTGCTGGAGGCTCCGCAGATCGTGCCGGGCTCGCGCGTCACCCACCTGAAGTACCGCATCCGCTGATCCGGGTTGCGCCCTGGGCGAACCGGTTGTCGCGGCGGTCGTACCACGTGCATCCTGGTGGCAGGGAATGTAATCATGTAATCGGGATGGTGGTCGTCGTGGACGACGAATCGATCGAGTCCCTCCCGCAGCCCGGCTTCGGGATCCCCGACGCGGCGGCGCTGGACTCCTACTCTCGCACGGTGATCGCCGTCGCGAAATCGGTCACCCCGCACGTGGCCAGCGTGCAGACCCGCCGCGGCGGCGGCTCGGCGGTGGCGTTCACCGACGACGGATTCCTGCTCACCCATGCCCACGTGGTCGGCGAGGCGAGCGGCGGGACCGTGGTGTTCGCCGACGGGCAGGAATCGAAATTCGATGTGGTGGGCGTGGATCCGCTCTCCGATCTCGCGGTGTTGCGGGCCCGCGCCGGGGCACCGGCGTCGGTGACGCTCGGTGACGCCGACCGCCTGGTCGTCGGCCAGCTGGTGGTGGCGGTGGGCAGTCCGCTGGGGCTGGCCGGGTCGGTGACGGCCGGGGTGGTCAGCGCCCTGGGCCGCTCGGTGCCGGTGGGCAATCGCCGCGCCGCCCGCGTCATCGAGGACGTGATCCAGACCGACGCCGCCCTCAACCCCGGCAATTCCGGTGGGGCGCTGGCCGATTCGGCCGGGCGCGTGGTGGGGGTGAACACCGCGGTCGCCGGGATCGGCCTGGGCCTGGCCATTCCGATCAATACCACCACCCGGCGCATCATCAGCACCCTGCTCACCGAGGGCCGGGTGCGGCGCGCCTACCTCGGGGTGGTCGGGGTGCCCGCGCCGCTGCCCAGCGCGGTGGCCGCGCGGACCGGGCAGGACGCCGGGCTGCGCATCGTCGAGGTGGTGCGCGGCGGACCGGCCGAGCGCGCCGGGCTCAAGCGCGGGGACCTGGTGTTGAGCATCGCGCGCACCGAGATCCGGGACGCGCAGGGCATTCAGCGGCAGTTGTTCGCCGACGCCATCGGCGCGTCGCTGCCGGTGACGGTGCTGCGCAATGGCGCGATGGTGGATGTGATCGCGGTGCCGGTCGAACTGACCGTCGACTGATCAGGACGCGGTGCGGTGCTCGCCGCCCGGCTGCCAGCTATCGGCCAGCTCGTCCAGGGGGATACCGAGGGTGCGGCTGAGCGCCACCACGGTCCCGAAGGCCGGGGTCGGCAGGCGGCCCGACTCGATCTTGCGCAGGGTCTCCGGCGAAATGCCCGCGCTCGCGGCCACTTCCAGGAGATCGCGGTTCGCGCGGGCGGCCCGCAGCGCGGCGCCCAGGCGGCGACCGGCCTCGAGCTGAGCGGGGGTGAGCGGCAGTCGAACCATGCCCGCCACCCTACGGTTGGTATTTAAATACCGCAACCCGCTATGGTCGGTATTAAAATACCGACGGATGGAGGTTGTCATGGTGGAGCTCAAGAGCCCGGCCGAGATCGAGAAGATGCGGGTCACCGGGCAGTTCGTGGCCGAGGTACTCGGTGAACTGGAGCAGCGTGCGCGGATCGGGGTGAACCTGCTCGAATTGGAAGCCATTGTGCGCGAGCGCATCCGCCGGCGCGGTGCGGTCTCCTGCTACTGGGACTACTCCCCCTCCTTCGGGCGCGGTCCCTTCCGCAACACCGTCTGCCTCTCGGTCAATGACGCCGTGCTGCACGGGCTCCCGTTCGACTACACGCTGCGCGACGGCGACGTGCTGACCATGGATCTGGCGGTGAGCATCGACGGCTGGGTCGCCGACTCCGCGGTCACGATCATCATCGGCACCCCCGACCCGGAGGACACGCGCCTGGTCCACGCCACCCGCGAGGCCCTCGACGCGGCCATCGCGGTCGCCCTGCCGGGCAACACCATCGGCGCTTTGTCGGCGGCCATCGCGGCGGTGGCCGACGCGAACGGCTACCCGATCAACACCGAATTCGGCGGTCACGGCCTGGGCCGCACCATGCACGAGGACCCCCCCGTCTCCAACCGCGGCCGCCCCGGCCGCGGCTTCCGCCTGCGCCCCGGCCTCACCCTCGCCATCGAACCCTGGTTCGCCCGCACCACCGACCGCGTCATCACCGACCCCGACGGCTGGACCCTGCGCTCCGCCGACGGCTCCCGCACCGCCCACTCCGAACACACCCTCGCCATCACCGACTCCGGCCCCCAGATCCTCACCCGCACCGCATGAACCCCCGGGCCACAGCATCGAAACCCCGGTCTCGCCGAACCCGCGACCCGCTTCGCTCGGTTCATCCGGGGATCGCCGCCCCGTCATCGATCATCTTCTGCTTCGCGGGCTTGATCATCGCCAATGCGATCACGATGCATACGGCGTAGATTCCGGCGGCGGCGAGGAATCCGGCGGAATACCCTTTGGTGAGCGCGTCTTTCAGCGGCGACATGGGCATGGCGTGACGAGTTGCCGAGGTGGCGATCGTGGCGAGCACGGCCAGACCCAGCGAGCTGCCGACCTGGCTTCCCGCGGTGAGCAGCGCGGAACCGATTCCGGCTTCGGAGGCGTCGATCCCACGCACACCGATGGTGGTGCTGATGACGGCGGTGACACCCAATCCGATGCCCGTGGCCAAGCTCGCGGGCAGGACGAAGGCGTAGATGTTCGTATCCGGGGAGAGGAAGACGAACATCATGAGACTGCCAGCGAGACCGCCCCGGCGACCAGCAGCGCGATGACCGTGCGATCTGTCCAGCCGTGCTCGGCGACGCGATTGACCGCGAAGATCAGGGAACCGACACCCAATGTCAAGGTGATCGCGCCGGGGAAATCGATGCCGACCCGCTCCCGCTCGCCTTCTTCCAGCACACCGACGCCGACGAGGATCGCCACCACCACGGGGATGTTCACCAACAGCACCCACCGCCAGTCGGCATAGGTGGTGAGTATCCCGCCGAGCAGTGACGCGACCCCGAACACCGCCAGCCCGACGCGGAAGACGTTCTTGCGCCCCGCGCGTCGCCCACCCGCCCGGCCACGAGACTGCCATCGGCCCTTTGTCACGAACGCTCGATGGACGAGCCGGTGTGCGTCGCCACCTGCTGGACTTCGGGAAGCCGCTGGTCGGCGACCGAGACCGGAGCCATCCTCACGACGGCCGTCGGCATTTCCCCGACCGTGAACACGTGCACCGAGTCGTCGATCCGCGCGGCCGTGAAGGCGGCTTCGGAGGGAATCTCGTCCGGGATCGCGATCGCGTGGTGGCCGGGCCGGAGTTCCCCATCGAACAGCACCGCCGACGTGCTCTTGGGCTCCGGGGGCTCGAACGAGGTGCCCCACCATGCCTCGACAGTGACGTGAGCGGCAGCGGCAAGGGTGATCAGCACCGATCGACGGGTGCTGTCGTAGCCGACTTCCGCACCCGGCGACGTGCCGGCGGCGGTAGCGGCTTCGGTCTGGGCCGCGATCAGCCCCGCCATGCCCGCGAGTCCCTGAACGAAGGTCACCGTGGGATTCAGTGCGGACACCTTCTCGCGAAGGAAGCGCTTCGTGTCCGCGGGAACCATCCCGCCGAAGACGAGGACATTCACGGCCGACACATCGTAGTCGTCGAGGACGTGGTCGAACCGATTCGTGGCGTCGGCCTCGTAGCCCCTGCCACGCAGGATGTCGGCCGCTTCGAGGAGCACGCTCGGGCTCCGGCCGACGATCAGCACACGCTCGGATCGGTGTGCGGGGGCGGCATTCATGGGGATCTCCTACCCGTATTGCAGAACTGGCGAACCACGATCGCTCGATCTTCGGGTGCACCAATGTTGGTGTGACCAACATATCAAATGTTGGCTGGGCCAACAAGTGCTAACCTCGGGTCATGCCGACCCGCCACGGTCAGTCCGACCGCACCCCCGACCGCATCACGAACCGCCCGACGTGGCTCGTCAGCCGGGCGTTCGCGCAGTCTTCGGCGCTGCTCGCGGCGGGCTTCGACGAGCACGGCGACGGACTGCGCGGCTACCACGACCGCCTGCTGGCCGCGCTCGAACAGTGGGGCCCGGCCAGTCAAGCCGACCTCGGGCGCAACACGGGGATCGACCGCAGCGATGTGACGGCGGCGCTGACCGAACTCGAAACCCGCGACCTCGTCGAGCGCCGCGTCGACCCCGAGAACAAGCGACGAAAGATCGTCACGATCACCCCCGCCGGCATCCGCGAAGTCGCCGCGCTCGACTCGATCGTCGACCAGGCCCAGAACCGCTTGCTCGCACCGCTCACCCCCGCACAGCAGCGCGAACTCGTCACCCTCCTGACCCTGCTCACGGCGCCGACCGACTGATCCGCCCCGCGCCGGATCCGCCGTGCGCCATCCCGATCCGGTGCCCGTACCGGCCGGGCCGGTCTCGGGTCCGGCCGGTGCTCGGGTGAAACATTCACTGGGAGATACTCATTCGATGGGTAACGACGACGCAGCGCCGAATGCCGAGGGCGGCGGCCGCGACACCGCGGCGGTGGCGCATCTCGAACTGTCCCAGCGACGCTTTCCCGAGGGCCAGCGCCGGATCTTCCTGGCGGCCATCGACGCCTTCTCCGAACGCGGTTTCCACGCCACCACCACCCGCGATATCGCGGCCCGCGCCGGGCTCAGCCCCGCGGGCCTGTATGTGCACTTCGGGTCGAAAGAGGAAGTGCTCTATCGCATCTCGATCTCGTCCATGCGCTTGACCCTGCAGGTCGCCACGGCCGCGGCCGCCGATCCGGGCACCGCCGCCACCCACCTGACCGCGGTCGTCCGCGACCTGACGGTGTGGCACGCCGAGCACGCCGCCTCGGTCAAGGTGGTCCTGCACCACCTCACCGACCTCACCCCCGAACACCGCTCCGAGGTCACCGACATCCAGCTCGCCATCCACCGCCTGGTCCGCGACCTGGTCGCGGACGGTGTGGCCGACGGCGACTTCGAAGTCACCGACACCCACGCCACCACCCTGGCCCTCATGTCCCTGTGCGTGGACACCGCCCGCTGGTACTCCCCCGACTACCGCCGCACCCCCGACCAGATCGGCGCCGACTACGCCACCCTGGCCCTGCGCATGGTCGGCGCGCGCCCGGCCTGATCTCCACCACGCCGCCGCGCTGTCCGCCTCGACGAGAGCGAAAGCCGCGCGGTGGTCGCGCCCGTCGAAACCTTCGACCCGATCCCCGGCGGTGCGGCGCGTGGGCCGCGCCGCGGGCGGGGAGCGGATAGGCTGCGGGCGTGGACAATACGTTCGAGCCGTTGGGCAAGGCGAACTATGTGCAGCTGACGACCTTCAAGAAGGACGGGACGGCGGTCGGGACGCCGGTGTGAGCGGTGCTCGACAACGGCCGCCTGTATGTCTGGACGGTGAGCGACAGCTGGAAGGTCAAGCGGGTGCGGCGCAATCCGGAGTGCACGGTGCAGCCGTGCGACTTCCGGGGCAAGACGCACGGTGACATCGTGAAGGGCAGCGCGACCGTCCTCGATGCCGCGGGCTCCGAACGGGTTCGCGATCTGATCAAGCGCCGCTACGGGATCATGGGCTGGGTGAGCATCACCCTCAGCAAGGTGCGGCGCGGCGATACCGGCACCATCGGGCTGGAAATCGTTCCGGCATAACCGGATTCGGGCGCACGCCCGCCGCCGAACCGACGGGGACCGGTCCGGCGGCGGGCGTGCGCACCTCCCTTGTTACGGCTGATCGCCGGCGATGATCGCCCCCAGCAGGCCGCCGACACCGCAGCCGACGATGGCTCCGACGATGAAGAAGAAGAATCCGATCACCGCCCCGACCACGCAGCCGATCAGCGCGCCCGCCACGATCGATCCGGCATTGGCCACGCTCTGCAAGGCCACGACCTGCGCGGTGGGCGTCACGATCTCGGCCCGATCCGCGGGCCGCACCGTCAGTTCGGTCCCGGCCGCGTTCACCTCGGGCACGACGGTGACCACGCGGTCGGCGGCCTGATAGACCAGTGGCAGCGCGCCGATGAGCTCACCCGAGGGCGCGATCACGTTCACCGCGCCACCGGCGAGCTCGAAGTGCCCGGCGGCGAGGGTGGTGGTGACGGCGCTACGATCCGGCGCGAGCGCGATGGAGTAGTCCACGCCCCGGTCGGCGCCGCTGATCCCGGGAGCGGCGATCGTGGGTTCGCCGTGTGCACTCACGGTGGCGATGCACAGCGCGGCGACGGAAAGTAAAGTGGTAGCGGCAATTCTGGCAATTCTCATGATGGTTCCCTGCAATCGAAGAGCCGATTCACCGCATGGCCGAGCAGGCAAATCCCGGAAGACCCGCCGAAAGCCCGCAATTCGATCGCGCGTACCCGATGACGCGGCAAATCGGGGAATTCCCAATTCGAATTATGAATCCCAATAACAACATTGGGCGACCCGACGTCTCCCCGAGTACGACGCCGGGACGATTCTCATGATCCTCTTAGGATCCGGCGCAGGGGAAGACCCAGGTGCCGGGGTTGTCCGCGTTTGTCCTGCGAGTCACCCCGACACGCCCCAACCGGCCGGAATTCGCCTATTCCAGTTCGCCTTCGGTTTCCAGATAGATCTGCCGCAGCCGATCCAGCGTGTCGGCCTCGGGCTGTTCCCAGAGTTTCCGCTCCGCCGCCTCCAGCAAACGCTCCGCAATACCGTGCAGCGCCCAGGGATTCGACTGCTCCATGAACTTCCGATTGGTCTCGTCGAATACGTAGGATTCCGCGAGCTTTTCGTACATCCAGTCGGCGACCACATTCGTGGTGGCGTCGTAGCCGAACAGGTAGTCCACCGTGGCGGCCATTTCGAACGCGCCCTTGTAACCGTGGCGGCGCATGGCCTCGAGCCAGCGCGGGTTCACCACGCGCGCCCGGAACACCCGGGCGGTCTCCTCGGACAGGGTGCGGGTGCGCACCGCGTCCGGGCGGGTGCTGTCGCCGATGTAGGCCTCGGGGTTCTTGCCGGTGAGCGCGCGCACCGCGGCCACCATGCCGCCGTGGTACTGGAAGTAGTCGTCGGAGTCGGCGATATCGTGCTCGCGGGTGTCGGTGTTCTTGGCCGCCACCGCGATTCGCCGATACGCGGTGCGCATGTCGTCGGCGGCGGGCGCGCCGTCGAGATCGCGGCCGTAGGCGAAACCGCCCCACGCGGTGTAGACCTGCGCCAGATCGTCGTCGGTGCGCCAGCTCTTGGAGTCGATCAGCTGCAGCAGGCCCGCGCCGTAGGTGCCCGGCTTGGAGCCGAAAATGCGTGTGGTGGAACGCCGTTCGTCGCCGTGCTCGGCCAGGTCGGCCTGGGCGTGGGCGCGCACGTAGTTGGATTCGGCCGGCTCGTCGAGCCCGGCGGCCAGCCGCACCGCATCGTCGAGCAGCGCCAGCACGTGCGGGAAGGCGTCGCGGAAGAAGCCGCTGATGCGCACGGTGACATCGATGCGCGGACGGCCCAGCTCCGCGAGGGAGATCGCCTCCAGGCGGGTGACGCGGCGGCTGGCCTCGTCCCACACCGGCCGCACGCCCAGCAGCGCGAACACCTCGGCGATATCGTCGCCGGAGGTCCGCATGGCCGAGGTGCCCCACACCGACAGGCCCACCGAGCGCGGGTACTCGCCGTGATCGGCCAGGTAGCGTTCCAGCAGCGAATCCGCCATGGCCTGACCGGTTTCCCACGCCAGCCGCGAGGGCACCGCCTTCGGATCGACCGAGTAGAAGTTGCGCCCGGTCGGCAGCACATTGATCAGCCCGCGCAGCGGTGAACCGCTCGGCCCGGCCGGAATGAAGCCACCGTTGAGCGCGTGCAGGATGCGCGCGATCTCCACACCGGTCTGCCGCAGCCGCGGCACCACCTCGGTCGCGGCGAAGCCCAGCACCTTGCGCACCTCGCCCAATCGGGCCGCGACATCGGTGATTCCGGCGTTGGCGGCGAGCTGGCCGCCCAGCACCGTCTCGGTGACGGGATCGATGGAGTCGACCTCCCAGTCGGCCTCCCCCATGGTCGCCACCAGCTCGCGCGCCAGCCGCTCGACGGCATCCACCTGTTCGCGGGCCTCGTCACCGGCTTCACTGAGCCCCAGCGCCTCTCGCAGGCCGGGCACATTGACCTCACCGCCCCACAGCTGCCGGGCGCGCAGCATGGCCAGCACCAGATCGACCTCGGCCTCCCCGGCCGGGGCCTGGCCCAGCACGTGCAGGCCATCGCGGATCTGCACGTCCTTGATCTCGCACAGCCAGCCGTCGACGTGCAGCAGCATGTCGTCGAAGGACTCCTCGTCCGGGCGCTCGGTCAGGCCCAGATCGTGGTCCATCTTGGCCGCGCGCATGAGCGTCCAGATCTGCTGGCGGATGGCGGGCAGCTTGGCCGGGTCCAGGGCGGAGATATTGGCGTGCTCGTCGAGCAGCTGCTCGAGACGCGAGATGTCGCCGTAGGTCTCGGCGCGCGCCATGGGCGGAATCAGGTGGTCGACGAGGGTGGCGTGGGCGCGGCGCTTGGCCTGGGTGCCCTCGCCGGGATCATTGACCAGGAACGGGTAGATCAGCGGCAGATCCCCGAGCGCGGCGTCGGTGCCGCAGGAGGCCGACATGCCGAGGGTCTTGCCCGGCAGCCACTCCAGATTGCCGTGCTTGCCCAGGTGCACGACGGCGTCGGCGGCGAAGCCCTCCGGGGCGGCCAGCCAGCGGTAGGCGGCCAGATAGTGGTGGCTCGGCGGCAGATCCGGGTCGTGGTAGATGGCCACCGGGTTCTCCCCGAACCCGCGCGGCGGCTGCACGATCAGCACCACATTGCCGAAACGCAGTGCGGCGATGACGATCTCGCCCTTCGGGTCGGCGGAACGGTCGACGTAGAGCTCGCCCGGCGGCGGCCCCCACGCCTCGACGACAGCCTCGCGCAGATCCTCCGGCAGGGTCTCGAACCACTGGCCGTAGAGGTCCGCGCCGATCCGAATCGGGTTGCCCTCGAGCTGTTCCGCGCTCAGCCAGTCCGGATCCTGCCCGCCCGCGGCGATGAGCGCGTGGATCAGCGCGTCCCCGTCACCCTGCTCCAGCCCGGGGATCTCTCCTTCGGCACCGAGATCGTAACCGGCCGAACGCATCTCGGTCAGCAGCCGAATGGCGCTGGCGGGGGTGTCGAGGCCGACGGCATTGCCGATGCGCGCGTGCTTGGTCGGGTAGGCCGAGAGCATGATCGCGATCTTCTTGCGCCCGGCCGGAATGTGGCGCAGCCGTGCGTATCGCACCGCGATGCCCGCCACCCGCGCCGACCGCTCCGGGTCGGGCACATAGGTCGACAGGCCGTCGGCGTCGAACTCCTTGAACGAGAACGGGACCGTGATGATGCGCCCGTCGAACTCCGGCACCGCCACCTGGGTGGCCACGTCCAGCGGCGAAAGGCCGTCGTCGTTGGCCGCCCACTGCTCCCGGCCGCTGGTGAGGCAGAGTCCCTGCAGGATAGGCACATCCAGGTCGGCGAGCGCGCCCACATCCCACGCCTCGTCATCGCCACCGGCCAAAGCGGTCGCGGGCTTGGTGCCACCGGCCGCCAGCACGGTCACCACCAGCGCGTCCACGGTGCGCAGCCGCGCCAGCAGTTCCGGTTCCGCGGTGCGCAGCGAGGCGCAGTACACCGGCAGCGCCCGCGCGCCCTTGTCCTCGATGGCCGCGCACAGCGCGTCGATGTAGCCGGTGTTCCCGGCCAGATGCTGGGCGCGGTAGTACACCACCGCGACCGTCGGCGCGTCCGCGGCGACCGGGCGCGAGTCCCGTTCCAGCTCACCCCAGCTCGGCATCTCCACCGGCGGCTCGAACCCGTGCCCGGTGAGCAGCACCGTGTCGGACAGGAAGTGGTGCAGCTGCAGCAGGTTCCGCGGCCCGCCCGCCGCCAGGTAGTTGTGGGCGTCCGCGGCCACGCCGCCCGGCACCGTCGAGCACTCCATGAGCTCGGCGTCGGGCGCGATCTCGCCGCCCAGGGCCACCACGGGAATTCCGCTGGCCCGCACCGTCTCCAGCCCCGTCTCCCAGGCGCGCTTGCCGCCCAGGATGCGCACGATCACCAGCTCGACGCCGTCGAGCAGGCCCGGCAGGTCCGCGGGCAGCAGGCGCGCCGGATTCGCGAGCCAGTAGTCGGCCCCGCTGGCGCGCGCGCTCAGCAGATCGGTGTCGGAGGTGGACAGCAGCAGAATCAAGGTTCGGCCTTCCTAGGGTGACGCGCCCAGCACGGTTCGGCGCTCGCCGGAAGGTCTGACTGTCACAGTGGCGCGACCGCACCGGAATTGCACCGGTTTCTTCCGTTCGACGAGCTCGCCGATGCTATCGCGCCCGGTCGGCGCCGCCGTCAACGCGCCCGGATCACAGTGCGGCAAAGGCTCGTCCACGAGCCTGGGAGACCGTCCGATCTGCCCGTATGCTGCCCGTATGCCAACCACTCCAGGATGGGTCAGGCGGAATCGCTTTGCTGCCTGGTCGGGATACTTTTGCGCATTGGTTGCTTTCGCAACGCTGGCCATGGCCCTCACGGCCGCCGGCTCCGGTCACACGCAGTGGGCCATGCTCGCCGGCATCATCTGCGCCGCCACGGTCCTCTTCGGCATCACGGTCATGACCACCACCGTCCACCGCGACCACGTCGAACACCACAACGCCCCCAGCCTCCTCAACGACACCTGGGAAACCACCCCCGCCTTCGCCCGCCGCCGCGGCGCCCCCAAGGCAATAGAACCCCACCGCATGCGCTGACCCAACCCGAAAACCCCCTCCCCCAAGAGATTCCGGAGCCTGGCTCCGGAATCTCTTCATGTCGCCGCCTGACTCTGCTCGTCGCCGCTCCCCCTCCTTGCATGGGAGGTTAGAGGCTGGCGAGAGAAACATGCTTAGATTGCAATATCTATAGATGAAGATACTCATGATGGATGGCGTCCGGCCTCGGATGCCGGGGCTCAGCGGGCTCCGTAGGCTGGGGTGGTCATGACGCGAACCGAACCCGATTCCTGCCCGGGCGTGCTGCGCCTGCACGAAGCAGCCGATGGTCCCCTCGCCCGCATTCGGGTGCCGGGTGGGCGGCTCTCCCCCGAGCAACTCCAGGCCCTGGCCGCGGCGGCCGTCGAATTGGGCGACGGCAATATCGAACTCACCTCGCGGGGCAATGTGCAGTTCCGGCGGGTGCGCGATGCCGCGGCGTTGAGCGAGCGGCTCACCGCGGCGGGGTTGTTGCCCAGCGCCACCCACGAGCGAGTTCGCAATATCATCGCCTCGCCGCTGTCGGGGCGGGTCGGCGGTTGGACCGATGTGCATCCGCTGGTTCCGGCGCTCGACGAGGGTTTGCGCGCACGGCCGCAACTGGCACAGCTGCCGGGCCGCGTGTTGTTCACCCTCGATGACGGGCGCGGCGATGTCAGCGGCCTGGGCGGCGATATCGGGGTGCACGCCGTCGACGAGAACACCTACGCACTCCTGTTGGCGGGCAAGGACACCGGGGTGCGGGTGCCCGCCGCCGAGGCGGTCGATCTCATGCTCGCGGCCGCGCACGGCTTCCTGGAGTTGCGCGACGGCCAGTGGCGGCTGCACGAGATCCCGGACGGCGGCGCCCGGCTGACCGAGCACCTGCTGACCACCCGCCCCGGCCTCGAGGCCGCCGGCGAAACTCTGGAAATGGCCGCGCGCCAGGACATTCCGATCGGCTGGCTGAATCCGGACGACGAGCGGGTGGCGCTCGGCGCGGGCGTGCGCCTGGGCTCGCTGCCCGCCCGCACCGCCGAATTCATCGCCGCCGTCGAGCGTCCGGTCTTCGTCACCCCGTGGCGCAGCCTTGTCATCACCGATCTCGACGAGTGGGCGGCCGAACAGGTGGTCCGCGTCCTCGCCCCCATGGACCTGATCTTCGACGCCAACTCCCCCTGGCTGCTGGTCAGCGCCTGCGCGGGCCGCCCCGGCTGCGCGAAATCGCTCACCGATGTCCGCGCCGACGCCGCCGAGGCCGTCGATTCCGGCCGCGTGGTCCCCACCGGCGCACCGCAATTCGCCCGCGCGGGCCTAGACTCCGACGAGATCGTAGCCGCGGGCCGCCAACACTGGTCCGGCTGCGACCGCCGCTGCGGCCGCCCCAAGGGTGAGGTCACCGACATCATCGCCACCGTCGACGGCTACCGGATCCGCCCCGCCGACTGACCGGCACCGCCCAGTTACCCGCCTGAGCCGTGCGCTGGCTACCCACGGGGGTGCACAGTGGTTATCCAGAGCAGCGGCGAGTCGGAGGTGGGAGGCGGCCATGACGTTTGCGAGGCTCAGCGATGGTCAGATCGCGGCGATGTCGGATGAGGAGCGGCGGGCGCTGATCCGGCGGTTGCAGCCGCCGCCGGAGCGGGTGCTGCCGCGGCCGGAGGTGGTGCGGGTGCATCGGCGGGTTCGGCTGGCGCTCATGGTCGGCGGTTGTATCGCCCTGATTCCGTGGATCGTGTATCTGGGTTTCTCGTTGCCGGCCGAGTATCACGCCCGGCACTGGTCGATGGCGTGGATCGGGTTCGACATTCTGCTGGTGCTGATGATGGCGACCACCGCCTATCTGGGCTGGCGGCGGCGGGTCGCGCTCATCCTTCCGGCCTTCGGCACCGGGTTGCTGCTGCTCGTGGACGCCTGGTTCGACATCGTGACCGCCGATGCCGGGGACATGTGGGTGTCGATCGGCACCGCCATCCTCGGCGAGGTTCCGCTGGCGGTGCTCCAGATCAGTGGCGCGATCATGCTGTTGCGCTTCCTGATTCTGGCGCACCCGCTGCACGATCCGGCGGTCAGTCCGCTGCGGACCCGGCTGCCGTTCTGACCCGGTGCAGTTCGAGCGTGCAGCATTTCACGCTGCCGCCCGCCTTGAGCAGTTCCGACAGATCGATGCCGACCGGCTCGTAGCCGCGCTCGCGCAGCTGCCCGGCGAGCGCGGTGGCCTTCTCGGTGAGGAAGACGTGGTAGCCGTCGCAGACGCCGTTGAGGCCCAGCACGTTCGCGTCCTCGTCGGTGGCGATGACGGCGTCCGGGTAGAGGTTCGCGAGCAGCCGCGCGCTGGGTCCGCTGAACGCGGCCGGGTAGTAGGCGATGGTGTCGCCGAGCACCATGAGCGCGGTGTCGAGGTGGTAGAAGCGCGGATCCACCAGATCCAGTGAGACGACCGGCAATCCGAAGAACTCGGCGACCTCCTCATGAGCGCCACGGGCGCTGCGGAAGCCGGTTCCGGCCAGGATGCGATCCCCGGCGATGGCGAAATCGCCTTCGCCCTCGTTGGTTTCGCGGGCGGCGGTCACGGCGGCGAAGCCCCGCGCGGCCATCCAGTCGTGATAGGCCGGACCTTCCTGCGCGCGTTCGGGATTGGCGAAGCGCGCCGAGAGCGCCCGGTCACCGAGGACGAGCCCGCCATTGGCGGCGAAGACCATATCCGGCAGTCCCGCAACGGGATCGATGACCTCGACCCGATGCCCGTGCGCCTCGTAGACGGCGCGCAGCGTGTCCCACTGGGCCAGCGCCAGGGCGCGGTTGACGGGGTCGGAGGTGTCCATCCACGGGTTGATGGCGTAGGTGACGTCGAAGTGTTCCGGACGGCACATGAGGTAGCGGCGGGGTACGGGCCGACGAGCGGCGGGATCGCGGGCGGGCAAGGTGGCTACGGACGTCAACGAGACTCCCTCGGATGCGCGCGGACGGGGCTGAGCTGAAGGTATGTGGCGTACCGTTGCGCAGGAAATAGCGATTCGTTGCGTTGATCATGCTTTCAACAGCGATTTGTTGCGTGACGGCGCCATGACCGCACGATTGCGAAAGGAACGACCCGTGGATGATCTCGATCGGCGGATCCTGGCCCACCTGCTCGAGCACGCGCGCGCCTCGTTCCAGGAGATCGGGGCGGCCGTCGGGCTGTCCGCGCCCGCGGTCAAACGCCGGGTGGACAAGATGGTGGCGGGCGGGCAGATCACCGGGGTCACGGCGGTGGTGAATCCGGCGGCGCTCGGCTGGCGCACCGAGGCGTATGTCGAAGTCTTCTACCGCGACAACATCTCCCCCGCCGAGCTGCGCCGCGGACTGGAACCGATCCCCCAGGTGGTCGGGGTGTGGACGATCGCGGGCGAGGCCGACGCCCTGGTGCACGTCATGGCCACCGATATGGCCGAGATCGAGGCCACGGTCGAGCGGATCCGCGAGAACACGCGGGTCGGGCGCACCCGGAGCAATATCGTGATGTCCCGTCTGCTCGAGCGGCCGCGCACCTGAGCGGCCTGCCCGAACCCCGAATTGCCTGCCCGAACGGGAGGCGCTGTGGCCGGGCGCACTACCCGATCGGTGCCGCTGCGACGGCGAAATCTAGGGTGGACACCATGTCCGACGTGCGTACCAGCTACCTCACCGACGGGGCCGAGATCTATCGGCGCTCGTTCGCGACCATTCGGGCCGAGGCCGATCTGGCCCGGTTTCCGGCGGATGTGTCGCAGGTGGTGGTGCGGATGATCCACGCCTGCGGGCAGGTGGATCTGGCCGGGGACGTGGAGTTCAGCACGGATGTGGTGGCCAAGGCGCGGGCGGCGCTCGAGTCCGGCGCGCCGATTCTGTGCGACGCCAACATGGTTGCCTCGGGAGTCACGCGCAAGCGGTTGCCCGCCGACAACGAGGTGCTGTGCCTGCTCGCGGATCCGCGGGTGCCCGAGCTGGCGGCCCGGATCGGGAACACCAGATCGGCTGCGGCGCTCGAACTCTGGAGCGACCGTCTCGACGGCGCGGTGGTGGCCATCGGCAATGCGCCGACCGCGCTGTTCCACCTGCTGGATCTGCTGGACGCCGGCGCGCCCCGCCCGGCGGCGGTGCTCGGCATTCCGGTCGGTTTCATCGGGGCCGCGGAATCCAAGCAGGCGCTGGCCGAATACGGCGGCGTCGCATTCCTGACCGTGCGGGGCCGGCGCGGCGGCAGCGCGATCACCGCCGCCGCCCTCAATGCGATTGCGAGAGAACAAGAATGAGCAAGCTCTGGGGTGTCGGGCTGGGGCCCGGCGATCCGGAACTGGTGACGGTCAAGGCCGCCCGCGTCATCGGCGAGGCCGACGTCATCGCCTTCCACAGCGCCCGCCACGGCCGCAGCATCTCGCGCGCCATCGCCGCCCCCTACATGCGGCCCGGCCAGCTCGAGGAGCACCTGGTCTACCCGGTGACCACCGAGACCACCGACCATCCCGGCGGCTACCAGGGCGCGATCGACGAATTCTACGAGCGCGCAGCGGCTCTGCTCGCCGAGCACCTGGCCGCGGGCCGCACCGTGGCCCTGCTCGCGGCCGGTGACCCGCTGTTCTACAGCTCCTTCATGCACATGCACCGCCGCCTGGCCGACCGCTTCGACACCGAGATCATCCCCGGCGTCACCTCGGTCAGCGCCGCCTCCGCCGCCCTGGGCACCCCCCTGGTCGAGGGCGACCAGGTCCTGACCGTCCTGCCCGGCACCCTGCCCGCCGAGGAACTCACCCGCCGCCTGCGCGAAACCGACGCCGCCGCGATCATGAAGCTCGGCCGCACCTACCCCGGTGTCCGCCAGTCCCTTTCCGACTCCGGCCGCCTCGCCGACGCCTACTACGTCGAACGCGCCAGCTCCACCCGCCAGCGCGTCCTGCGCGCCGCCGACGTCGACGACGCCGACGTCCCCTACTTCGCGATCACCCTCGTCCCCGGCCCCGCCCCGGCCACCCGCATCCCGCTGACGACCCCGGACGCCGCGGCGGACTCCGCCCCGGCCGCGTCGAATCCGGTTCGGGCGCAGGCGCGCTCGGTGGGAGAGTTAGTTGTCGTCGGTTTGGGTCCGGGTGACGAGGGGTGGACGACGCCGGAGGTGGCGCGGGCGCTGGCCGAGGCGACCGATATCGTCGGGTATACGACCTATGTGAATCGGGTGCCGGTGCGGGCGGGGCAGCGGCGGCACGCCAGTGACAATCGGGTCGAATCCGAGCGGGCCGGAATGGCTTTGGATATGGCCAAGGGCGGGGCGAAGGTGGCCGTGGTGTCGTCGGGGGATCCCGGGGTGTTCGCCATGGCGGCGGCGGTGATCGAGGAATCGGCGGATCCGCAGTGGCGGGAGGTGCCGGTGCGGGTGCTGCCGGGAGTGACCGCGGCCAGTGCGGTGGCCAGCCGGATGGGTGCGCCGCTGGGGCACGATTTCGCCATGATCTCGCTCTCGGATCGGCTCAAGCCGTGGGAGACGGTGGCGCAACGGATTTCGGCGGTGGCGTCGGCGGATATGGCGTTCGCCGTGTACAACCCGGCGTCGTCGCAGCGGCGCTGGCAGGTGGCGGCCATGCGGGAGCTGGTGCTCGAGCATCGCAAGCCGGAGACGCCGGTGGTGATCGGGCGCGACGTGGGCGGGCCGACCGAGTCGGTGCGGGTGGTGACCCTGGCCGAACTGGATCCCGCCGAGGTGGATATGCGCACCCTGCTCATCGTGGGCGCCTCCACCACCACGGTGTTCGACGCGGCCGGTGGCCCCCGGGTGTTCACCTCGCGCCGCTACGGAGACTAATATTCCACTGTAGAACGTGGCTTGAAAGGAGTGCCGGTGCCCGAAGACAATGCTCGACGCCCGCTCAACTCGACGGCCGCGTCGCTACTCGGATTCCTACACCGGGGCGAAATGTCCGGGTGGGATCTGGTGGCCGCGGCCCAGGAGCGCATCGGCGACTTCTGGACCATCACCCAGAGCCAGGTCTATCGCGAACTGGCCACCATGCACCAGCTCGGACTCGTCGAGAAGGGCGCGTCCGGCGCCCGCGACCGCACCCCCTACCGCATCACCGAGGGCGGGCGGGAGGCGTTCGCGGAGTGGATCGCCCGCGATCCCGGCGCGGAGACCATCCGGGTGCCGCTGCTGCTGACCCTGTCCTTCGGCGAGTTCGTGGACCCCAAGCGGCTCGAGCGCATTGTCGCCACCAACCGCGTCGTCCACGAGCAGCGGCTGTCCGGCTACCTCTCCGGGCAGGACGAACAGCGCATGTCGCCGTTCGAGCGCGCCACCCTCGACTTCGGCATCCGCTACGAGCGCGCCGTGCTGGAGTGGTTCGACCGCCTGCCCGAGCTGCTGGACCGCACCAGCCGCCTGTCCTGACCGGATGCCGCGGGGTCGCTGATTCGCACCGGGTGCGCCGGTAACGATTCCGCGACGCCGCGGCCCGCCGACTGCGGGTCGCGCCTCGACGTTCCGTCGAATTCCCCAGCACCCCGGGCATTCATGCCCGTGGCCGAGGATCACCGCTGGTCGTGACCGAATCTTGACCCGAGGGTGACGGCACTCACAACGCCTTCCCTTCGGTCGGAGCCACCGGCAATCCTCGTCCAACACGCATTCGCGGGAAATTCGCCGAGGAGCAGACCCATGGGTATTCGCACGATTCTGGCCGTTGCCGCCGTCACACTCGGCGCGTCCGTCACCGCTGCCGCCGGTGCGCACGCCGCCGCGCCGGTACCGCTGGGCGGAGGTTCGGGCATCGTGCTCGGCAGCAATACAGCCTGCTCGCTGACCACCATCGGGCACGACGGCGCGGGGCGGCTGGTCGGGCTCACCGCCGGGCACTGCGCCCCGGCCGGTACCGTGGTCGCCGCCGAGAAGTTTCCCGCCGCAGGCCCATTGGGGACCGTCGCCTTCTCCACCGATGGCAGCGGCCTGGATTACGCGGTCATCGAATTCGACGCGGACAAGGTCGCCCCCGTCCGCACCGTCGGCGCGACGACCATCGCCGGACTGGCCCCGGCCCCCGGCCCGGGCGCCCAGGTCTGCACCGACGGCCGCACCACCGGATTCAATTGCAGCCTCAACTGGGGCCCCTTCGCCGACGTCAGCCTCGACCAGACCTGTTCCAATCACGGCGATTCCGGCGGCCCCGTCACCGCGGGCGACCGCCTGGTCGGCATGTTGCAGGGCATGCTGATCGGCGCCGACGGCGTGCGCTTCGATCTGCCCTGCCTCACCGCCGCGTTCCCGATCCATTCGCCGACCTACTACCGGCCCATCGACCAGATCCTCGCCGCGGTGAACGCGTCCGGCGGCCCGGGCAGCGGATACCAGCCCATCTGACCGATGCCCCCGTGCCCGCCATCACACCCAGTGGAGCGACCATGCGCGGAAGGACCCTCGCCCTCGCGGTGAGCACGGCGGTGGTCGCGACCGACAAGCCTGATATCGGGTCCGCTTAGACTGTCCCGGTGGTGAGTAGGGGTCGAGCGGTGGTCGTGGCGGTCGGCCCGCAGCTCGCCGTTCTACTCGGCCCGTTGCGCCGGGTGGTGTTGCGCCGGACCCGTGCGGCCGCGGATCTGCCCGAGTTGCCCGAAGCGCAAATCGAATTGCTGCGGTTACTGGTGGCCACCGGCGGGATCGCACCGCGCGAGGCCGCGGAACTCCTGCGGGTCGCGCCCTCGACGGTGAGCAACCTCGTGCGCGCCTTGACGCAGGCGGATCTGGTCGAACGCCGCCCGTCCGATACCGACGGACGGGCGGTGCTGCTCACCGCTTCGGCCGAGGCTCGCGCGCGGCTGGATCGCTACGACCGGGCCAGCGCCATCGTCCTGAGTGACGCTGTGGCGCAACTCGCTCCCGCGGATCGCCGCGCGCTCGAACGCGCGTTGCCCGCACTGTCGCGGTTGCTGGACGTCCTGAGCGAGTAGCGCCGCCCGCCCGGTGCGAACCCGGCCGGAACGGATCATCCCGAAACATCGGCACGGGACCGCACCCTGTGCGAAAGTACTTTTGTTACAAAATCACTTTCGCCGGACTCCGGCACTCGAACGGAAGACGGCGCGCGATGCGGCGAAGCAGCACAGGATCTTTGGCGATCTGCCTCGGACTGACGATGGGCCTGCTCAGCGCGGGATCACCCGCGGCCGGTGCGGACAACGGCGCACCGGATCGGGCCGAAACTGCGGTCCACACCGGATCATCCATCACCTCCGTCACCGAATCCGTAGTACGCGTGCATATCCCGCTTCCCGACTCGGTCGGTCGACACCCCGCCGAGTGCGACTGGTTGTCGTATCTGCGATACCGCGACGCCGCCGGGCCCGCCGACTCCGCCGACGCGGACCGCGTGCTCGTCGCACAGCCCGGAATACTCGAGGGCGCGGGCGCTTTCGACAGCGTCGCGCGCAATACCGTGGCCGCGGCCGCACGCGACGGCCGCCACCTCGAATTCTGGGCGCTGGCCCGCCGCTCGAACTGCCTGAGCGATCACAGCGGCGTGCGCGCGGGGGCGGACGCGCACGACTACGACGTCGCGATCGACTACTACTACGGCCACCGCCCCGTCGACGGACACACCTTCGCGGGATTCGCCGACAACGCTCAGCTGAGCTGGCTGGCCGGGGTCGGCATCGAGCAGACCGTCTCCGATCAGTACCGGCTCATGGTGCACGAGCTGCCCGATCCCGGTGTGCGACAGCGGAAGACATTGTGCGGCGGCCATTCGCTGGGCGGGGTGGTGACCGCGTTCTTCGCCGACTCCGACTTCGACGGCCACCCCGGATACCAGCAGTGCTCGGGGTATTTCGCGCTCGACACCGCCATTTCCACCTCGCTGTCGATGCTGTCGGGGCTACCGCCGCTCTCGGCGATCCTGCCCGATCCGCTCGGGCTCGGCTAATAC
>NZ_BJWY01000016.1 GCF_007990715.1 Nocardia seriolae NBRC 15557 | reverse complement strand
AGTACTAATCGACGCGGATCATCTCGAATCCAACATGCGTGCAGGTACCGGCATGCTCTACTTCCAATAGTGACATCAAGCGGTCTCACTTATTGCTCGGGCCAACGGCGGCCCTTACGAAAGCAAGGAAGACATGGGTAAAACCTCTGGTATCAAGATCTTTGCGCTGCTGCTCGGCGGATGGTCCGCGGCCGTCGGCAGCGTCATGTCCGCACCGGCGACAGCGCAGTCGACGGTCAAGTACGTGGCCATGGGGGATTCCTCGGCGGCGGGGCCGTTGATTCCCACTCAGATCGATGCCCAATGCCTGCGGTCGGATCACAATTGGCCGCACCTGGTGGCCGCCGCGATCGGTGCGCAGCTGACAGACGTCACCTGTTCGAGCGCGACCACCGCCGACTTCTCCGGCAAGCAGTTCGGTGCGGTGGCTCCCCAATACCAGGCGCTGAGCAGTGACACCAATCTGGTGACGGTCGCCGTCGGCGCCAATGACATTCAGATGGGATCGGTGGTCCCCTCCTGCATCAACCCCGCACCGGCCCCGTCGTCGACGGCGACGTACTGCAAGAACTTCTATGTCGTCAACGGCGTGGATCAACTCCGCGCCCGCGTCGACACATTCGCTCCCACCTTCGGCGCCGTACTGGATCAAATCCACAAGCTCGCCCCCGCGGCCAAGGTCGTGGTGACCGGCTATCTCACCTACTACCAGGCCGGTGGCTGCTGGCCCAAGGATCCGGTGTGGGCCGCCGACGCCGACTACATCCAGTCCACCTTCGACTATCTGATGCAAACACTTCAGCAACAGGCCCTGGCCCACAACGCCACCTACGCCGACATCCGTACCCCCAGCGCCGGACACGGCGTCTGCGCGGCCGTGGGAACCGAATGGGTCGACGGCGTCCTCGTCGATCAACCCACCTTCTTCTATCACCCCACCGCACAGGGCATGCAGGGCGCCGCGCGCGTCATCGCTCCGGCCCTCGGCTGACCCGGGCGAAAACGCACTGCGCCTCGTGCGCACCCGGACCGCGTCGGCCTGGAAATGAGCCGCCCGGCCGACGCCCCTGCGCCTGCCGACTCCGGGAGTCGGCAGGCGCACGCGGGCCGGGAGTCTCGTTCGCTATCGGGTGATCCACTCCTGCACGGCGGTTGCGAGGATCGAGTCGCCTCGGGCGGAGGGGTGCCAGGGGAAGCCGAGGGGTTCGGTGCGGGGGTCGAGTACGCCGTCTACCCAGGGGTCGGGGGTGCAGGGGCCGTGGCCTGCGGTCAGGGCCCGGGTGTCGAGGAAGGTCAGGTTCAGGAGGGTGGCGGCATCGCGTTGGGCGGTGTCGAGGTGGTCCAGGAATTCGGTGATCGCGGCGGCCCGGGGTTGGACCACGTCGATGCCGAGGATGGTAGCGCAGGCGGAATCGCTTCCGGGAGAGTGGATCTCGGGGTAGCCCACGAGCAGGATGCGGGCGTTCGGGGCGTAGTAGCGGATGTAGTCGACGGCTTGGCGGATGCGGGTGGCATAGGCCTGGGCGGTGATGGTGTCCGGGTCGGGGGCTCGGCCCTGGGCCGTGGCTTCGGGGCCGCAGCCGTTGATGAGGTCGATGAGGCAGGGCATGGCGCGGGACAGGGCGATCAGGTTGTCGGTTCCCCAGGCGTCGTTCATGCCGAGCTGGATTGTCACGGTGTGGGTGCGCGGCCCGAAGGCGTTGTCGGACATGGCGCGTTTCACCTGGTGGACCAGGGTCCAGCCGGAGGTGTCGATGGAGCCGCCCTGACAGGAGGTGTCCTCGACGTCATCCGGCGACAAGCCCATTCGCTGCGTCAGCTGGGTCGGCCAGGAGGTCGGCACGTGTTTGCAGCCGGTGTCCCCGCCCGGGTTCAGCAGGTCGAGGATCGCCCCGTTGGCGGAGAAGGAATCGCCGAGCACCACGAGGGTTTTGCCGTCGGATGTTTCCGCCGTGGCCGGTGCCATCGCGGCGAGGACAGCCGCGGTGCCGCAGACCGTGGCCGCCGCGAGCAACCGCAACCGTGCCGAACTCTTCACTGGCCGTGTACCTCTTATCGATCCGTACCGAAATATGTGAAGCGCAAACGCTTCTAATTGGAACGCCCACTGTAACCGCGCGACCGCGGGCTGGATCGGGATTTCCGGAACAGTGGGATGAGCTCAGCGCGAATAGACGCCCGGGTGCTGTCCGGTCAGCCGGTGGAAGGTCGCGGCGAAGGCGCTGGGTTTCCGGTATCCGACGGCCCGCGCGGTCGCGCCGACCGAGGCGCCCCGGGCCAGGTGGGTGAGGGCCGCGCGGATGCGGACGCGGGTGCGCCACTGCGCGAAGGTCATGCCGGTCTCGGCGGCGAACAGGCGGCTGACGGTGCGGACGCTCGCGTTGGCGAAATGCGCCCAGGCGGCCAGGTCGCGGTCGGAGCCGGGGTCGGCGATGAGGGCGTCGGCGATCACGCGCAGGCGCGGGTCCTCGGGCAGCGGGACCTGGAACGTGGTGGTGGGCACGGGTTCCAGCAGGGTGAGCAGCAGCGATTCGGCCTGCCGTCCGGCGTCGTCGCGGTGCGGGTTCGCGTCGAGGTGGCGGATGAGTTCGCGGACCAGCGGGGTGATCCGGACTCCGGTGGGTTCGGGCCAGTCGATCGGGCAGCGGGCCGGGTCGAGCACGACGGCGCAGAAGTCGCCGGGCCGCAGCATTTCGACCGCGTGGTCGGTGCCCGCGGGCACCCACAGCGCGTGGGTCGGGGGGACGAGCCAGTCGCGGGCGCCGGTGCGCAGGGTCGCGGTGGCCGTCGCCGCCCAGGCGATCATGTGCTCGGCATGGCGATGGGAGTCGAGAACGCCGCCGGGGCCGATATCCGCCCGGGTGATCGCCAGCAACGGCGGGCCGGTGCGGGCCGGCCGTTTCGGGGTCATGGTTGGCCACCTTCCGCCCGTCGGTCATTTTAGGGTGACCTTAGCTGACGAAATCCATTGGAAGAATGAAGGTGTCGACGATGTTGCGAGTGGCGATCATCGGTGCGGGTCTGGGCGGGCTGTGCCTGGCGCAAGGACTGCACCGCCGGCGCGTGGCGTTCGAGGTGTTCGAGCGGGACCCGGCCTTGAACAGCCGCACCCAGGGCTATCGATTCCGGCTCGACGAGCAGGGACGACAGAGCCTCGGGCAGTGCCTGCCGGACGACCTCTACGAGCTGGTTCGAGAGACCTGCGCCGTGACGCTGTCGGGCGGCCGGTTCATCGACACCGGCATGAACGAGATCGTCGGCCGCGCCGTGGACACCTGGTCGCCCGGCGAGGTCGCCGACGCCCCCGAGGTGCCCGGCGACCTGAGCGTGAATCGCTCGACCCTGCGCGAGGTGCTTCTGAGCGGAATCGCCGATCGTGTCCATTTCGGCAAGGCGCTGACCCGCGTGACAGAGTTCCACGATCGGGTGACAGCCCGTTTCGCGGACGGCACGACGGTCACCGCGGATGTTCTCATCGCCGCCGATGGCGCGAATTCCACCGTGCGACAGCAGTTGTCGCTGCCGGAACCGAGCGAAACCGGTGCCGCGTGCACCTACGGGAAGATCGTTCTCACCCCGTCGACCCGGGCCGCCCTTCCCGCCTCCCTGCTGACGGGCACCTCCGTCGTCTTCGCTCCCGACCACGCCGTCATCCTCGACGCGATGCTGTTCCGCCCCCAGCCTTTCGAGGCTCACCCCGGATTGACCCCGGTGCCCGACTATCTCTACTTCGCGTTCTTCGGCCCGGCCGATGCACTCGGTCACCTGAACCGCTCCGGCCCCGAAATCCTTCGGATGATCGGCGAATCGACCGCGGACTGGCATCCGGGCCTGCGCGCCGCTTTCGCCGCGGCCGATCCGAATACCGTGGCCGCCACCGCCGTTCGCACCGCGGACACCGTGCCCGCCCTCCCCGAGGACCGCATCACCCTGCTCGGCGACGCCATCCATGCCATGAGCCCCGCGGCCGGACTCGGCGCGAACACCGCCCTGCGGGACGCGGCGACCCTGGCCGAGGCGCTGGGCGCGCCGCGCACCGGAGATCGATCCCCCGCCACCGCGCTCCGCGCCTACGAGTCCCGAATGCGCGACTACGCAACGGCTGCCGTGGCCGCGTCCGCCGCCGGGACCGCCCTGCTCACCTCGCGAGCCTGACCCGACGTGCCGGGTGGCGCCGCTACGCTCGCGCGCGGACGCCCACAGCGGTGACCGCCCCGAATACCGCGGTGGCGGTAATGAACCACCAGCCGTGGCGGAACCCGGCGATCGGGTCGGCGGCCGCGGCGAAGACGGCGATCAGGATGGCGACGCCCAGGACATAGCCGAGCTGGCGGGCGGTGTTCACCACCGCGCTGCCGGTGGCGGACAGGTCCGCGGGGAGTTCGGCCACGGCGGTGGCGATCAGGTTGGGCAGGGTGAGGCCGATGCCCGCGCCGATGATCATCCAGCCCGGCAGCACGTCGCGGGCGTAGCGCACAGGCGTGCCGGAGTCGGCGATCAACAGGAGGGTCCCGGCGGCGAAGAGCAGATTGCCCAGGGCGACAACGGCATTCACCGGCAGTCGGCGGACCAGCCATTGGCCGACGGCGGCGAAGGGCGGCACCATCAGTGGTCCGGGCGCGATGGCGAAACCCGCCTCGAGCGCGCCGTAGCCCGCGACGTTCTGTAGCCACAGCACCATGCTCAGGAACGACGCGCCGAAGGCGGTGCAGAACGCCAGCACGGTGACGTCGGCCCAGACGAAGGAGCGCACTCGGAACAGCTGCGGCGGCACCACCGGATCGGCGTGGCGGCGCACTCGAATCACGAACAGCGCCAGCAGGATCGCCGAGACGCCGAGCGCGGTCCACACCGCCGCGCCGGTCCAGGCGCCGCTCTCCACCAGGCCCAGCGACAGGGTGCCGAGTGCGGCGATGAGCAGGGCCACGCCCGCCAGGTCGGGCATGCGGGCCCCGGACCGCTGGCGCAGATCGGGAATCATGCGCAGGGCGGCGATGCCGGCCGCGATGCCGACCGGAATATTGATCACGAACACCAGCCGCCACGACACCTCGGCCAGCGCGCCGCCCACCACCGGGCCGAGCGCCCCGGCCACGGAACTGGTTGTGGCCCAGATCTTCACCGCGCCGCTCACCCGCTCCGGCGGCAGCACGGTGAGCATCAGGCCCAGGGCGGCCGGTGTCAGCACCGCCGCGCCCACTGCCTGCAACACCCGGAACGCGACCAGCAGCCACAGCGTCGGCGCGACCGCGCACAGGGCGCTGGCCAGGGTGAAGACGGCCAGTCCGATCAGGAAGCCGTTCTTGCGCCCCAGCCGATCCGACAGTCGTCCCGCCGGAATCAGCAGCGCCGCATAGGCGATGGCGTAGCCGTTGAGCACCCAGCTCAGGTTCGCCAGCGACGATCCCCGATAGCTCTCCCCGATCTGCCCGAAGGCCACATTGACCACGAACACGTCGAGCATGGCCATGAACGACGCCGAACACAGGATCCAGACGACGGCCGTCGCCCGCACCCGCGGATCGGCCCGCACCACAGTCTCTTCCACAACTGCCCGTCTAGCTCTAGTAGACGATAGCCAGAGTGTAGATAGCTATAGTGCGGTGAAGTCAACATCGTTCGTTTACGACAGGACGGGGTTCGGCAGGACTTCCATGACCGCCTCCGCGATGGCCAGGCGCAGGCCCAGCCGCGGCTGGCGCGTCAGGCCCGGATCACCGTGCAGCAGCAGCCGAACCGCGGACCAGGGCAGGTTCACGCCGGTGAAGGCGGTGTGGAACAGGCCCGCCGACGGGCGCGGATTGGCCTCCAGCAGCACCGGTTCGCCCCTGTAGTAGCGCAATTGCACGTTGGTCAGACACGACCGCTCGAAGTGCTTGACCAATCGCCGGGCGATATCGGTCAGCTCCGGATCGTCCAGCACGGTGCGGAAGCGGCCCTCCTTGGCCCGCGGAATGCCCACCAGCAGTTCGCCTCCGGGGGCCGACAGGCAGTCGATGCTGATCTCCGGCTCGTCGAGGTAGGGCATGACCAGCAGTTCGGGCACCCGCTCCCCCTCCTCGGCCGCCCGCCGTAACGCCTCGGCCACCGCGTCGACCGAGGCCGAGGGCTCGGCCGGGGCCAGCAGGCTCGCCATGCTCAGCGGCCGGTCGTCCAGGACCCGGAACCCGAACGCCGAATACTCCCCGGCGGGCTTCAGGCACAGCACCTCGTCCTCGGCGGACAGTTCCGCCACGGCCGCCCGGAACCCCTCCGCGTCCGACACCGCCCGCCACGGCGGCACGGGAATGCCGGCCGCCCCGGCGGATTCATACGCGCGCACCTTGTTGGTCAGCATCCGCACCGCCGCCGGTGGCGAGCACATCACCTTGGTTCCCACCGCGGCGAACTCCTCCAGCCGGTCGGCCAGCGCGTCGAGTCGGCGCGGCGGGATGAGGACGTCGATCTCGTGCCGCCGGCAGAAGTCGAGGGCGAACCGCGCGTACTCGTCGTTCCCGACGTGGCGGGGCTCGACCTCGGCCACATCGCACGCCGACAGCGCCACCGCCTCCGGATCCACATTGCTGGCGTAGACGCGGACCTCGAACCCATCCGGGTTCTCCCGCAGCAACCGCATGACCTGCACACTCGCGGCCCCGGCACTGCTCAGCCAAATCCGAAGCGCCATCTCGAGCCGCCTCCCTGTTCCCTGCGGCCGACGGCGAACCCTTGGCGCGAATCCTGTGGTGCGCGAATCGTAGCCCGCTTCGGTGAACCCCACATTTCGTGCGCGAGTCGGTATTTCGGCCTCCCGCTTCGCCGTTGGGTTCAGGCGAGGCGTCGGGTTCAGGGGCGGGAGGCGGGGACGTAGGGGCGGCAGTCGATGAACTGCCAGGTGTCGCCGTCGCGGTGGAGGAGGGCCGAGAGGTGGACGGCCAGGGCGGTTTCGCCGGTGAAGGCGGTGATGATCTGTTCGGCGTCGAGCAGGGCGGTGGTGTCGGAGACGGGGCGCAGGGTGTCGAGGGTGCAGGTCGTGGTGGTTCCGGCGAGCATCCCCTCGAAGTAGCGGGTGTACATGGCGGCGATGGCGGGGCGGCCGTCGGCGCGTTCGCCGAACGGGTTGATGATCGAGCCGTCGGTGGTGAACAGCTCGGCCAGGGCGGTGCCGTCGTTGGTCTTCCAGGCGTCGGCCAGGCGGTCGAGGAATCGGGCGACGGTGGTGTCGGTGGTGGACATGGGATGCTCCTCGGGTCGTCGCCGGGTCGTCGGGGCCCGGCGGGTAGTTCGAGGATGCGCGTCCGGGGCGGCGAACCGCGTCGGGAGAACTCCCTATCTATGATTCAGCCGTGCAGGTCACACCGACATCGGCCGAGGTGGCAGCGTTATTGGCCACCATGCAGGACCATGCCCTGGGACAGCCGCCGGGGTGCCAGCTGCGGGCGACGGTGCTCGCCGGGCGGCTCGCGCGCGCGGCCGGGTGTTCCGACGAGGACTGCGAAACCGTGTGGTGGACTTCGGCATTGCGGTTTCTCGGCTGCACCGGACACGCCTTCGACATGGCGGTGGTCTTCGGTGACGAAATCGAGATGCGGGCCCGCACAGCGCGACTCGACTTCTCCGACCCGCTCGTCGTGGTCCGGGCCATGGTCGAGTCCGCGGGACGGGACCGGCACGGGCTGGACCGGTTCCGGTCGATGCTGTCGATCCTGGCGGGCGGGCGCAAGGCCGCCGAGCTCAATTTCCGCACCGCCTGCGAGGTGGCCGACACGCTGGCGAAACGGCTCGGGCTGGGTGAGCCGGTGCAGGCCGCGCTGCGGGCGTCGTTCGAACGCTGGAACGGACGCGGGTTTCCGAACGGCCTGCGCGGCAAGGCGATTCCGCAGGCCATGCGAATCGCGTTGCTGACGTACGAGTTCGAGATCCTGGCCCGCGTCGAAGGCGTGCCCGCCGCGCTCGCGCTCATCCGGCGGCGGCGCGGCCGCGGTTACGACCCGGACCTCACCGATATCCTGCTCGCGCACGGTGACGAGTGGTGGGCTGCCCTGGAGTCCGCCGATCCCTGGGACGCCGCACTGGCCCTCGCGCCCGGGCGGGTTCCACTCGATGCCGCTCGACTACGGGAAGCGCTGCTGGTGCTGGCCGATTTCGCCGATCTCCAATCCCCGTGGACCGCCGGTCATTCGAGATCGGTGGCCGCACTCGCCGGGCAGGCGGCCGGTCCGGCGGCGGAGGCGGCGGCCCTGGTCCACGATCTGGGCCGGGTCGGCGTCCCGAACACCATCTGGGACAAGCCCGGACCGCTCACCCGCGACGAGCGCGATCGGGCCGAATCCCACGCGCTGCTCACCGATCAACTCCTGCGCCGGGTCCCCGCCCTGGCCGGGCTCGCCGACGCGGCGGCGGGCGCGCACGAGCGCCTCGACGGCAGCGGCTACTGCCGTCGGCTGCGCGGCGGTCAACTCGACGATGTCCAGCGCGTCCTCGCCGCCGCCGACTGCTACGCGGCCATGACCGCCGACCGCCCGCATCGCGCCGCGCTCACCCCGGCCGCCGCCGCGACCGACCTGCGCGCCATGAGCGCCGACGGCCGCCTCGACCCCGGTGCGGTCGAACGTGTCCTCGCGGCCGCGGGCCATCCCGGCAACCCGCGGCCCGCCCACCGATCCGGGCTGACCGCCCGCGAGATCGAAGTCCTGCGCCTGCTCGCCCACGGTCTCAAGACCCGCGAAATCGCCGACCGCCTGGTCATCTCGCCCAAGACCGCCGATCACCACATCCAGCACATCTACACCAAGATCAACGCATCGACCCGGGGCGCGGCCACCCTCTTCGCCATCGAGAACGGCATCCTCGAATAGCGCGCGGAGCAGTTCGCTCTATCCGGATCGGCCGACCGCCCTGAGTCGCAGTCCATCCGGCTGCAAGGCCCCGTAGGCGGCCGGGCGGACTCTGGTGTCCGGCACCGGATCCAGGGACCAGCGGGTGAGTATCGAGGCCAGCACCAGGGCCGATTCGACCATCGCGAAGGTGTCGCCCGCGCACTTGCGGGTGCCACCGCCGAAGGGAATCAAGGCTTTTCGCATAACCGGGCAGACGTTCGCCGGTAGCCAGCGGTCCGGGTCGAAGCGGTCCGGGTCGGGGAAGACGTCGGGGCGGTGATGCAGGAGATACGGGCTGAAGACGAGGGTCGTGCCCGAGGGGATGCGGTGACCGCCGAGAATCGTGTCGCGGGTGGCGACGCGGCTGAGAATCCATGCGGCCGGGTACTTTCGCAGGGTTTCGGTGAGCACCCTTCCGGTCAGTTCGAGGTGTCCGATGTGCGCGTGGGTCGGCGTTCCGGATCCGATGGCGGCGTCGACCTCGATCTGGACGCGGTGCTGGAGCACGGGATCTCGGGAGAGTTCGTGCAGGGCCCAGGCGACGGTGGTCGCGGTCGATTCGGTGCCCGCCATCAGCATCAGGGTCAGCTGATCGACCAGTCCCGCAGGGGATTCGGGGTCGCCCGGTGTCGGGGCACAATCCATCAGGGCGGTCAGCAGATCGCCGCCTGCGGGGTGGTCGGCGCGTCCGTAGCCGTCGACCATGGCGGAGACCGCGTGGCGCAGTCGCTTTCGCACCTGCCCGTAGCGGAGGTTGGCGGGCAGGGGCAGGCGGGCCAGCACCGGGGGTAGGAACATGCGGGTGAAGATGCCTTCGACGTACAGGGTGATGTCGGAGATGGTGCGCTCCAACGCCTTCGGCGGGAAGGTCGCGCCGAAGACCAGGACCGCGGCGCAGCGCGCGCCGATGCGCAGCATGTCGGGGAACACGTCGATCACCGCATTGTCACGCCAGCCACCGGTGACCGCGGCGGCCTGCTCGACGATGGTCCGGCCGTAGCCGGGCATCCGGTCCCGGCGGAAGATGGGCTGCACCCGACGCCGCTGGGCGGCATGCTCGGCGTGCGGGCAGGACGCGACATTGTTTCCCGTCAGTTCGCGCAGGCGGTCGAAGAAGAAGCCGCCCTTGTCGAAGGTGCGCGGGTCGTGGAGTAGTTCCTGAGTCAGCTCCGGCGTGCACGCCACAACGAACTCGCCTGCGCCAACCCGCAATCGGACCAGGTCGCCGTGCTCGGGCAGCGCGCGCAGCAGGGACAGGGGGTCGCGGAGCAGTGCGGGGCTGTGGCCGAGCAGCGGCAACGCACCCGGCGCGCTGGGGATCGGCGCGCCGGAGCTCGACGCGCCCAGGGAAAGGACAGCCATGAGGGATCTCCCCGAGACGATTCGGAAAAGGGCAGGGCTACGCGGAGGTGGGTGGAACCGATTCGAGGTGGGCGGGATTCAGTCGGAGACCAGGGTGGGGGCGGTGCCGAGGCGGATGCGTTCGGGGCGGCGGTAGCGGTCCGAATGCAGTGACCAGTCGAGATTTCCGCGCATCCAGTACTTCATGCCGTCCGCGAAGAGCCGCACGGCGCGCTGGTCGGATTCCGGCAGCCCCCGCCAGTCCCGGCAGAGATGCTCCAATTCCGCTTCGGCACGGTGGAATTCATCGATGACTGCCGCCACCCGCCGATAGGCCGCGCGGACCGCCTCCGGCAGGCCACAACGGCGTTCGGCGGCCAGCGCGAGCACACCGTTGGTTACCTCGCCGATGGCGAGTTCCTTGCGCAGCGACACCACGTCGTTGACCCAGACGACGGCATCCGCCGCGCAGTTGAACATCCGCTGGAACGGGTCGCTGCGCCGGATGATGCCCGGAACCTCCAGTCCGGCAGCATATTCCAGCAGATTCAGGCAGGGCGTGATCCCACCCGACTGCCGCCGCAGCTGAGTATAGGAGACGACCCCGGGCGTCACCGCCGCGCGCCGGTTGATCGCCTCGTAGCCGAAGGACTCCATGAAGGCGGCCATGCAGTCGACGAAGCGCAGCCGCCACTGGACGCTCTGCGGTCCGGCCATCCGGGTCCACACCGCCGCCAATTGCCGAAAGAGCGTGCCCGGGTGTGTGACCCGGTGTCGCCCGTCCACCGGCAGCGCGTCGAGTACCTGCGTCAGCATGCGGTCGTGACCGTCGATCACTTCGCCGCCGGGCCCGTCGTACCAGTCATCGATGATGAATGCCCAGGTGAACCAGCCCGCCAGGGGCTCGAGGCGGTCCTCACGCACGAAAGGGAATGCGCGCGCTATGAGTTCGCCGAGCCGGGTTCCGGCCAATCGTTCCCGCTGGCGCGCCGTCTCGAGCAGCTGGTAGGAATCCGCCCATTCCAGAGTGTGCCGCTCCAGCCGCGCACCGAAGGGCGAGACCCGTACGGGCAGAGCAAGAATGGGGTGGCCAGGCGGGGGCACGATCTCCAGTTCGGTCAGGGCAGCGGGGAATTCGGGCACGGACATGCTGTCCTCGATTCGAGTCGATTCCGCACGGCACCGAAACGTATTGCCGCGCAATTGGCTTCACAGACGAGGCGAACGGGATGACGCATCATGTGGCGTTGAATTAACTATAAGGTTGCCAAGATTGTTTGGCCAGCACGATTCCGGTCACGAGACGATGGAATTGGGACAGCCGCACGCGCCCGAATAGCGCCGATTCACCGCACCCGAACTCGTTCGACCTGCCTGAATCGGGCGACACCGGGCAATTCGATGATCGATTTCCGGCCGATCACCGGGCGGAGCGCAATCAGCGACGGGTTGGCGCAATCAGCGGCGGCTTGGCGCAATCGGTGCTGTCCGCGCCGCCCGCGGTTCACGAAGCTGTATGCGGGATCCAGGTGCGCCGTTCGCCCGCCGGCACACTCGGACCTCATCCGAAGAATCGGGGGGAGCGCAAACCAACACACCAGAGGTGACAGTGGAGCCCCGGTGATCAACCACATCACGGCCGAGCGCCAGTTCCGCAGGCGTCCGATCTTCAGCACCGCGCTGCTTGTGGACTTCGCCCTGGGCCGCGGCCTGTCGATCGGATCCGTTCTACGCGACACCGATCTACGGCACGGCCAGCTCATGGACCCGGACACCGAGGTCACCTACACCCAGCAGGTGACCGTGATGCGCAGTATCGTGCGCGGTATTAACGACGAACCCGGTTTCGGGCTGATGGCGGGCCTGACCTGCCACCCGCCCATGCTGGCCGCGCTCGAACTCGCCGTCATGAGCCAGCCCAGCGTCCAGCGCGCCTTCGAGGTCGGCATCCGGTTCGCCGAGCAGTCCTGCTCACTGGCCCACCACACCCTCGAACCGCACGGCGACGAGATCGTGCTGGCGCGTGACGATTCCATGGTGCCCGCCGACGTGCGGCGCTTCTCGCTCGAACACGACATCGGCGTACTCGTCAGCGTGCAGCGCGACGCGCTGCCCATGCGGCAGGCCATCAAACGCGCCGAGGTGACCGTGGCGCCCAATCCGGTCTACGAGGGCATCGCCATGGTGCTGGGCATCCACGATGTCGTGTTCGATGCCGAGCGCACGGCCCTGGTCCTGGATCCCGAGCTGATGAGTACGCCCATGCCGCAGTCGAATCCGAAGTTCGCCCGGCTCTACGAGGTCCAAGGCGACGCGTCACTGCGGAGCAGACGTCCCCGCTCGCGCTTCCGTGGGGGACGCGATCGTGGCTGACCCGCTGATCGCGGCCGGATGGTTGATCGTTGCCGAGCCGGAGGGGATCTCAGCACCGATCCGGGCATCAGGCCCGCATCGCCAGGATGATGGCATCCGAGACCCGCCGCTCGGCGATCGACTCCCAGCGCCGCGCGGCCCGGCGAATCGATTGCGGGCCCGCGTAACCCAGGATCTCGGCCTGCCGGGCCGGGCCCAGATGCGCCCCGCCGGAATCGACGCGGCGCAGGCGTTCCAGCCGGGCGCGATCCAATTCCTGCCGCCAGGTGGTGCCCGCCTCGGCCAGCCTGCGCTGCAGCGTCCGCCGTCCCACCATGAGCCGCCGCGCCACCGCGTCGAGCGAGGCGTCCCCGGCGATCAGCGCCTCCGCGAGCGCCCCGGCCACCTGATCGACCCAGGCACTGGCCAGCGCGGGCGGCGGCGGCACGGTCGCGGCGACCTTCTCCAGAATCCCGTGCAGCACCGGGTCCGCGGTGGTCAGCGGCACGTCCATGTCGGCGGCCCGGAAGGTGATCGAATCCTCCGCCGCCCCGAATTCGATTGCCCGCGTGCCGAGCAGGTCGTACATGTCGGTGTAGGTGCGCGGCGCGCGCTGACGCAGCCGGACCAGCTCCGCGTCGAACGTGCCCGCCGCCACCCGGCGCGGCCGCCCGAGCAGGGAGGCCACCGCCCACAGGTGGGTCAGGTCGCGGGCCCGGTCGTCGCCCTCGATGATCTCGAAACCGAATTTGATGTCGCCGTTGCCCTCCTCGATGAGGGACAGCCGGTGATTGGTGCTGATATCGCTGATGTACGGGCCGACCGTGGCCAGGCCCTCGCCGATGGTCGGTGAGGTCGAGAACAGGTAGTCGCACAGCCCGCCCGCGCCGAGGGTGAAGCGGCCGCCCAGGCGCACCGGCAGAATGGGGTCGTCCACCGCCTTGGCAGCCACCTCCCACAGCCGCGTGAACGCCGAACTCGGCACCTGGATATCGCCGTCGTCCATCGTCCACTCGGGAATGCCCACCTCCCCGAGCAACCAGTCGGCATCGATTCCGTTTCCCGACAGCTGTGAGACGACGAACCTGTGCAGGGACAGGCGATAGGTGGTCTCCACGGTTCCTCCGGCCACGCGCACAGGTTCACCTTCGACACCGGAAACCTAGTCACAGACCGCGCGATTCGGTGGCAACATCCGCCGATTGGTCCGAAAATCCGTGTCAAACACCATAGACACCCGGCCTATCGGACCGAACGCCCCGCGCCGGTCGACCTCTCAATGTTGGATGCCGACCGGTTGGTCATTCCGGTTCACTCGCAGCAACCACCGTTCCCGGCCGCCCCCGATCCACCGGGTCGGTGGCACGGCGGTATTCGGTCGGGGTCAGCCCGGTCCAGCGCTGGAAGGCCCGCGACAGGGTGCGGTGATCGTCGTAGCCCAGCCGCAGCGCGACGGTGCGCACCGGAATGCCGGGATCGGCCAGCAGCTCCAGGGCCAATTCATGGCGGGCCGCTTCGAGTTCGGCGCGCCAGCTGGTGCCGTATTCGGCCAGGCGGCGCTGGAAGGTACGCGGGCTCAGGTTCAGGCGACCGGCCACCTCCCCCATATCGATACCGCGAGAAGTGTTGCCGGACACGACGAATCGGATGACCGTGCGCACCGACTCCGGCCAGGAGGGCGCGGGCAGCGGATGGTCGATCAGATGCCGCGCGTAGTCCTGGAGGATCCCGTACAGCCGCGGGTCATGCGGCGGGCGCTCGCGCAGGTCGGCGGCGGGCAGGAAGGTCATACCGGCCCGCTCCTGCCCGAAGTGGATGTTCCCCGTGCCGAAGGCGTCGGCGAGATAGCCGGTGTCCCGGGGCGCGGCATGGGTGAAGTCGACGCGCACGGGAATCGCGCACGCGCCGAAGCTCTCCCGGATCCGGCGCTGGGTGACCGCCAGCGCGAATTCGGTGAACGCGGCGACCGCCGGTCCGCCGAACGGCGAGTCGGCAATGGCCAGGGCGAGCCGCGACCCGTCGTCGGCGACGTGCATGGAGACGGCCGGATCGCAGATCGTCGCGGTGTGGGCGGCGGCGGTGCGCAGGCTCTCCGACATCGTCGGCGCGGCCTGGATCAGGTAGTCCCACACGTGCAGGCTGCCGGGGTCGGCCAGCGCGGCCATCCGCACGCCCGCCTCGGGTCCCACGTGCTGCCGCAGAATCTCCCATAGCCGGACCATGTCCGTGGTCGGGACCCGGGTTCGATTGTCCGGCGCGCTCATTCGGATCAATTTGGCCAGCGGCGCGAGTTCCGAGCACGGCACCCCGGCCTGCTCGGCCGTGTCCAGCGCGAGCCGGGCCACGTGGGACGACACCGTATCGGCCAGGCCGGCGGTGGCCGGGCGCTGCTGTGCTGCCATGGGATCTCCTGGTGTCGCCGAATCTCGCTGGATCGGCTACAACCGCGTTCCGGGCCGATATTGTTCCGGGGCAACGTGTCTCCGGGGTGATAACTGCGCCACTCCCCCGGGGTGGCGGCGCGACTCCCCTTCTTGGCGCGAATCGTCCCCTCGCGCGCCGCCGGGACCCTCCTAGGGTCGGTGCCATGACCGAGTTTCCGGACACCGACGTGAGCCGCACCCATCGCGCCCTGGCCACGCCCGCGAACGATGCCGCCGCCGTGGCCGCCGAGCTGCGCGATCGGGCCGAGATCACCGATGCCCTCTATCGATTCGCGCTCGGGCAGGACCGCAAGGACGCCGCGCTGTTCGCCTCGGCGTTCACCGCCGACGCCGAGCTGGACTTCCGGCCCGCGGCCGCGCGCTGGGGCGGGGAGCCGCCGGTGATGGGCGGTCGCGACGCCATCGTGTCGGCGATCCTGGCCATGTTCACCGGGCGCGTGGAGACCACGCATCAGGTCACCAATCCGCGCATCGCCGTCGACGGCGACACCGCGCGGATGAGCGCGCTGATCGAGGCGCAGCACCTGCTCATCGACGATCACGGGACCTTTGCTCTGTTGAAGAACCCGTACGAGCTGGAGTTGGTGCGCGACGGCGAGCGCTGGCTCATTCACCGTATGCGCATCGAGAACACCTGGTATCTGGGCGAACCGAAGGCGATCTTCGGCGGATGAGAGCCGAACCCCGCCGGGCACAACGGCTTTCGGGGCAGCGCGGTGCCCGGCGGGGTCGGTGACTCAGAGCCCGGGTGGAATCAGTGCGCCGAGAGGCTGCTGAGCAGGCCCGCCAGCGGGTTGGCGGCCGACGAGCCGGAGCCGCCGGGAGTGGTGGTGCAGTCGACGACCGTGACGGTGGTGGACTTGTTGCTGATGACTTCCTGCACGGCCTTGAGGGTGTGCGAGCCCGTGGTGGTCGGGGTCCAGGAGAACGTGGCCACTCCGTTCGACGGCTTGGCGTCGCCGACCTTGGTGTCGTTGTCGCTCAGGCTGACGCTGAACAGGAACGACGTCGCGGTCACATCGACGGCGACGGTGTAAGCCTGGTTGGCGCAGTACTTGTCGCTGCTGGCCACGCTGATGCCGGTGACCAGGGCGCTGGCATTGGGCGCGGTCAGCATCGCGACGGCCGCCGCGGCGCCGAACGCGGTCGCGCCGATACCAGCGCGCCGGGTGTTACTCATGGGTGTGCTCCTCTCATCGCTCACGGCAGCCGTGAGCGATGAGAAACGATAGTGCTTCACTGTCTCGTTCGGAGCGAATTCACAGGAATCCCCAGGAGTCCGGCCGGTTACGCGCCGAGCAGCCCTTTGGCGATGTGGGTCACCTGGATCTCGTTGCTGCCCGCGTAGATCATGAGCGACTTGGCATCCCGGGCCAGCTGCTCGACCTTGTACTCGGCCATATAGCCGTTGCCGCCGAAGAGCTGCACCGCCTCCATGGCCACCTCGGTGGCCGCGCGCGAGGAGTACAGCTTCATGGCCGACGCCTCCGCGAGGGAAACCTTCTCCCCCGCCGCGGTGCGCTCGATGGCGTTGAACACCATGTTCTGCACATTGATTCGCGCGATCTCCATCTCGGCCAGCTTGAGCTGGATGAGCTGGAACTGCGCGATCTCCTTGCCCCACAGCTTGCGTGACTTCGCGTAATCCACGCAGAGCCGGTGACATTCGTTGATGATGCCCAGCGCCAGCGAGGCGATGCCGATGCGCTCGGCGGCGAAAGACTCCTTGGCGCTGTCCTTTCCGTCGCCCTTGGTCGGGGTCTCGGTCTCGCCGAGCAGCCGGTCCGGGGTGATGCGGACATTGTCGAAGAACAGCTCACCGGTGGGCGAGGAGTTCATGCCCATCTTCTTGAACGGCTTGCTCTGGGTGAAGCCGGGCATGCCCTGGTCGAGCACGAAGGTCAGCACCTTGCGGTCGCGGCGGTCGGTGCCGTCCTCCTCGTCCAGCTTGGCATAGACGACGGTGACATCGGCGTAGGGCCCATTGGTGATGAAGGTCTTGCGGCCGTTGAGGATGTAGTCCTCGCCGTCCCGGCGCACATACGACTTCATCCCGCCGAAAGCGTCCGAGCCCGAATCTGGTTCGGTGATCGCCCACGCACCGACCTTCTCGAACGTGACCAGCTCCGGCAGCCACCGCTTCTTCTGCGCGAGGGTGCCGCGGCTGCGAATCGTCCCGACGGTGAGCCCGAGGCTCACCCCCATCGAGGCCACCAGCCCGAGACTGATCCCCGCCAGCTCACTGTTGAGGATGACCCCCATCGACCCCGACCCGCTGAACCCCCCGCCCGCCTTCCCGGCACTCCCGCCCTCTTCCTTCGCGAACGCCTTCTCCAGCCCCTCCCGAGCCATCTCATCCAGCCCGAAGGTCGCATACAGCTTCCGAATGATGTCGAACGGCGGCAACGCCCCGCTCTCCAACTCCTCGACGTGCGGCTTGATCTCCTTGTCGATGAACCCGCGCAACACATCACGGAACATCAGGTCTTCATCGGACCACTGGTACATGTAGAGAACTCCCGAGGGCTCGCGAAACGGTCACCCTCGAATATAGAACACGTTCTAACTCTGACCGCCCGCCGGACGCGGCGGTTCGGCGGGCGGGCTGGGGGTGACGATGGGTGCGGCGGGAGCGGAAGCGAGGGTGACTTCGCCGGTTTCGAGGTAATGCACGACCGCCACGTCGACCGGTGGGTTGCCGCGGGCGAACGCGCCGTGATCGGTGCCGTCGATCCAGACCAGGGTGCCGCCCAGGGCCGCGGCCATGACGGGGCCGCCCGCAGCCGGGGTGGCGGCGTCACGAGTGGTCTGCAACACCAGCGGGCGGGTGCTCAGGCCGATGCCGTCGACCCGGACGCGCTCGGACGAGGACGGCCAGGCTCCGCAGAATGCGCCGGAGTCCCGCAACCCGGAGAAGAACACGAAAATACTTGCACCGGAAACGAAGTCGCCGATCGCGGACGAGACCGCGGCCGGATCGGGAACACCCGGGTCCTCGTTGCAGGTGAACGCACCCGCCGCACCGCCGAGCGCGGGGTCGAGGCGAGCCAGCCAGCCGCCGCCCTGCGCATCGACCTGCCGAACCCATTCGGCGGCAACGGCATTGCGGGTATCGCCCAGCCCGTAGACCGAATCGTTCGCGGCGATCCACTCCAACAGCTCGGTGAGCCCGGCCTCCCGCGCTCTCCAGCCCTGCGCGTGATCGACGTGCGGAGCGACCATCGCAGGCCCCGCGGTTGCACCGCGATCTCGTCGAACTCCCGATGCAGGGCGGGCACCACCGTGTTCCGCGCCGCCCAGAATCCCAGCGCACCCGTGCCCGGACCGCCCTGTCCGGCGAACAGCACCCCGCGCCTGCCCGCCGGATCGCTCGCGGCGATCCGGGAGATCGTGATATCGATCCGCCGCCCATCGGGTATCGCGTACTCCATCGGCACCGACAGGCTCGCGCATTCGGCCCCGGCCGCGTTCGCCTCCTGCGGGCACGACCCCCACCGCAATCCACCGCCCGGCTCGGCGGCCGCCATCGGTGCGAGCACGCTGGCCGCGACCCCGCAGGCGGCCATCGCGGCCAGTCTCGCCCAGCGTCTCGAACGCACCCCGCCCATCGCTGCCCCTCCCCGAGGCCGACCCGAATTCGCCCACCCCATCCGAAGCCAATCGCCCTGTCCGAAAAGATGATTGCTCATCATCGGCGGGTGAGCCCCGGTAGGGTGCAGCAGTCCGCTCCGGCCGCACCGGCGCCGGGGCGCCAGCAGGATCAGCGCCGGTGCGACGCGGCGGTGCGTTAGGGCACGAATCAACGCAACGCCGTTCGGTTCCGTCTCCTCCCGAGACGGAAGAGGGTGTGGCCCCGCGGGCGAGGGGTGATTTCTCCGCGGGGCCCGGGCACTGCGGGAGCCGGGGGGTGCATCATCGCAGTGTCCCGTTCTCGCAGAGCGTGATTCCAGTATCGGTCGCACCGCCGTCCATCATCCGCGCCACGAGCGAGTTGCCTCGCTTTCCGGATATCGCGTTCCGAATCTGGCTATCCTCGGCGATGAGGAGCCCGATGTTATGAAGTGGGGCAATGCAGGTCGGGTGGAAGGCAGCGAGAGACACGATCGCGTGGGGGTGCCGTGACTGTTCCCGTCGAACGGGCCGAAATCCGGACGAGCGAACCGGATCGCGGCGTCGAGGTGGTCAAAAGCCTCGTGATCGACCATCGCGCTCGGATCACCGTGTCGTCGCCACAGCGGTTGCGCGTCGAAGTGCGATCCGCCACCGCCGAGGGGCTCGGCGCCGATCTGCTGCGCTTCTCCGGGATCGCCTATCACGCGGACGGCGCGCCGTCCGACTGCCTGCTCGCCGCGGTGCTGCTCGCGGGTCGTGGCCGGCTGAGTACCGCGAAACAGCAGCTGTCGCTGAGTGCGGGCGGAATGTTCCTGGCGCCGATGGATTCGGACTGGATGACCGACCTACAGGACATGATCTACAGCCTGGTCCGGCTTCCGCTCTCCGAAATCGCCGAACACGCCGCGGAGGCAACCGATCTCGCCGGGCCGCTGCGCTTCCACGACATGACACCGCTCGCGGGCGCGCGGCAACTGTGGGCCGATACCTCCACCTTCCTGTACCGCCGCCTGATCGATTCCGGAAGCCAGGGCATCAACCCTCTGATGCTCAACGAGCTGAAGCGATTGACGGCCATCGCACTGCTCACCGCATTCCCCAACTCCACCATGACCGGCGACTACACCCCCGGCCCCGGCGATACCGTGCCCGCAGTCCTGCGCCGCGCAACACAATTCATCGAAGAGCACGCCGCCGAACCCCTCACCCTGGCGCAGATCGCCGCGGCCGCCCGCGTGACTCCCCGGGCGCTGCAAGCCGGTTTCCGCCGGCACTTCGACACCACACCCGTGACCTACCTGCGCCGCATCCGTCTCGCCAACGCCCACCGCGACCTGCAAGCCGCCGACCCCACCACCGGCGCGACCGTGGAAGCCATCGCCACCCGCTGGGGTTTCACCCACCCGGCCCGCTTCGCGGCCTGGTACCGCCAGTCCTACGGCCTACCGCCCAGCCGGACATTGCGCGGCTGAGGCCAGCCCCGACCATCACCGCCTCCGGGTTGTGGCTCATCGCCGTCGGAATCCTGGAGGCGCTCACGGCATTCCAGCCGCGAGGCACCACCCGGTAGCACCTCCTCCCCCTCGGCGGCGAGGAGTGCTCGGATCTTTCGGGATCGAGGTCAGAAGTCTTCGGACTCCGGATCATCCGAGGCGGGCGGTTCGCCGCCGCCTCGGATGGTCCAGAGCAGGCCGTCGAGTTCGTCGGGCTTGACGAGGACGTCGCGGGCCTTGGAGCCTTCCGAGGGGCCGACCACTCCCCTGGTTTCCATGAGGTCCATGAGGCGGCCCGCCTTGGCGAAGCCGACGCGGAGTTTGCGCTGGAGCATGGAGGTGGAACCGAATTGGGAGGTGACGACCAGTTCGATGGCCTGGAGGAGCAGGTCGAGGTCGTCGCCGATGTCGGGGTCGACGTCTTTCTTCTCGCCCGCCTTGGCGGCGGTGACGCCCTCCTGGTAGTCGGGTTCGGCCTGGGTCTTGGCGAAGTCGACGACTCCGGCGATCTCCTCGTCGGAGATGAATGCACCCTGGAGACGGGTCGGTTTGCTTGCGCCCATGGGGAGGAACAGGCCGTCACCCATACCGATGAGCTTTTCCGCGCCGGGCTGGTCGAGGATGACTCGGGAGTCGGTCAGCGACGAGGTCGCGAAGGCCAATCGGGACGGGACGTTGGTCTTGATCAGACCGGTCACCACGTCCACCGACGGGCGCTGGGTGGCCAGCACCAGGTGAATGCCTGCCGCACGGGCCTTCTGGGTGATGCGGACGATGGCGTCCTCGACATCGCGCGGGGCGGTCATCATGAGGTCGGCGAGCTCGTCGACGATGGCCAGGATGTACGGGTAAGGGCGGTAGACCCTTTCGCTGCCCAGGGGCGCGGTGATCTGGCCGGACTTCACCTTCCGGTTGAAGTCGTCGATGTGGCGGACCTTGCTGGCCTGCATGTCCTGATACCGCTGCTCCATCTCCTCCACCAGCCAGGCCAGCGCGGCGGCGGCCTTCTTGGGCTGGGTGATGATGGGCGTGATCAGGTGCGGAATGCCCTCGTAGGGCGTGAGTTCCACCATCTTCGGGTCGATCAGGATCATCCGCACCTCCTCGGGGGTGGCGCGGCACAGCAGCGAGACCAGCATCGAGTTGACGAAGCTGGACTTACCGGAACCGGTCGAACCGGCCACCAGCAGGTGGGGCATCTTGGCCAGATTCGCGGTGACGAATTCGCCCTCGATGTTCTTGCCCAGACCGATCACCAGCGGGTGGTGATCATTGCGGGTGGTCGGGGACTTCAGCACATCGGCCAGGCGCACCAATTCGCGGTCGGCGTTGGGCACCTCGATGCCGACGGCCGACTTGCCCGGAATAGGGGCCAGCAGGCGCACATTCTCGGTGGCCACCGCGTAGGCGAGATTGCGGGCCAGCGCGGTGATCTTCTCGACCTTCACGCCCGGGCCCAGCTCCACCTCGTAGCGGGTGACCGTCGGGCCGCGCACGAAACCGGTGACCGCGGCATCGATCTTGAACTGCACCAGGACCTCGGTGATCGCCTCGATCATGGATTCGTTTGCCGCGCTGCGCTTCTTGGGCGGCTCGCCATCGGTGAGCAGGTTCAGCGACGGCAGGGTGTAGTCGCCGTCCACCTCGCGGTCGGTGACGAACTCCAGTTGCTGCGGTTCCGGCGGCGGCGGAGTCTGGTCGACGACCTTGGGGGCGGGCTTGCGCGGCTTGGCCTTCGGCTTCTCCTCCGGGGCCGCGATGTCCTTGGCGGCCTGCAACGGCGGCTCGCCGAGGATCTCGGTGACGGCGTCCGATCCGCCGAACTCGTCGGCCGGATAGTTCTCCGACGGCGTCTTGCCGCGGCGCTTGCGCACCTCCGGGCGGTGCAGCGGAAAACCGTCCGCGTCATAGTCGTCCGGATCGTAGAGGCCGTGCTCCTCGGAGTAGCCCTCGTATTCGTCGCCGCCCGCGTCCGTGCCGAAGATCTCCCGCATGCGCGCGGGCACATCCCGCACCTGGGTGCCGGTCAGCAGCAGCACGCCGAAACCTATGGCCAGCATGAGCAATGGCACCGCCAGGAACGCGCTCAGCCCGTCCCGCAGCGGCCCGCCCACCACGTAGCCGACGAATCCGGCGCCGTGCTCGCGCCCGTGCTCGTCGCTCGGCGACCCCGCCGCCATGTGCCACAGCCCGAGTATCGGCAGCCCGGCCAGCAGCCCGCCCAACACCAGCCGCGGCCGGATCTCCGGATGCGGCTCGGTCCGCATGAGGACCACCGCGATACCCACCGCCACGAACGGCAGTGCCGCCGAAGCGGATCCGGCCACCCAGCGCACCGCGGTGTCCACCCAGTGCCCGACCGGCCCGCCCGCCGACATCCACACCGCCGCCGCGATGATCAGCCCGAAGGCCACCAGCCCCAGCGCGATCCCGTCCCGCCGATGCCCGTGTTCGATATCCCCCGCCCGGCTCACCGCCCGGGTCGTGGCCCCCAGTCCGCGCGCCGTCATATTCCACGCACTGGACACCCCGCGCCGGACCACCGCCAGCGGCGCGGTGTTCGACTGCCGCCGCACCGGCCGCCGCGCCGGAGCCTTGCGCGCCGCCGGGCGCCCCTTGGCGGGCGTGCGCGGACTCCGAGTCCGGGGCTGCGCAGGACCCTGCCCCCGCGCAGTCCCCGCTCTCGTACGTGACGTTCCGGTGCGGGCCTTACCTGCCATGCGTCCCAGGCTAGCCGCTCTGGCCCCACCCGGACCATCCGCAACACCCGGCCCACCCGAATCAGACATGTGGCGCTCGCTACCCGAAACCGGCCTTTCACCGGCCCGCGAGCGGGTGTTCAGGCGCTGGCTCGGCGGGCTGCAAAGGACTCGGCGGGCCCTCGATAAGGACCGGGCGGACTCGTAGAGGACTCAGCGGAGTCCGAACGGACGCAGCAGGCTCCGAGGGGACTCAGCGGGCCGCGGGCAGCTGGGGCTCGGCGGTCCAAGCGGTGAGAGCGGCATCGAAGTCGGGGATCTGGGTGGCGGCGGTGCGGTAGCACTCGGCGGCATCGACATTGCGGCCCAGCCGGCGCAGCGCGGTGTAGCGGACCAGCAGATTGTGGGTGTAGATCGCCCCCATGCCGACCGCGATCCGCGTCGCCTCCGCGCGTTCGACGTGCTCGGCCGCCTGGGCGAAACGACCGTCGGCCAGGTGGGCGCGGGCGGCCCGGGCATGCACGATGGATTCGATACGGGTGCTGCCGAATCGGCGCGACAGCGCCAGCGCCGCGTCGAAAAGCCGGGTGCCGCGGTCGGACTCGCCCTCGGCGCTGAGCACCCAGGCCGCCTCGATCAGCCCCCACACGATATGGCGGCGCACGCCGGACCGGTCGTCGGCCACCACCGCGCGGGCCGCGGCGGCCAGCGAGTCGCGATTGCGACCGGCCGCCGAATAGGCCCGGGCCAGCAGCGAGTACGCGAGGCGGACGCATTCGGGACTGCCCACGCGCCGGGCCATCGTCAGCGTGGTGGCGAAATGCGTGACCGCGCGGGCCGGGTCGCCGTCGTGCAGGGCCAGCAGTCCGGCGTAGGCGTGAATCGCGCCCGACACCCACGCGTCGGAGTCCGGATCGTCCTCGGCCAGCAGGCGATTCACGTGCGCGGCGGCGCGATGCGGCTCGTCCCGCTCGCCGAGCAGCGCGAAGACCATCGACACCCGGGCGCGCCGGGCGGCGACGGCATTCCCGTCGGCCTCGTTCGCCCGGGCCAGCTCCTCGAGCGTGCGGGCCGGGTCGATGCTGGCATCGCAGGCCAGCCCGGTCTGCGCGACGGTCAGCGCGAGATCCGCGGCCAGCACCCGATGCCGGGGCGTGCCCGCGATGGCCAGCCGGTACAGCGCGTTCAGGTTGCGGCGCTCGAGGGTGAGGAATTCCCGCGTGGAATCCAGATCGGTGAGGCGGGTGCCCGGGTGGCCGGTCGGCGCGAGCCGCAGCCGCAGGCCCGGATGCCGCACGCGCAGCACCGTTTTCATGGTGGCCAGGTAGAAGTCCAGCAGGCGGGCGGTGACATCGGTCCCGGCGTCGGCGCGGACGGCGATCTGGTGCGCGAACAGGCGCATGAGGTCGTGATAGTGGTAGCGGCCGCGGCCGACGGACTCCAACATGCCGCGATCCACCAGCTCCTCGCACAGGTCCTCGGCGACCGGCTCGATGGTGTCGAGCACCGCGGCCGTGGCGGCCAGCGACAGATCGGGGAGGTCGGCCACCGCGAGCAGCCGGAAGGCGCGGGCCGCCTCGACGGGCAGCTGGTCGTAGCCCGCGCGGAAGGCGGCCGTCAGTGCCAGGTCCCCGGCCCGGAAGCGGTCGAGATCGTGGCGTTCGGCGGCCAGGCGCTCGGCCTCCGACACCACCGTCCACTGCGGGCGCGCCGCCACCCGGGCGGCCCCGATCCGCACCGCCATGGGGAGCAGACCGCACAGTTCGACAATGCGGCGGACCGCGTCGGGCTCGGCCGCCACCCGGGGCGCGCCGACGATGCGGGCGAAGAGCTCGACGGCCTCTTCTGGTTCGAGGACCCGCAGCGCGGCGGACCGCACACCCGGAACAGCGGTGAGCGGACGGCGGGCGGTCACCAGTACCGCGCACTCGGACTCGCCGGGCAGCAGCGGCGCGACCTGCGCCGCGTCACTGGCATTGTCGAGCACCACCAGCATGCGACGGCCGCTGATCGCCGAGCGGAACAGCGCCGCCCGCTCGGCCATGCCGCCCGGAATCTCCTTCTGCACCACCCCGAGTGCGCGCAGGAACGCGCCCAGCACGTGTTCGGGATCGGCAGGCGTGGCGCCCGCGCCGCACAGCTCGGCGTACAGCTGCCCGTCCGGGTACCGGTTCCGGATCCGGTGCGCCACATGCAGGGCCAGGGCCGTCTTGCCGACCCCGCCCATGACCAGTCCGTGCGCTGCCACTCCGCCCTGGTCACGGCGATGGGCATCACATTCCCGACCGCTCGGGCGCTTATTACACGCTGCGGTCCAAGGCGTGGACCAGCGCCACATCCTCGGGCGCGCCCGTGGCCTCGAGCCGGACCTGATTGCGGCCGAAGGCGTGCAGCAGCAACTCCGAGGGCGGACCGGCCAGCACCACGGTGCGGTCACCGGCCTGGCTGGCGATGGTGCGGCGGCCGTCGGGCGTGGAGAGCGCGACAGTAACCGGTGATTTGCGATATGCCATGCGCGCCAGGCCCGTCAGCACCTTCCAGAGCTGGTTCTCGTCGGCGGCGGACAGTGTGCGCGGCTCCCAGCCGGGCGCGCCGCGGCGGACGTCCTCGTGGTGGACGAACATCTCGGTGGTGTTCATCAGCGCGTCGACCGGGCGCAGGTAGAACGGCGGGCCGCTGCGCACCTCGTCCAGGAGTTCGGCGAAGGGGCGCTGGGCGACCTTGCGCTGCACGCCCTCCAGGTACGGCGCGAAGGGCTTCAGCAGGATGCCCGGGGCGGCGTCGGGGCGGCGCTCGCGAACCACCAAGTGCGCGGCCAGATCTCGGGCCGTCCATTCCCCGCACAGGGTGGGGGCGTCCGGACCGGCCTCCGCCATCGCCGCGACCAGCGCCTGGCGCTCCCGTTGAGCCAAAGTCATAAGGCAAACCTTAGTGCGACATATCGGGATATGCACGACAGCGGGTTGGCGTCGAGGTTTCGGTATCGGTAGCTTGATCGTTCGGTCCATCGGGTCGTGGACTCGAAAGCACAAGAAGGGCAACACACCTTGAAGAAGATCGTCAGCGGCGCGGCCGTGATGGTCGCGGCCGCCGGTTCCCTGCTGGCCGGAACCGCGGCTCCGGCCAACGCCTACCAGGACTACAACTACGGCGCCATCGCGCTGTCGCTGTCCACCGGTCGGATCGGCTACTCCTACGACTACTCCGACGCCGCCTCGGCACGCAATGCGGCCATCAGCTCCTGCACCTACAACGACTGCAAGATCGTGGCGCGCTTCGCCAACGGCTGTGGCGCGGTGGCCTATTCGGCACGCCAGGGCTACTACACCTTCGGTGCGGCCTCCTCGCGGGTCACCGCCAAGAACCAGGCGCTGGCCGACAATGCCGCCGACGCCACCATCATTCACTGGAACTGCACCACCGGCTACCAGCTGTAAACAAATAACGGGGAGAATTTCGTTGAAGCACACCATCTTTCGCGCGACCGCCGCGCTGATGCTGGCCACCTCGGCCCTGGGTCTGGTGGCCTGCAGCAAGTCCGACGACACCGCCAAGACCGCCACCACCACCAGCGCGGCCGCCCCCGCGGGCAAGTTCGACGGCGGCGTCGAGGGCGACGGCAAGCAGACCGGCGCGGCCCCGGCCCCCACCACCGTGGCGGACCTGGCCAAGCCGTCGGTCGCCGACCTGAACGACAAGGTCGCCAAGGCCTTCGACCCGTCCATCGACGCCAAGACCAAGACCGATTGGATCGAGGACGCCGCGCTGGACCCGCAACTGGCCCAGAAGCTGGTCGACGCCGCCAAGGCCAACAACGTCAAGATCAAGATCACCAGCGTGGGCGACCCGTCCGGCGGCAAGCTCAAGGCCGACGCCGACGTCACCATCGACGGCAAGCCGGTCCAGAACGCCACCGTCTCCTTCGTGGCCGACGGCACCGACTGGAAGATCGACCACAACTACGCGTGCTCGATCGTCAAGGCCGCCAAACTCGACTCCGCCGCCTGCCAGGACAAGTAGAAACTCTTGTAGTTCCCGCCCCAGGCGGGGTGCCGCCCCAAGCGCGGGACGCCCCAGGCGAGGATCAACAACAATCGCCCCGGCAGCATAGGCTGCCGGGGCGATTGTTTTGTGCTGCTGAGCCTTTGACGGGCTAGACGCCGATGACCGTGGGGACGATCATCGGGCGGCGGCGGTAGACCTCCGCGACCCAGCGGCCGACCACGCGGCGCACCGACTGGGCGATGCGGTGGGTGTCGGTGACGCCCTCCACGGCCAGGCGGTGCAGTTCGCTCTCGACGAGTTCCTGTGCGCCGGTGAGGGCTTCGGGGTCGTCGGAGAAGCCGCGGCCGGTGACCTCGGGGGTGCTGACGGCCTTGCCGGTGGCGGAGTCGATGGCGACATTGATGGAGATGAAGCCGCCCTCGCCCAGGACCAGGCGGTCCGAGAGGGTGGATTCGCCGACGTCGCCGACCGAGAGGCCGTCCACGTACACCTGACCCACCGGGACGCGGCCGGTGATGGTGGCGATGCCGTCCACCAGGTCGACCACGACGCCGTTCTCGGCCAGGATGACCCGCTCCTCCGGCACGCCGGTGGCCGCCGCGAGCGCGCCATTGGCGCGCAGGTGCCGCCATTCGCCGTGCACGGGCATGGCGTTGGTGGGCCGGACCGCGTTGTAGAGGTAGAGCAGCTCGCCCGCCGAAGCGTGGCCCGAGACATGGACTTTCGCGTTCTGCTGGGTGACGACCGTCGCGCCGAGGCGGGCCAGGCCGTTGACGACCGCGAAGACCGCGTTCTCATTGCCGGGGATGAGCGAGGAGGCCAGCACGACCAGATCGTCCGGGCGGATATTGATCTGCCGGTGATCGCCGCGCGCCATGCGCGAGAGCGCCGAGAGCGGCTCACCCTGCGAACCGGTGGAGATCAGCACCAGCTTGTGCACCGGCAGGTTCGCGGCCTGATCCAGATCCACCACCAGATTGTCCGGGATGTCCAGGTAGCCGAGGTCCTGGGCGATCTGCATATTGCGGACCATCGACCGGCCCACGAAGCACACCCGGCGGTCGTAGCGCTGCGCCACGTCCACCACCTGCTGGATGCGGTGCACGTGAGAAGCGAAGGAGGCCACGATGACCCGGCCCTTGGCCTTGCCGATCACATTGTCGAGCACCGGCCCGATCTCGCGCTCGGGCGTGACGAAGCCCGGCACCTCGGCATTGGTGGAGTCCACCAGGAACAGGTCCACACCCTCGTCGCCCAGGCGGGAGAACCCGGCCAGGTCGGTGAGGCGGCCGTCGAGCGGCAGCTGATCCAGCTTGATGTCGCCGGTGTGCAGCGCGATGCCCGCGGGCGTGCGGATCGCGACCGCGATGGCGTCCGGAATCGAGTGGTTGACCGCGAAGTACTCGCAGCCGAACGGGCCGTGCATGGTGTGCTGGCCCTCGGTGACCTCGATCAGGTTGGGCTGCAGGCGATGTTCGCGGCACTTGGCCGCCACCAGGGCGAGGGTGAACTTCGCGCCGATGACCGGGATGTCGCGGCGCAGGCGCAGCAGGAACGGCACCGCGCCGATATGATCCTCGTGGCCGTGGGTGAGGATGACCGCGGCGATGTCGTCCATGCGGTCCTCGATGGGACCGAAGTCGGGCAGGATCAGGTCGACGCCGGGCTGCTGGTCCTCGGGGAACAGCACGCCGCAGTCGACGATGAGCAGCTTGCCGTCGTACTCGAAAACGGTCATGTTGCGGCCGATTTCGCCGATGCCGCCGAGCGCGAACACCCGCAGGCCGCCCTTGGGGGCCTTGGGCGGGGTTCCCATGGCGTGCGGATCGCGCGGGGCCGGGGCCGCGTCGCGATCGCGGCCGCCCTGGCGGGGACGGCCGCCGCCGCGACGGTTGCGGTCACCGCCGCGCGAGCGGGAATCGTCACCGCGCGAGCGGGAATCGTCCTGGCGGGAGCGCGGGGCCTCCTCGGCCGGTCTGGACTGCGCCTTGCCCCGGTCGGCGGCGGTGCGGCCGCGGCCGTTGCGTTCCCGAACCGGTTCGGCCGCAACGGATTCGGAACGGGCAGCGCTCACCGATTCCGGCTGGGCGGCGGACTGGGCAGCCGGAGCAGCGGATTCCGGCTGGGCAGCGGGCTGCACCGGGGTCTCGGGGGCCGGGGCGGGGGCACCGGCGGCGCGGCTGGCGGTGCGGCGCGGCCGACGCGCGACTGGGCCGCTCATGCAAGCACTCCGGCCGCGCGCAGGTCCACCGCGAGCTCGTCGAGTTGATCTCGGGACGGCATGATTTGAGGCAAACGTGGTTCTCCGGTCTCGATGCCCAGCAGTCGCAGCGCACCCTTGGTCATGGCGACACCGCCGAGGCGGGCCATGGCCCGGTTCAGCGGGGCCATGCTGACATTGATCTCGCGGGCCCGTTGCAGGTCACCGGCATTGAAGGCCTCATGCAGCGCGCGCAGGCGGTCCGGCACGAGATGGCCGATCACACTGATGAATCCGGTCGCGCCGACCGAGAGCCACGGCAGGTTCAGCACATCGTCGCCGGAGTAGAAGGCCAGCCCGGTCTCGGCGATGAGCTCCGCGCCCGCGCCCAGATCGCCCTTGGCGTCCTTCACCGCGACGATGCGCGGGTGCTCGGCGAGGCGGCGAATGGTGTCGGTGGCAATGGGCACCACCGACCGCGGCGGAATGTCGTACAGGGTGACCGGCAGGTCGGTGGCGTCGGCGATCGCGGTGAAGTGGGCGAACAGGCCGTCCTGGTTGGGACGCGAGTAGTACGGGGTGACGACCAGCAGACCATGCGCGCCCGCGCGCTGGGCATTGCGGGAGAGCTCGATGCTGTGCGCGGTGTCGTAGGTTCCGGTGCCCGCGATGACGGTGGCACGGTCACCGACGGCGTCCACGACGGCGCGCAGCAGGTCGAACTTCTCGGACTCGGTGGTGGTCGGTGACTCGCCGGTGGTGCCGGAGATGGCGAGCAGATCGACGCCGCCGTCGATCAGGCGGGCGGCCAGCGCGACACCGGCATCGACGTCGAGCTTGCCTTCGGCGGTAAAGGGGGTCACCATCGCGACACCTACTGTGCCGGACGCGCGCAGCTCGGTTCGCGTCGATTCACCGTTCGTCATAGTCAGAAGGCTACAGCGTTGCCGGAACGGGATTTGCACCGTTATACCCGAACCGTGCCCGGCCCGATGGCGATTCGCGTCAAGCGCCCGATTCTGGTGTCAGAAGTTTCCTTGAATGGCGTCAGATATGACGCCACACTGGTGTCATGGATCTCAATAAGTACACCGCCCAGCTGCGCGAGAACCTGATCGCCGCCGCCGCGCTCGGCGATGAGAAAACGCAGGCCACGGCCGCCGCGCTGGCCGCGGCCACCGAGAACTCCGCCCGCCTGGTGCTGCTGGCCGCGCTGTCCGAGCTGGCCGCCGAGGTGAGCGCCACCCTGCCCGACCGCACGGTCCACGTCTCGGTGGACGGCACCGACGCCCACGTCGATGTGCGCAAGAGCGCAGCCGAGGAGGATCACCCGACCTTCGAGGAGGTCACCGGTGACATCAGCCGGGTGACGCTGCGGCTGGTCGAGCAGCTCAAGAACCGGGCCGAGGAGGCGGCCGCGCAGAGCGGTCAGTCGCTGAACTCGTGGTTGTCCACCACGGTCCAGTCCGCGCTGCGCGATCAGATGCGCGGGGGCGGGCCGGGTCGCTGGGATCCGACCGATCGGGCAACCGACAAATAGCCAGAATGCGGGCGACCGGTCGGTTCAGTCGGCGGAGACGGTCCCCTGACCGTCGGTGTCGATCTCGGTGCGGCGGTCGTAGTCGGGGCCGGTGGCCAGCACCGTGGCCAGCACGTGACGGCCCAGCGGCAGCACGCGCACGGTGACGCAACCCGTGTTGATGGCGTCGAGTTCCTTTGTGGCGGCATCGATCACCCGCTTGCGGACCCACTCCGGGACACCGGCGAAACCGCCGTCGTCGAGCAGCACCACCTCCACGCCGCGGGCCCGCGCGCCGCGCGCCGCGCCGCTGAGTTCATCGGTGACCAGCTGCGGCGCGCGCAGGCCGTCGCGGAGTTCGGCCTCCAGCAGGCGGCACTCCTCGCGTTCGGTCGCGGTGAGTTCCGCACCGTCGGCAAGGCGCTCCAGAATGGGCCGGGCCACCCGGTCCAGGCGGGCGAGCTGGCGGGTGCGTTCGCTGTCGGCGGCGGCCATGGTGGCCTCGGCGGCGGCGCGCATCATGGCGTCCTCGCGCAGGATGCGCAGCGAGCGCTGCATGGGACGCATGACCGCGGTGAAAACCGAGATGGCGGTGACGGTTCCGACCGGGACCAGCGAGCCGACCAGGGTGCCCGGGCGCAGATGCCCGCCGATCAGTCCGAGCCCGACCAGCACCACCGCGACCGCGGTGACACCCACCCACGCGGTGCGAATCCGCCCGCGCAACACCAGGACCGCGAGCACGTAGGACGAGGCGAAGGCCGACCACACCGTGTCGTGCACCAGATCGTGCTCGGGGGTGATGACGGTCAGCGCGGTGGCGACCGGCGGCGCGGCGGCCGCGTACAGGGCCACCGGAATCGGCAGCGGGTCCACCGGGATCGCGGTGACCAGCGCGCCCGCGCTGAGCATGAGCACCATGCTGGCCGCGGCCGCCCACGCCGGGGACTGACCGAAATTGCGCATCATGTACAGCGCGATCACGGCTTCCAGGATGAGCAGGAACAGCCAGGCGGCGCTGCCGCGCAGGCCGAGCAGATCGCGCAGCCCGAAGCGGGGATCCAGGTCGAGCGGGCTGCTGTCAGCGGGAACCATCGCCACCCCACACCAGGGTCACGGTGGTGCCCTCGCCGAGCTGGGATTCCACGAAGGCCGAGCCACCGGCCAGCTGGCGCATGCGGCCCAGGATGCTCATGGACAGGCCGAGCCGGTCGGCGGAGACCGCGGCCAGGTCGAAACCCGCGCCGTCGTCGCTGAATACGATGCGGATGCTGCCCGCGCTGACCGTGGCGGTCACCGTGCGGCGCACCTCGCGGCCGGGAACGGCGGCGTGGCGCAGGCTGTTTCGCACCGCCTCGGTGAGCGCGGCGGCAATGGTGCTGGCCGAGTGCACGGGCATGCGCAGGTCGTCGTAGCCGGGCCAGGTGCGGGTGGCGAAGCGGACGCCGGGATTGATCTCCTGCACCGCGGCACGCAGGAACAGGATGGCCGAGCGGGCGTCGAGCAAGTCGGGATCTCTTTCCGCGCCGCGGCATTCGTCGAGTTGTTCCAGGGTGCGTTCGGCCTGGCGTTGCAGCACATCGGATTGGGTACCGGCGCGGGAGGCCTCCAGCAGGGTGGAGAGCACGGCGTCGTGGATGAGGGCGGCGAAGCGGGAGCGTTCGCGGTCGCGGGCCTGCGCGGCGGCCTGGGCGGCGGCGCGGCGGCTGGCGATGGCGGATTCGCGGTCGACGCGGGCGGCGGCCCCGGTGGCGGCGGTGCCGCACCAGACGAACAACGCCGAAAGGCCCACCGCGCGCAGGAAATTCTCGGCCACGTGCTGGGTGGTGAACGCGGGCAGCGTGTACAGCGTCGCGGCGGCGGCCGAGGTGGCGGCGACCAGCAGGTAGGTGACGGTCAGCCGGGTCTGCCAGGCCAGCACGGCCGCGGTCACGGCCAGCGGTGTCATGCGGTAGGGCCAGACCGTGGTGGCATCGACGGTGTGCATGTGCAGCCCGAACGGGATGGTGGCCAGCGCGGCCAGGAAACTGACCGCGGCGCAACCGGATACGAAGCGGATCGCGCGCGGCCCGGACACCGCCGCCACCACGCCGATCACCGGATACCACCCGAAGGCCAGCAGCAGCGCCACCACCGTCCACCACATGGGCGCGTACCGGCCCTGTTCGGCCACCTCCGGCAGTTCGAAGCTGCCGAAGATGACGCCCGCCATGCCGATCGAGATGCCCAGCCGGCGCATGATGCGGTCGTAGGCGGCGGTGGCCGGATCCTCTTTCACCGACAGGCCGCGGCGCAGGCGGTTGCCGAGCGCCGCGAGGGAGGGCAGCGGCCGGGGTGCGGCCGTGGTTTCCAGGGTGCCCGATGCGGTCATGTCCGCGGATTCCGTTCGGGGACAGGCAGCCACCCGTCCTCGACGGCCCGCTTGTACAGGTCGGTCTTGGTGGGGGCCGGGCGGCCGGCGTCGGCGTACTTCTGCCGGATGCGGCCGAGATAGTCGTTCACCGTCTGCTCGGACAGCCCGGTCATGCGCGCGACCCGCGACGCCTTCTCCCCCGAGGCGTAGAGCTGCAACACCTGCTGCTGACGCGGGCTCAACCCGACATCCGACAGCTGCGGATCACCATCGATGGCGGCCGCCCAGTCCGTGGTCACCACCTGCTCGCCGTGCGCGGCGCGCCGTACGGCGGCGACCACGGTCTGCGTGTCCTCGGACTTGCGCACCACGCCGAGCACACCCGCCCGGGCGGCGGCCCGCACCATGAAGGGATTGTCCGCACCGGTGAACACCAGCACCTCGCTCCCCCGCGCCCGCAGCGCCCGCACATTGTCTTCCGGCGAAGACCCGTCCGCGAGCCGCAGATCCAGCACCACCAGATCCAGCCGCGGCCCCGCCGAAAGCAATTCACCCACGGTCCCCGCCGTGGTCACCAATTCCAGATCGGCCTCCGGCGCCAACATCGCCGAAAGCCCGATCGCCACCGACTCATGGTCCTCGACCAGCCCGATCCGGCGTATCCCCGACTGTTGCGCCTCCACGGCGGCCGTCACCTCTTCCCACACTCCACGTTCGCCCGTTCCTCCGGAACGACCCATCGAGTATGACGGCCCACCCACCGGATGCGTCAGCCACCAGAATTCGGGGGAAGGCGCAGATCACCCGGATCGTGAAGCACTAGCCGGTGCGGTTGGCAAACGGCCGCTTGCCGTGCATCGCCACGAACTCGGCGATCATCGCCTTCTCCAGCGCGCGAGCATCGACAACCTCGCGCCAGCCCACCAGCAACTCGTCGCTGTCGGCGAGCTGCCAGATCAACCCGCCTCCCCAGTGCCCGGCCCGCCGCCCGGCACCGTGCCGCCGATATTCATCCAGCCGCCTGCGCAACCCGCGACGGCCCGACACCCCGGGTCCGCCTTCCCGATATAGACCACCGGTTCCCCGGCCACCCACGCGGCTCGCAGTTCCGCGAGCGAAACCGAAGGATCCCCCTTGGTCCAACCGGCGGGGCTGCACGCACGGAACACCGGCGCTGTCACCGCAGTCCGTATCACCACGTAAACCCCGGCCCCCGCCGGAACCGCCGGGGTCGGCAACGCACCGAAAGGCACAAACCCCTCGAATCCATCCAACGGGAAGGCCATACCGGCATCATGCCGTCAGGCACCGCAACAGGCAGACGTTCCAGTGCACAACATCCTCCCAATCGATTTCGTGGCGAGCGTATGCCTCACGGCAGTTCCGGGATCTCGTCAGCGAGCGCGTTGATCGGCGCTACATGCGGCTCGCGGCTCAATCCCCCATCAGCTGAGCGGCGACTGTGGCGCCGAGTTCCCAGCACGCTTCGATGTCGCCCTTCGACGGTTTACCCGAGACCACTACGTACTCAGCGGCTTTCGCCCAGCCCAACCCGGTGGTGATGGAGGTGACGCCCTTCTCCGCGCCCTCGGTGCCCTCGTTGCCGTGGATGTAGAGCCCGTACGGCCGTCCCCGGGTGGAGTCCAGGCACGGGTAGTAGATGGTGTCGAACGCATGCTTGAGCGCCCCGCTCATGTACCCCAGATTCGCCGGAGTCCCCAGCACATAGCCATCCGCCGCCAGCACATCGCTCACCGTCACCCCGAGCGCCGCCCGCCGAATCACTTCGACGCCTTCGATTTCCGGGTCGGTCGCTCCGGAGACCACGGCCTCGAACATCTCCTGCATGAACGGCGACGGCGTGTGATGGACGATCAGCAGGGTCGGCATCGGCCGAGCGTATCCGAATTCGCGCTGGTCGATTCGTTTCGCCGAGGCTGCGTCAGGTGTGGGGGGTGGGGGTGAGGTCGTAGGGGGTGGCCATCCAGCGGTTGGCGGGTGGGGAGAAGAGGAGGGTGAGGACTGTTGTGGCGAGGAGCGCGAGGGGGAGGCCGTTGTCGAGGTGGCGGGTGGTGAGGGAGAGGGCGGAGAGGCCGAGTAGGAGGATTTGGGTGATGGTCGCGACAGTGCGGGGCCACCAGCGGCCGCGGATGAGTTCGATGCCGGACAGGAGGACGGCGGCCGCGAGGGCTATGAGCAGGGCCGCGGTGAGGACTGCGCCGACCGGATGCGCCCCGCTCATCAGTCGCGCGCCGGTGTGCACCGCCGCTGCCAGCGCGAGAGCTCCTTCGGCGGCTACCAATACACCCGCCACGCGCACCGTTACCGGCACCCCACCGCGTCCCCCGGGTTTCCGCTCGGCCATTCATCCAGGGTAGGGCAGAGCGGTCGGGCGGGCGGTGCGGTCGGCGATCGCCGGTAGGATCGGGGCATGACCGAGCGGAAGACGCCCGGGATCTCCTTCGAATCGTGGATCGACAAGCAGGTTCGCGAGGCGGTGGAGCGGGGCGAGTTCGACAATCTGAAGGGTGCGGGGCAGCCCATTCCGGCGGGTGCGGCCGATGAAGACTGGTGGCTGCGATGCTATTTGAAACGTGAGAGGGTCGGCGGGGACGCGCTGTTGCCGGAATCCATCGTGCTGCGGCGGGAACGCGAACGGATGCCGGAAACCGTCCGGGGCATGGGGTCGGAGAAGGAAGTTCGGGCTGCCGTTGCCGAGCTGAACGAACGCATCGTGGAATGGCTGCGAATGCCCACCGGGCCTTACGTTCCGATCGGACCCCTGAAGGTGGAGGACGTCGTCGAGACGTGGCGCGCGGAGCGTGCGGCCGCCCGTGCGGCACGTGAGCCGATCGCGCCGGTTTCGGCACCGCCCACCGAATCCCCTTGGTGGCGACGGCTTTTCGGAAGGCGCTAGCGAGCGCCGCCGCGTTCGAGGGCCTCGGCTGTTTCCCGGGGATTATCGATGGTGAGTTTGTCCTCGCCGAGTTCGGTGTGGGATTCGACGGTGTAGAAGCGGATTTCGTGCCCGTCCGGGTCGTGTAGTTCGGGCAGGATCCAGCCGAGCGAGGCCTGGTGGACGCCGGCGTGGGATTCACCCAGGGATTCCAGGTGCCGGGCGAGCGCCTCGATTGCCGGGCGATCGGGCACGCCGATCGAGAAATAGTCGAATCCGGCTGCGGCGGCGGCCCTTTCGGGGGACAGCCGCAGGCCGAGCATGGGACCGCCGACGGGATGGTGCAGGACGCCACCCCTCAGGACGCCCTGCTCGGTGAATTCGACGCCGACGGTGTAGCCGAGCCGCGTGCGGTACCAGTCGATCGAGCGCGGCAGATCCGAAACGGGAAGTTTGAGGTGATGCACCCCGGCCAGAATGGGGATCATTGCTGGTATCCTCTGCAGTACAGATGCAATAGTGCAGTATCACGGTAGTGATGCAGTAAGGATGCAGCGAATGAGCCGTGGTGTCAAGAAGACATCTCCGCTATGGGATGCCCGCAAGGCCGAAACCGAGCGGAGGATCCTCGACGCGGCCGCGCGGCTGTTCATTGCCGACGGCTACGCCGCCACCTCGCTGGCCGCGGTCGCCGACGTCGCCGAGGTCGGCGCCCGTACCGTCTATCTACGCTTCGGCACCAAGGCCGAACTCCTCAAGCGCGCCATCGACGTGGCCATCGTCGGCGACACCCAGGAAATCGATCTGGCCCACCGCGATTGGCACATCCTCGCCGCGACCGCGCCCACCCTCGAGGAACGCATCACCGCCTACGCCCACGGCGCGGCCGGTCTCATGGAACGCGCCGCCCCGCTCATCGCCGCCGCGGCCGCCGCCGAACCCAGCGAACCCCTCATCGCCGAGGCCGGTCACGCGGGCCGCATGGCCACCCAGCAGCACATCGCCGACATCTGGCGCGCTATGCGTGCCGACGGCCTGCTGCACCCAGAGGCCGACCTCGACTGGATCATCACCACCGTCGGCCCCCTCGGACAGGCCGACACCTACAACCTCATGGTCCGAACCCTGGGCTGGAGCTCGGCCGACTACGCGCGCTGGCTGCACGACACCTGGCTGCGCCTGGCCACCATGCCCTCGACGCTCCGATAGCCTACGGACGCCCCGATAGCGTTCAGCAGCAGTCACTTCCACAGCAGGCGGGCTTGACGGCCTTGATGATCGCCGAGTGCATCCCGTCGGCCACCGCATGGGTCGGTTCGATCTCGATCGCCTCGAATCCCGCCTCCGCCAATTGATTCCGGTATTCGGAGAACGACTGCGCACCCGCGATACACCCGACGTAGTCGCCGCGCTCACCGCGCTGAGCCGGAGTCAGGTCATCATCGGCGACCACGTCGGCGATCCCGATCCGACCGCCGGGCACCAGCACCCGCGCCATTTCGGCGAACACGGCGGGCTTGTCGGTCGACAGGTTGATCACACAGTTGGAGATCACCACGTCGATGCTGTTGTCCGGCAGCGGAATCGCCTCGATCGCCCCCTGCAGGAACTCGACGTTGACGACACCGGCCTCGGCCGCGTTGGCCCGCGCGAGTTCGAGCATCTCGTCGGTCATGTCGACCCCGAATGCCTTGCCCGACTCCCCGACTCGGCGCGCGGACAGCAGCACATCGATGCCGCCGCCCGACCCCAGATCGAGCACGGTCTCACCGGCGCGCAGCTCCGCGACGGCGGTCGGATTCCCGCAGCCCAGCGAGGCGGCCACGGCCTGGATCGGCAGCTGGTCACGTTCGGCGGCCCGATACAGGCTCGCCCCGAAGTTCTCGTCGATGTCGATCGCCCCGGTCGCACAGCAGTCGCCGCCCCCGCAGCAATCCTCGGCCGTGCCACCCCCGGCAACCGCGACGGCCGCGGCCGCATACCGCTCGCGCACGGTCTCACGCAGCTCGTTGCCCTGCTCGGACATGGGTCACTCCCTTCCGAAAACCCGGGCCGCGCACCGGCCGACCGGGTTGTATCGATATCTGTCGAATCAAGCTTGCCGCCATGCATCGATATCTGTCAATATTGATGAGTGTCGAAACAGGAACTCCCGGTGATCGCCGCGGCGGACTGCTGCGTCCCATTGTCCGCGCGCCTGGCCCCCGAGGCCGCGACCGCTCTGGCCGCCTCGTTCAAGGCGCTCGGCGATCCGGTCCGCCTGCGACTGCTGTCCCTGATCGCCGCGGCCGACGGCGAGGAGGTCTGCGTCTGCGAACTCACCCCCGTCTTCGACCTCTCCCAGCCCACCATCTCCCACCACCTGAAGGTGCTCCGGGAAGCGGGCCTGCTCACCTCGCAACGCCGCGGCACCTGGGTCTACTACCGCCTGGTTCCCGCAGCCCTGCAACGACTTTCCGACACCCTGGACCCCACCGGCCGCATCCCCACGCCCGCGTGAGCGCCGAGATCCGCTAGTCCCAGAACCCCTCGTGCACGGCACGGGCCTCGGCAAGCTCGACCGGGCCGAGCACCGGGAGCACTCGCTGCCCGGCGGCGAAGACGACCCGGCACGGCAGAGACATGGTGGGGTTGTCCGGGTTGGCTCCCGTCATGGCAAGCAGTTCATCCTCGCCCAGGGCGTACACGACGCGTCCGATATTGCCCCAGTAGATCGCCCCCGCGCACATGGCACAGGGTTCGGTGCTGGTGTAAAGCGTGCAGCCGCGCAGGAATTCCGCTTCGTAGGCGGCGGTGGCCAGCCGCACCAGGTTGGTTTCGGCATGCCCGGTGGCGTCGCGTGCGGTGGTGACGGTGTTCTCGGCCTCGAGCAGCATCGCGCCGTCGGCTCCGACGAGCAGTGCGCCGAACGGGTGATTCCCCTTGCGGCGGGCGCGTTCCGCGATTGCGACGGCGGCACGCAGATGGGCGGTGTCGGCGGCGGTGGCCGGAGTGGTGGTCATGGCCCGCGATGGTAGCGGGCCAGCTGCGCATGGCAGGCGGACCACGCGGCGGGAGTCAGGTGCGGGCGGGCGCGAGCGAAGAGGTCGTAGAGGCCCGCGCCGTGTTGTGTTGCGAGGTCGGCGTTCTGAGCCATGACATCGAGTTCGTTGGCCACCGTCAGTTCCAGGAAGGCGGCGAAATCGGTGGGTGCGGGTTCGAATTCGCGGGCGGTGAATCGGTCTCGGAAGCGCGCTGTGGTGGCGTCGATGCGGGGGTAGAGGGCGGAGCGGTCGCAGCAGGCGTAGAGGTAGATCAGCGCTTCGGCGCGGTCGCCCACGAGATCGACAACCGTTGAGCGGTCCGGCGATTCGACCAGATGCCGGTCGAAACCGTCGGTGCCGTAGACGGCGTGGGCGAGACCGGCGAGTTGGAGGTCGGCGTCGTGACCCCAGGCGGCGAGGGTGTCGGCGACGCGGCCCAGGTGGGCGAGCAGGGTGCCGCCGGGGTGGTCGATGGTGTCCGCGCCGCGATCCCGCAGGAAGCGCTCGACGCGGATCCTGCGGGAGGCGAAGGGGTCTGGATCGTTCACATTCTCAGTGTCGCGCCGCACCCCCGTGGCGGACCGTTGTGTTCGCCACGTTCACGCGCGGCGCTGGTGGCCGTAGAGGACGGTCGAGGCGGCCGAGGCCACCACCGACAGCGCCGCCAGCACGCCGAAGGCGAGATGGTAGCCCGAGACCGGGGACCAGCCGGATGACGCTGCGCGGGAGAGGATCACGGCCACCACGGCCACCGCCACCGCGCCGCCGACGCGCTGCAGGATGTTCACGAACGCGGTCGCGTCGGGCAGCTGTTCGCGGCGGACCGACGCGTAGGCGGACGAAACCAGCGGCATGGCACCGACACCCGTCGCCATCCCCGCGACGAACAGCAGGGACTGGATGAGGACGCCGTTCGCATCGGCGGGCAGGAAGGCGAACGGCAGCACCGCCGCCGCGATGGCGAGGTTGCCGATCACCGCGACCCGGCCGCCGCCGAATCGGTCGGTCAACCGTCCGCCCAGCGGCAGCATGACGATTCCGCCCAGACCGTAGGCGAGCAGATCGACGTCGGTGCAGACGAGGCCGGTGCCGTGCAGGACCTGGAAGTACAAGGGCAGCAACACCATTACCCCGAACATGGCGCCACCGGCGAAGAAGCTGGCGGTGTTGGCGATCCGGAAGGCGCGATTGCCGAACAGCCGGATGTCGAGCAACGACTGCTCGGTCCGCAGGGCGCGGGTCAGGAATCCAGCGAGCCCGGCGAGCCCGAGCACGACCGGCAGCCACACCGACGCGGAGGTCGCCGAACCGGTCACCGCGATCTCACCCAGCCCGTAGACCACCGCGGAGACACCGCCACCCGCGAGCACCACGCCCACGATGTCCAGCTTCTGCGTCGGCATTCCGCTGCTGCGCGGCAGATACCGCGGCCCGAGCGCCAGCCCGGCCAGCCCGAACGGAATGTTGATCAGGAACAACCACTCCCAGCTCCAGTGCGCCAGCATGAGCCCGCCGATGGTCGGCCCGATGGCGGGCGCACCGACCACCGCGATTCCGACCACGCCCATGACGCGGCCCATGCGCTGCGGCCCGGCCGCCTGACCCAGGATGGTCTGCCCGGCCGGAATCATCAGCCCGGCCGCGAGACCCTGCAGAATGCGCGCCCCGATCAGCCATCCCGCGGTTGGCGCGAACGCGCACAGCACCGAGGTGAGAGTGAACGCGACCAGCGCCCCCAGCCACAGCCGCGTCACGCCCACCCGCCGGGCGAGCCAGCCGCACACGGTCAGCGAAACCCCGAGGGCCAGCAGATACGCGCTCGCCACCCACTGGATGGTGGCCAGCGACGCGCCCAGATCCGCGCCGATCGTGCGCAGCCCGATATTCACCAGCGAGGTGTCGAGCATGCCCATGACCGCGCCGAACACCACCACACCGGCGGTGCGCCAGACATGCGCGGGGATCTTGTCGGAAGCGGCGGGGGCCGCGGGCTCGACGGCCACTCCCCCGCTGCCGGATGCCTTTGTGTCCGAACGCATCTGCGTCATCGGACCTCTCCTTCATCAGTAGATGAGCAACTCAATTGCAGACAGTATCAATGATTGATCTACTCAACAATAGATATAATCGGCGGGTGACCGAGGAACCCAGCGCCGCACCCGACTTCCACCCCGCCGGCCTGCTGCGACACCCCACCTACGCACTGGGCAAGCTGCACAAGGCCGTGCACACCAAGCTCGACACGCCGCTGCGCGAGCACTGGGTGCTGACCTATCTCGCCGAGCGCGCCGAGGTCTCCCAGCAGGAGGTGGCCAACACCATGGAGATCGACCGCAGCGAGGTGGTCCGGCTCATCGACAGCCTGGAGAAGGCCGGACTGGTCACCCGCACCCGCGATCCGGAGGATCGCCGGAAATACCGTTTGGCTATCACAGCCGCGGGCAATCGACTGCGGGAGGAAACGGACGCGAAGATCTTCGAGGCCACCGATGTCCTGCTCGCGCGCCTGACCCCGGCGGAACGTGAAACGCTGCACCGGCTTTCGCTCAAGGCCCTCGGCTACGAGGCCGGGGAGAGCTGACCCACACGCATCGACACGATCGGCCCCGACCGGTCGCGGCGTCCGGGCCCGATCGGCGACGCGTTAGGGTTGGGTCCGTGCCTTCTCGCCCCCGCCTACCTCGTCTGCCCCAGCTCAACCCGCCCTTGGACGCCCGCCGCGGCTATTCCCAGCAGGAGATTCTCGGTGAATTGCGCCGGATGATCCTGGAGGGAAATCTGCCGCCCGGCACCGGTCTGCCGCTGGGCGAGATCGCGCGCGCGTTCACGGTGAGTGCGATCCCGGTGCGCGAGTCGCTGCAGACGCTGATCGGCGAGGGCCTGGTCGAACATCGCCCCAACTTCGGCTACCAGGTGACCATGCTCACCGCCGACGAGTTGCGCTAGCTCTACATCGTGCGCGAGCGGCTGGAGTCCGCGGCGCTGGCGGCGGCCGTGCATCACGCCACCGAGGCCGATCATGAGCTGGCCCGCGAGATCCACGCCCGGCTCGAGCAGGCGGTGCTCACCGAGAACGCGGTCGCCTATCACCGCGAGACCCGCAACTTCCACCTCGCGCTGGTGCGCCCGTCGGGTATGCCGCGCGTGGTGCACATGCTCGAATACGCCTGGAACATCACCGAGCCCGTGCAGCCCATGGTGCACGTGACGACCATGGACCGCGTCGTGCTGCACGCCGATCACAGCAAGCAGTTGCAAGCCTTCCTCGCCAGGGATGCTGAAGCGTTGCTGGCAGCCACCGAGCTACATCACTCACGGCTCAACGGTGTTCTGGAACACCTGCCCACCGACACCGGTTTGTTCGCCGAACCCGCAGGTGAAGAAGATATATAACCCCTGAGCCAGGGGCTTTCGAACATATACGGTTCAGGCAACCGCAAAGCCATTCCTGTTCGATAGCGTGGTCTCATGCGGATCCGGGTCATCAATCCCAACACCACCGCCGCGATGACGGCTCTCATCGGGGAAAGCGCGCGTTCGGTCGCGGCCCCCGACACGGTGATCGAGGCCGTCAACCCGCAGATGGGTCCCGCCTCCATCGAGAGCCACTACGACGAGGCGCTGTCGGTGCCCGGGCTGCTGGCCGAGATCGCGCGCGGCGAGGCCGAGGGCGTGGACGGCTATGTCATCGCCTGCTTCGGCGATCCCGGATTGGACGCGGCGCGGGAGCTGGCGCGCGGCCCGGTCATCGGCATCGCCGAGGCCGGTATGCAGTACGCCAGCCACCTGGGCCGCAGGTTCAGCGTGGTCACCACGCTCGCCCGTACCGCGGGCCGGGCCTGGGAGCTGGCGGAACGCTATGGGATGGAACGTTTCTGCGCGAACGTGCACGCCTGTGAGATCCCGGTGCTGGAGCTCGAGGATCCCAAGGCGCGCAAGGTCATCGCCGACGCCTGCCGCGAGGCGGTGGCCGCCGACGACTCCGACGCGGTCGTGCTCGGCTGCGCGGGGATGGCGGACCTGTGTGAATTCCTGACCGCCGAGGTCGGGGTACCCGTGGTGGACGGCGTCGCCGCCGCCACGCTGACCGTGCAGTCGCTGGTCACCATGAAGTTGCGTAAGTCCGGCCGCGGGGAATTCGCGGCCCCACTACCGAAGAAGTACGTGGGATTGCTCGCCGATTTCGGCATCGAAGAAAAGGAGGCGCAGGCGTGACGCTGCCACCGGAGACATTGAGCGGGATCGAATCCCGTTTGCAGGCTGTGGATTCGGAGCTGTCGCGGCTCTACCCGGGTGACCGTCCGGGCCAGCCGATCCACACCGCGTATGTATCCGGCGCGGACGCCTCCGTCGACACTCCGCGTGAATGGGGTTCGGCCGCCCTGGAACTCGCCGAGAACCAGCGCGATCTGCTGGTCGCGCTGGCCAGGGAAGACACCGTGGCACGGGTTTTCGAGACCCTGCGCGAGCGGCCCATCCAGGATCTGCGCTTCGATTTCGAGGACGGCTACGGCACCCGCCCCGACGACGTCGAAGACGCCGCGGCCCTCAATGCCGGTGCGGTGCTGAAAGCCCTTCCGGCCGAGGTGCGTTCGCGCGGCATCCGCACCAAGGGCCTGACCACCCTGGAGTGGGCGCGCGCCATCCGGACGCTGGAGAAGGTCCTCGAAGGCGCGGGCGGGGTGCCCGAGGGCTTCGTGTTCACCGTGCCCAAGATTCGCCACGTCGAGCAGGCCGATCTCACCGTGCAGGTGTGCGAGGCCCTGGAAGCCGCGCACGGCCTGCCGTCCGGGTCGCTGAAGTTCGAGCTGCAGATCGAGAGCCCGCAGGCCATCATCGCCGCCGACGGCAGCTCGCCGGTGTCGCAGCTGATCCAGCGTTCCAACGGGCGCTGCACCGGATTGCACTACGGCACTTACGATTACAGCGCCGCGCTGGGTATCGCGCCGAAGTTCCAGTCGCTGGAGCACCCGGTCGCCGACCACGCCAAGGCCGTCATGCAGGCCGCGGCCGCCACCACCGGCGTGTGGGTGTGCGACGGGTCCACCCAGGTGCTGCCCATCGGCACCGACGAGGAGGTGCGCGCGGCGGTGTCGCGCCACTTCCGCCTGGTCACCCGTTCGCTCGAGCGCGGCTACTACCAGGGCTGGGACATGGGCGCGGGCCACCTGGTGACCCGCTGGCTGGCCACCTTCGCCTTCTTCCGCGAGGGCCTGGGCATCGCCGCCCCGCGCATCGGCCGCTACCTGGATCGCCAGGGCGGCGCGGTCATGGACGAGCCCGCCACCGCGCAGGCGCTTGCCACCGTGGTGCTGCGCGGATTGGAGTGCGGCGCTTTCGATCCCGCCGATGTCACCGCCATCGCCCCCAAAGCCTCTGTCGACGTACTGAATCAACTGCGAGAAAGGAAGATTCCGGCGCTATGAGCGACGACTTCACACTGCTTCCCGATCTGGCCGTGCGCACCCTGGGTGGCGCGGTGCTGTGGGCCAATGACGAGTCCTTCGCCGAGCGCGAGAATCTCATCCGCCCGCAGGCGGCCACCTATTCCCCCGCCACCTTCGGTCACAAGGGCCAGGTGTACGACGGCTGGGAGACCCGCCGCCGCCGCGGCGACGATGGCGGTCACCCGGCCGGGGACGACTGCGATTCGGCCATCATCCGCCTCGGCGTGCCCGGTGTGATCAAGGGCGTGGTCGTGGACACCGCCTGGTTCAAGGGCAACTACCCGCCCGAGATCACAGTGGAAGCCATTGCGGTGGAAGGACATCCGTCGGTCGACGAGCTGGTCGACGCCGAGGGCTGGACCACCATCGTCGAGCGCGCCGAGGTCGCGGGCGACTCGAAGAACCCGTTCGCAGTGGAGTCGGCCGAGCGCTGGACCCACGTGCGGCTGCGCATGTTCCCCGACGGCGGCATCGCGCGGCTGCGCGTGCACGGCGTCGCCAAGCCGGATCTCGCGTGGCTGGAGTCGGGCCCGTTCGACCTGGCCGCGATCGCGAACGGCGGCCTGGTCGCCGACTGCTCCAACATCTTCTTCTCGCACCCGCAGAACATCCTGATGCCGGGCCGCGCCGCCAGCATGGGCGACGGCTGGGAGACCGCGCGCGGTCGCGACAAGACCACCAACGACTGGGTGCTGGTGCAGCTGGCCGCCGAGGGCGTCATCACCGCCGCGGAGATCGACACCTCGTACTTCCTGTTCAACAGCCCCGGTGCGGGTTCGCTCACCGGCATTCGCGCCGACGGCTCCGAGGTGGAGCTGCTGCCGCGTACCCGCCTGCAGCCCGACACCCGCCACCGCTTCCTCATCGACGCCGCCGAGGCGGTCGTGCGGGTGCGCTTCGACGCCTTCCCCGACGGCGGCATGGCCCGGCTGCGGTTGTTCGGCACCCTCACCGACGAGTCTCGCGCGCGCCTGCGCGCCGAGCTGGAAAATGAACTGGCATGAGCGAGCGTAGCGAGCGAGAAATGGACACAGCCGAGCCATCGCTCGTGCCGGAGCGCAGCGGAGGCATGAGCGATTTCGACCTGAACTACCCGCGGGACATGGTCGGCTACGGCCCCAACCCGCCGCACCCGCACTGGCCCGGTGATGCGAACATCGCCGTCAACTTCGTGCTCAATTACGAAGAGGGCGGCGAGAACAACCCGCTCGACGGCGACGAGGGCTCCGAGGCGTTCCTCACCCCCGACATCGTTCCGGGCGCGGCCTTCCCGAACCGCCACCAGAGCGTGGAAACCATGTACGAGTACGGCTCCCGAGCCGGACTCTGGCGAGTGCTGCGACTGTTCGAGCAGCGCGACATCCCGCTCACCATCTTCGGCGTGGCGCGGGCCCTGGAACGCAACCCCGAAGCCGTAGCGGCGTTCAAGCGCCTCGGCTACGACATCTGCTCCCACGGCCTGCGCTGGTTCACCTACCAACTGGTGGACAAGGAGACCGAGCGCGCCCACATGGAAGAGGCCGTCCGCATCATCACCAAGCTCTTCGGCGAAGCACCGAAGGGCTGGTACACCGGCCGCGACTCCCCCAACACCCGCGACCTGGTCGTGGAACACGGCGGCTTCGTCTACGACTCCGACTCCTACGGCGACGACCTCCCCTACTGGGTCAAGGTCGGCGACCAGAACCAACTGGTCCTCCCGTACACGTTGGAAACCAACGACATGCGCTTCTCCTCCCCCGCCGGCTTCGCCAACGGCGAGGAGTTCTTCTCCTACCTCAAGGACGCCTTCGACGTCCTCTACGCCGAAGGCGCCGCCGGTGCCCCCAAGATGCTCTCGGTGGGCCTGCACTGCCGCATCATCGGCAAGCCCGCCCGCGCCAAGTCCCTGGAACGTTTCCTGGACTACGTCCAGTCCCACGAAAAGGTCTGGCTCGCCCGCCGAATCGACATCGCCGAACACTGGTGCACCGTCCACCCGGCCCCGTAACCCGCTGGCAGCCGGGCTGATCGCACGAAATCATCCCGCCCCACCAGCAACCCGAGTGTGGCCCGGAACCAACAGGTTCCGGGCCACACTCGCATTTCCGAACCGAAAGCCTTTGCCCCCTACCGGAACCTATCGAATACACCGGCGGCGACTCCGGCGGCGAACGCGTCCCACTCGCCGGGAGCGAAGACCAGCGCGGGCCCGGTCGGATTCTTGGAGTCGCGTACGCCGACCGAATCCCCCGCAAGCCAGGCCACCTCGACGCAGTCGGTCTGACCGCTGCTGCGGCTGCTCTTGAACCACCGCGCCCCGGACAAGTCGATCTTCATGCCGCGTAACTCCTTGCTACCTGCCGTATCAGGTCTCGCGTCCGTGTCTCGGTCAAGGCCGTATTCCGGATGGCCGAAGCGATTTCATGGTAGCGCCGCACGTCATCGGCGTTCTCCATGTAGAAGTCCGGCCGTCCGGCACCCTCGAGATACACGAGCGGCGGCTCGATCGGGCGTCCCTTGGCGTCGTCACCGAACTCGAGGATCACGAATGGGCCGTGCAGGAGACCCCTGCTGCAACCGCTGCTGAATGGCTGGACGCGCAGCGAAACATTGGGCAGCTTTCCGATTTCCGCCAGATGCCGCAACTGTGCCGCCATCACACGGTGGCCTCCGAACACGCGGTGCAGCGCCGACTCGTGAAGCAGCAGTTCGAGTTTCACCGGAGCGGCCTTGCGCGTGATGATCGTCTGCCGCTCGAGTCGCAGCTCGACCCGGCGTTCGATCTCATCGTGACTGCTGACGTCGTAATACCCGCTGATCAGCGCACGAGCATAGTCGGCAGTCTGCACCAGCCCGAGCATGATCTCATGGTAGGCCGACAATCGGCTCGCGGAGGCGGCCAACCCGACGTACATGTTGAATGTGGCGTCGCCATAGAGACCCGCGAAAGCGGTGTACCACGACGCGGTCTGGGCTTGCTTGGCCAGCTCCACGGCGCGGTCGGTGTCTGCCGGGGTAACTTCGTAAATCTCACACAGTGCTCGAATGTCGCGCAGCCGCAGCTTCTTCACCCCGCCGGTCTCGATGCGATGCAGGCCGGTCTTGCTCAATTCCGCCAGCTGCGCCGCCTTGTCCATCGCAAGTCCACGGTTGTCCCGAGCCTCGCGCAGAAACCGCCCCAACTGCCGCCGAGGCAGGGTCGATGGTTCGTCGTCGCTGGTCATGTCGGCGCCCTCCGCATTATCGGAACGGAAACACACGCCATCGCGGAATAGACGATACGCCGAAGAGAAACTCGCCCTGGCAGTTTGGACCAATCAGTCAGGAACGTCCGGATTTGCTGGTTCCAGCAGAGTGCCGGTGGTGTGCTGGGACCACGGCAACGCCAGAGAGGCAGACGCTATGTCCAGCGGCAACCAGTGGTCGGTGCAGGCGATCATCGACCGACTAGAGCGCGAGAAGCGGGAGACCGCGACCGACGAATTGACCGCCGCACAAGCACTTCAGGCCATCCAATTGCGCCTGGCCAAACCGGCAACGAGGACGCGCAAGTCCTTGTTCACGCTGTTGCGAACCGCGATGTTCGGTTGCGGCACACTGTTTCTCGGAGGCCGCCATGCCCTCCGATGAGCCCGATCAGATCGAAATCCAGGTGATCGTCGACGTCCTCGAAGCCGTGGAATCCGCACTGCGCGATCGCGAACGACACGGCTGGCACCCGACCGTCCCCCGGTCCCGCATCTACGCGATCATCCTGCACTCCGTCATCCTCAGCGCCCGCGCCCACTCCTACCGCAGCACCCTCGACGCCGCCGACATCCTCGACACCATCTTCGACGGCACCGCCCCCTCCCACCCCACCACCTCCGGCCAACCAATCGAAGACACGATCAGGAAACACACGGTGCAGGCGAACTGATCACGGCGGGTTGCTTCGATCCCGCTGCGGGCGCTGCTGAGTCGGCGCACCCGAAACGGCCAAGAAAAGCTGCGGCACAGAAGCATCCGCAACAGCCGAGTTCCGAATACCGGCCTGATCGCACACTTTCCGCCGCCGCACAGGGCAAGTAGGCCGAATCCGCTGCAATAGCGCGCGATCAGGCCGGATGATCTTGCCACAGTCCGCACGCACCAACATCCGCACCAGCCGCGTGGCGTACCGGTTGTATCGGGCAGCGGATGATGTCGGTGCCCGCGTCTACGTTCGGCGCGGGAGGACACCATGAGCCTGACCGAGATGGGCAAAGGTTTCGTCCTCGCCCTCTCAGCACGACGGCCGCAACCCGAACGCGCCTACCGGGACTGGTACCAGCAGCGCGAGTCCAACGACTTCGGCCTGGGCGCGGCACAGTTCGTCCAGGTCGCACCGAATCTCCACGTAGCCAACATGATCGGCCAACACCGCATCCGACCGACCGCTGGCAAACCGCCGATCCGCTATGAGGCCGTCGACCAGACCCTGAAGAAACTCGCCGAATTCGCAACGCCATCAAACGCCTCGATAGGGACTGCCACGAATCGGTTGCGGACTGGCAGGCGGAACCTGGAACCAAACCGAACCCCTCATCCACGCCCGCCTATCCACCCGCGGCCTCAGCGTCCTCGTGCACAACCTGGAATGTCCCCAGCCCCTATAACATCCGGAACCACTAACCAAACTCTCCAGCGTAACTCGGCCGAACACCAACAGGCGGAATCGATCCGAAACCGGTGGACTCCCCCACCCACCGAGCGCCGAGTGGCACAAAATTCGTGATGAAATCGGACGAAAGCCCCAGGATTGTGCCACTCGACGATGAGGAACGGCTGTTGGTTGTGGGGGGCTGCGGCGGGGGTATCGCACGAGTGGTCAGGGGCCGGCGGGTTTTGGGATCGGCACATGCCGCGAAAAGGTGTGGGCGGGAGCCATGCGCTTCTGGTTGTCTTGTTCCATGGCCGGACATCGGCGGAGCGGGGGGGTAACGGGGGAAATCGAGATCCGGCCGGCGCGACCGCGGGATGTCGATGCGCTGGCTGGGCTGGGCATGGCACTCCATCAACTGCATGTCGATGACAGGCCCGATGTCTTCCGGGCAGTGGATCTCAGTGCGCTGCGAGAGTTCTTCAGATCCCAGATGGTCGATGGGATGCATGTTCTGCTCGCCTCGATCGGGCCGGAGGCGGTCGGATACCTGCTGGCCGAGCATCGTCGTCGGGAGGCGGATGCGTTCAGGCAGGAGTTGTCGATTCTGTACATTCATCACCTCGCCGTCTCGCCGAGCGCACGGCGCAACGGCATCGGCGGCCGGCTGATCGACGCGGCGGCTGCGGCGGCTCGTGAGCTGAAGGCGTCGGGGCTGCGTCTCGACGCCTGGCAGTTCAATACCGCTGCTCACGACTTCTTCCGGGCGCACGGATTCTCTCCGATGAATGTGATCTTCGAACGTGACCTACCCCGAGGTCCGCAGCCGTCGGGGGCCGAATAGGGCCAACCGGATCAACGCACTCACCTTTCAGTGGTCGCGCGGTGGTCCCGTCCCGCTCTGTGGTTTCATCGCGGCATGCGACCGCAGTGGCTTATCGATCTTCATGAGGAATTCCCAGGGTCCGCTGTCGTCGCGGGCGCGCTCGAGGATGCTTTGGTTGTCGATGCGCACGATGCGATGTTGGGGCGCTGGCCCGTTGTCGAAGAGGGGCGGGCGGTTGTGGGGTATGGGACTATGCCGACGATGGGGCGGTTGCGGCGGGCGGGGCGGCTCGGTGAGGCGGTCTTCGATGAATATTCGGTGCTGCGGTGTTCGTTCTATTACCGGCATGTCTACGATCTCCTCGGTCGTATCGCCGTGCTGGTGCCGTTCTCGGCGGTGCCAGGTCTGCCGCTGCGGCGAATGTTCGGCGGTGATCAGGTTTTTCTGCGCAGCGATACGAACTTCAAGCTGTTTCCCGCAGGGGTCCATGCGATTTCGGAGCTGGGGAGCTGGCTCGAGACTTACGATCAGTACCGGGACGAGCTCGTTGTCGTGTCCGAGGTGGTGACGTTCGAGCGCGAGTACCGCTGCTTCTGCCGCGACGGCGGATTCGTCTGCGGGAGCTCGTATCCGAACGAGCCCTACCTACCCGTGCCCGATCGCGTGCGCGACTTCGCGGAGACCGCGGCGGCGCGGCTGCTCGCCCACGGTCCCACGATGGTCACCGTCGATGTCGGCGTCGGGCCCGACGGCGCACTCAGGCTGGTCGAGCTCGGGGGCGTGAACAGCTGGGGCATCTACGGTTCCGACGTCGCCGACTTCATCGCCGCGATGGAGGCCGAGGCCCTCGCTCGCGCGGAGGTGTGGTGAAACACGCTGTCCGTCAGATGATTTCGGGCTGGATGGTGCGGTTCGGGGCCGACCGGTAGCGGCTGGCCGGGCCGTCGATGCGCAGCAGCTTCCAGACGCGCTCGGCGACCGGATTCATCAGCCCGAGCTCGGCGGCGAGCGCACGGACGTCGATGAAGTAGTCGCTGAAGACCTGGCGGGCCTCCTTCGAACCGTAGAACAGCTCATTGCGCACCTCGTCGGGGATGTCGAATTCGGTGAAGAACGCCTTGGGCGGCGTCGCGATGGAACGGCCCAGGATCCACATGACGATCGGCATGGCGATCGACAGCGCTGCCCGGCTCACCGGCTTCCGCTGCGGCACATGATGTTTGAGGAACTCGTGCGCGAAGGAGATGTGGCGCGCCTCCTCCGCGATGTGAATGGCCATCACACCCCGCATGATCGGGTGCACGTCCTCGCCGGAGCGCAGCACATCCTTCTGGATGTGGTCGATGGGCTCCTCACCCGCCAGCACGGCCATGAAGAACAGGCTCGGGAACGCGATCGCGACCGGCACGCCGAGGTAGCGCAGTTGGCGTACCAGCGGCCCCATTCCGGGGACGTCGACGCCGACGCGGTTGACCATCTCCTGGAACATGAGGGTGTGGTAGCGCTCCTCGATCATCTCGTGGGAGCAGTAGCGGAATTCGGGTGAGCCGTTCGGCAGGCCGAAGACGTGCTGTTGCATGCCGCTGATCAGGATGGATTCGAACTGCAAACCGACCTTGGCGATATTGGCCTGCCGGTACTTACCGATGGCGATCTTGCGCTCCTCGGGCAGGGCGAGGTACCAGGGGTGGCGGCCGAGCGGATCCGCGGATTCGGGCAGGATCCAGCGCTGCGGGTCGGCGTCGGGATCGAAATCGGGGTTGTCCCAATCGATGTCGACGAACGGGTCGAAGTGCTTGTGCACCGAGCCCTCCGAGAGCAGCAGGAGCTTGCCCGCGTATTCCTGCGCCTCGGCGACCAGCGGGTCCGCATCGGATGTGGTTACCGCGGACGTCGGTGTGGTTGCTACGGACGTCATTGTCACGACCTCTCTGCGAAGTGGATACGTCCGTAAGGCTGCGTCGCGACGAGGCCCCGGGAATAGGGCCATTGGTCACTATACGTGACTGCTATTCACAGATACCTTCTGTTCACCCGCGCAGCGAACACCGGGCACGACCGACGAAATGAGACCTCAATGACGCGGCACGTCGATGTACTGATCATCGGAGCAGGCCTCTCCGGCATCGGCATGGCCTGCCACCTCACCCGCGAGCGAACCGGCCGCAGCTACCTGATCCTGGAGCGCCGCACCGCCATCGGCGGCACCTGGGATCTGTTCCGCTACCCGGGTATCCGCTCCGACTCGGACGTGTGCACCTTCGCCTACAATTTCCGCCCCTGGCCCGGCACCAAGGTGCTCGCGGACGGCCCGCACATCCGCCGCTACATCGAGGACGCGGCCACCGAACACGGCGTGACAGAGCACATTCGATTCGGCCGCAAGGTCGTCACCGCGAACTGGTCCAGCCGCGACCACATCTGGACCGTCACCGCCCTCGACGAGCAGACCGGCCACACCGAGACCTACACCGCCGACTTCCTCGTCGGCTGCACCGGCTACTACGACTACGACCACGGCTACCGCCCGGAATTCCCCGGCGAACACGACTTCCGCGGCCGCATCGTGCACCCGCAGCACTGGCCCGAGGACCTCGACTACCGCGGCAAGCGGGTCGTGGTGATCGGCAGCGGCGCGACCGCCATCACCCTGGTCCCGGCCATGTGCGAGGACACCGCGCACATCACCATGTTGCAGCGCTCCCCCACCTACATCGCCTCACTGCCCGCCGACGATCCGGTCGCGGTGGTCATGCGCAAGCTGAAACTGCCTGCCACACTGGCCTATCGAGCCAGCCGGGCCCGCAATATCGTGCTGCAGCAGGCCAGCTACCGGCTCTCCCGGCGCTACCCCGAGCTGGTGCGCAAGCTGGTGCTCGGCGCGGTGCACCGGCAGGTCGGCAAGATCGACATGCGCAACTTCACCCCCGACTACGACCCGTGGGATCAGCGCCTGTGCGTCGTCCCGAACGGCGACCTGTTCAGGGCGCTGCGCGGCGGCAAGGCCGAGATCGTCACCGACCGCATCGAAACCTTCACCGAGACCGGCATCCGCCTGGCGTCGGGCCGGGAGCTGCCCGCCGACATCGTGATCACCGCGACCGGCCTGACCGTGCAGATGCTCGGCGGCGCGAGCGTGACCGTGGACAGCCAACCGGTGAACACCCGCGAAAAGGTGCTCTACAAGGGAACTCTGCTCGACGGCGTGCCCAATGCGATGGTGGTGCTCGGCTACACCAATGCCTCGTGCACGCTCAAGGCCGACCTGGCCGCGGAGTTCTTCTGCCACATCCTCAACCACATGCGGGCCCACGACTACACGACCGTGGTCGCCACCGCGACCGCAGCCGACCGATCCGACCACTCGCTGATGGGAGACGTCCTGTCCTCCGGCTACGTTCGGCGCGGCGACGCCGTCATGCCCCGGCAGGGCACCCGCGGCCCGTGGCAGCTCGTCAACAGCTACTTCCGCGACCGCGCCCTGCTGCGCCGGACACCGCTGGAGGACGGCATCCTGACCTTCGGCCGCCCACGCCCGGCGGTGCACAGCGGCAATGGCAGCCGCCGCATCGATAAGACTGCCCCGCAACAGGTCTCGCCCCTGCCGTCCAGCAGCTCCTGACCCGATCACCGGTCCGCACGCCGCCCCCGGGACCTTGGCCCTCGGTCGGCGGGCCGTCGGTCACCGATCCGGCCACCGGTCTGTTCACACCCGGCGGTTACCGCATACGGTGCCGATGTCCTACTCGCGTCGGCCGGGATCGAAACGACCGTGACCGCGCGGAGAAAGTCTCCGCAACTCTCTGCCGACGCCTCGAAGCCCGGGTCCAGCAACCGCAGGTCCCGGGCTTCGGGCATTTCCGCTCGACCGCGACACCTGCGCCCGGGCCGAACTGACCTTGGTCACCGCGGCGAGAGGGCCGAATACTCTGACCGGATTTCCGGCGGCCGACGAGGCTGTCCGGGTGGAGTCGGACAAGCACAGCATCGCGGTCGTGTACGCGAGCGGCCGCGGGAGTACCGCGGAGATCGCGGAATTCATCGGCGCGGAACTGACGAGCCGTGGTTTCGACGTCGAGGTGTCCTCGGTGCAGCGCAAACCGGATCTGTCCGGCTTCGACACGGTGGTGCTCGGCAGCGCCGTGTACCACGGCGACTTCATGCCACCGCTGGTCATCTACGCGTATCAGCAGCTGGACTCGCTCGTCGAGCGCGATGTCCGGCTGTTCGGCGTCGGCCTGTCGGCGGGCGATCGGAACAGGCCGTGGCGCGTCTTCGGCGCGGCGGTACCCAAGCGGATCGCCATGTTGCGGGATGCCCTGGGGGCCGAGGATTATCGTCACTTCGCCGGGCGCTACCACCGCAAGCACCTGCCGGTCCGTGCGCAGATCCGCTATTTCCTGCGGGGCGGCCGCCGATTCGGCGATCTGCGCGACTGGGCGGATATCCGGGGGTGGGTAGCGGATCGATCCAATTCACTTACCCCACACGAACTTACAGACGATGTGTCGCTTATCACCCTGTCGCACAGTGTAATTGGCCAGCACTAGGGTGCACATCACAGCGCCGATCGCGCTGTCGCGAGTCGGCTTGCCCTATGGTTGCCACGTGCTGAAGCAAGCGGAGTGCGCTCAGGGGCGGCAAGCCGCCCTCGATCCGGCGGAGTTGTTCTTCTCGATCACCGACAGCCGCGGGTTGATCGAAGTGGGCAATGCCGTGTTCTCCCGGGTATCGGGCTATGCGCCAACCGAATTGGCCGGGAAACCGCACAATATCGTCCGCCACCCCGATATGCCCGCGGGCTTGTTCCGGCTGATGTGGGACCGGCTGGGCGCGGGACGCCCGACCGGCACCTTCGTGCGCAACCTGGCGGCGGACGGCACGGCCTACTGGGTGTTCGCGACGATGAGCCCGGTCGCCGAGGGTTATCTGTCGATCCGGCTCGCACCGCGCAGCGCCTGCCTCGAGCTCGCCGAGCAGGCGTACCAGCAGGCCCGCGCCGCGGAGGAGCGTGCCCGGCAGCTCGGCATCGGGCGGCGCGATATCGCCACCATCGGGCAGAGCGAGATCGAGAAGTCGCTGCACCACAGCGGGTTCGGTTCCTTCGACGAATTCGTGTTCGACGCGCTGGCGGCGGAACTCGCCGCCCGCGACGATCTGGTGCGGACCGCCTACCTGCGCCCCGACGCCACGGGTGCGATCGGCGAGCTGCTCGCCGGGGCGGTGGCGGTGGACGCCACGCTCGGCGACGCCGTCGCCCGGCTGGCCGATCTCCGCGAGCTCTGCGACGAACTCGGCACGGCCGCAGCGCAAGTCGCCGATATCACCCGGCGGATCGATCGCTCGGTAGTGGCGGCCCGGGAGGCCTCCGAACCGGTGGCGGCCGCCCACCCGGTGCTGGCCAATGTCGCCCGGGGCATGGGAGAGCTCATGAGCGAGGCCGTCGAGGTCCTGCACGAGCTGCGCCGCGAGCTGGACGCCGTCCGCGCCGACGTGCGCGATCTGCGCTTCCGCATCTGCCTGGCGTCCCTGCACAACAGCATGGTCGCCGCGTTCGCCGCCGAGGTGGCCGACGGCACCGCGCCGCCGCGCTCGCTGCGCGCGGTGCCGGTGCTGTGCGAGGCGACCGCCGCCGGACTCGCGGAACTGGCCCGGCGGGAAAGCCGGGTGAACGCCGAGTTCGCCGCCATCGCGGCGGTGACCGTGCACGCCCGCGAGGCGCTCGACCGGTTCCGGCGCTTCCTCGGGCAGTGGCGGATCCTCGTGCTGCGCTACCGGGCGGCCGCGATGATCGGGGACAGGCTCGACCCGATCGACGCGGAACCGGCGCTGGGCTGGGAATGGATGAACCTGCTGCACTCGCTGGGCCGCACCTTCGCCGCCGGCGCCGTGACCCTGGATACCGACCGGCTGCGAACACAACTGGCGGCCGTCGAACGAGCCTCGGCCGCAGTCGAATTCGAGGACGACCCGGCAGCCGCGGGGAACGGCGATTCGGGACCTTCGTCCCGTGAATAGCCGTCCGGCACCGCCCGCGCGGCCGACTGCCTATCGTGATGCGCCATGGTTTACCGATTGCGCACCGTGGCTTCCGGACAGGGCCCCGACGGTGTATCCATCCGCGAATACCGCTATCCCGCCGTCGGCGACGTGCTCGAGGCACTGCGCCCCTTCGGCATCAATCTCGGCTCCCGGCAACTGATCACCGAATCCGTTCAGGGGAAGTGGAGCACGACCGTCGACCGGGACGGCACCCATACCGTCATCATGATCTTTCTCCCCGAGACCTGAGATCCGCGAACGAAACCCGGATCTTCCCTTGCCATCTGCTTGCATGAAATAGCAATCAAAGAAGTAAGCAATCAAAGGACTTTCGGCCCTATCTCGACACCGGAGATACATCCGATGCTGGTCACGCTCGTGGAATCCGGTGTCGAGAACAGGGAGGTCCCTCCGTGCTGCCCCCGGCAGAGCCATGGACTTCGAGGTACTTTCCCGAGGTGGTCGTGCTCGCGCGCGGCAGGGTGCGGCTGCTCGAGGGCGAGCGCGTCGCGGGCGCGGTGGGCCGGATGCTCGAACGGTTCCAGGTCGCGGGCGGAGCCCGGGTCCGGGTCGCCTCCGCCGATGGCACGGACGGGCCCATGCTGGTGCAGGCCAACCTGTGCGTGGCCGCGAATCCGGCTCGCATGCAGTCGCTCACCGACGGCCGCGGCAATATCTTCCCCGCCGTGGCCCGGCTGGAACAGCAGATCAAGGCCCTCTCGTCGCCCTGGCAGCCGCGCTCCTGGCCGGACACCGCACGGCGTCCGCTCGACCTGCACGGCCGCAATCCGATCGCCCGGCGCAAGGCGGTGCCATTGCGCACGCTGGATCCGCTGACGGCGGCCCGGCTCATGGACGCCATGGACTACGACGTGCACCTGTTCACCGACGCCCGGACGGGTGTGGACGCCGTCGTATACCGGGCGGGCCCCACCGGAATCCGGCTGCACCGCCAGCACCACGCGAATCCGCCACCACCGCAACCGGATTCCTCACCGTTGCGGATCGATCCCCGCGCGGCCCCGATCTCGACGGAGGCCGAGGCCGTGCATAGGTTGTGCGAGCACGGACTGCCGTTCCTGTTCTACACCGACCGCGGCAGCGGTCGCGGGCACCTGCTCTACCGCCGCTACGACGCCGATCTCACCCTGGTCACACCGGCGACCGGCACCGCGTCGTAGGCGCGAATTCGGCTCAGAGCGTGCCGTTTTCGATATCGGCCTTGACGGCTTGCTGGGAGGCGCGGTGGGCGGCCACACCGTTGTCGGTGGTGAAATCGATCAACGGCTGGTCGGCGATGAAGGTCAGGTGTTCGTTGACCGTGGTGGTGCCGTCGCCGTTGTCGGTGAAGGTGATCAGCTGGTGGGTGGTGACATTGGGGACGTCCCAGCTGTCGGTGGTGTAGTAGTGCTCGTCGGGGTGCAGGCGGGTTTCGGCCTGGGTGTGGCCGGGGAAGGTGGCCGAGCCCATCGGAATGTCTTCCAGCGCTGTGAAATCGGTGGTGTGTACGCCGTCCGCGTCGCAGGTGCGGTGCACGATGATGTCCTTGAGGAACGAGTGGCGGCCGATGCCGTTGCGGACGTCGGTGTACACCGACCAGACCTTGTCCAGCGGGGCGGCGATGGCGACCGGCAGATCCACCTCCGTCACCGCGCGGGCATCGGCCGGATTGCGTTGCCCGGCTTCGAAAACGGCCCAGCTGGCCTGCCACTCCGCTTTGTACCCGTTCTCGAACTCGACGCAGGACGGCTCGGACTCCGCGCGCGCCACCGCCGAACCAGCCGCAGGCGACCCCATCGTCGCGCAGGCGATGGCCAGCGCATAACCCACCATGAACTTCACCGGGCGGACTTTACCCCCGCTAAAGGCTACCGGCAGGTTTCCCCGCGAAACCCGGGCTACTGTTTGCCGGAACGCTCCGCGCGCTCCAATTCCACTGCGCGCTTCATCATTTCGCGCGCGCGGGTGCGGTCCCCGGCGTAGTCGTAGGCGCGGGCGGCGCGGTAGTTGCTGCGCCAGTTCTCCGGGTCCGCCTCGAACTCCTGCTTCACCTGCTCGAAAAGCGCGTCGGCGGCGGCCTTCTCGATGCGGCCGGAGGCGCGGCGCGGCAGCTGCGAGACATCGAGTTCCCGCCCTTCCTCGTGCATGCGCCGGGCCAGCCGCTGATGGTCGAAGGCCGCCCGCAGCGAGGTCACCAGCATCCAGACGCCGAGCAGCGGCAGGATCAGCAGACCCACCGCGAGCGCCTTGAACAACGGCTTGTCGTAGCCGGGATCGTCGGTGGTGAGCAGGAATACCGCGCGCCTGCCCAGACTCAGGAAGTAGAAGACCAGTACCAGCGCGAGCACGGCGATGAACGCCACGAGCTTGGTGACCTCGCGGCGGGCAGCACCGGACTCGGGCGCGCTCACAGGTCGAGCAGCGGGTCGATGCCCACGGTCAGGCCGGGGCGCAGCGGGGTCTTGCGCACACCGAGCAGCACGCCCGGCACGAAGGAGGTGCGGTCCAGCGAGTCGTGGCGGATGGTCAGCGTCTCGCCCTGGGTACCGAACAGCACTTCCTGGTGGGCGACCAGTCCGGCCAGGCGCACCGAGTGCACGCGCACGCCGTCCACATCCGCGCCGCGCGCGCCCTCGAGCTCCTGGCTGGTGGCGTCGGGGCTGCGGCCGACACCGGCCTTCTCGCGGGCCGCGGCGATCAGCCCGGCGGTGCGGAAGGCGGTGCCGGAGGGGGCGTCGGCCTTGTTCGGGTGGTGCAGTTCGATGACCTCGACCGAGTCGAAGAAGCGGGCGGCCTGCTCGGCGAAGCGCATGGACAGCACCGCGCCGATGGCGAAGTTCGGTGCGATCAGCACGCCCACCTCGGGCTTGGCGGACAGCCAGCCCTTGACCTGCTCCAGGCGGCCGGCATCGAATCCGGTGGTGCCGACGACGGCGTGAATTCCATTCGCCACCAGCCATTCCAGGTTCGGCATGACCACGTCGGGGTGGGTGAAGTCGACGACGACCTCGGTGCCCGCGGCGGTGAACGCCTCCAGCGCGTCGCCCTTGTCGACCTGTGCCACCAGCTCCAGATCCGCGGCCGCCTCGACGCCCGCGCAGATGGCCTGCCCGACCTTGCCGCGTGCACCGAGCACACCCACCCGGATCCGGTTCGTGGTCACCTGGTCTCCTTTATTACGCCGATCTGGACTGCCGTCGAGCCTATCGGGTCGGCGAAACGCCGGGACCGAGGGCCGGGGCGGCGTGGTTCACGAGCTGGGCGGGCAGCGTTCAGGCACCGGTCGACAAACCGTTGAATAGGGCAGATAAGACGAGCCGGTGAGAATTCGCCCCGCTACCCGTCGCGCCGTCGTCGCCGTCGCCGTCTGCGCCGCCGCGGTCACCGCCGCCTGCTCGTCCGGATCCGATTCCGCCGACTTCACCGCCACCGCGGGCCAGCCGCTGGTGATCAGCCTGGACCAGTTGCTGGCCAAGACCGGCGGCCGGGCCGCGGTCGCCGTCGCGGACCCGCAGCACGGCACGCTGACCCGGCGCCTCGACGGCGCGCTGGTGTACACCCCGGCGGCCGGGTACACCGGCTCGGACAGCATCACCGTCACCACCACCGACGCGGTGCGGCTGTTCACCACCGATATCGCGCCCATCGGCGAGTTCGGCGGAATCCCGGTGCAGGCCAGCGGATACGGTTCGGCGTTCACGCCGGTGCCGGGGTCCACCGACGAGTTCTACGGGCTCACCGACCGCGGCCCGAACGTGGACGGCAAGGCCAAGAACGAGAAGATTGCTCCCGTACCGGATTTCACGCCGCAGATCGCCCGGTTCAAGTTGACCGGGAACAAGGCCGTGGTGGAATCGACGATCCTGCTGAAGAACCCGGCGGGGCAGCCGTTCAACGGGCTGGTCGACAGCTCGGCCTCCACCGGTGAGACCATGCGCGATCTGAGCGGAAAGGTGTTGCCCGCCACCGATCACGGCATCGACAGCGAGGGCCTGGTCGCCCTGGCCGACGGCAGCTTCTGGGTCTCCGACGAATACGGCCCGTTCCTGGTGCATTTCGACGCCAAGGGCACTGAGCTCGAGCGGCTCGCGCCGGGACGCGGTCTGCCCAAGGAACTTTCGTTCCGCACCCCGAACCAGGGCATGGAGGGGCTGACCGTCACCCCTGACGGCTCCACCCTGGTCGGCGTGATCCAGAGCGCGCTGAACTCGCCGGGCGTCACCAATGCCCGCGAGACCCCCGTCACCCGCATCGTCACCGTGGACCTGAAGTCCAGGGCGGTCAAGGAATTCGCGCTCCCGCTCGAGAACCCCAAGGAGAAGCTCGCGGTCTCCGAGATCACCGCCCTGTCGGCCACCACCTTCCTGATCGACGAGCGCGACGGCAACAAGGCCCCCAAGGCGAACAAGAAGCTGTGGACCGTCGACATCTCCGCCGCCACCGACATCGGCCCTCAGGCGAAAATCCCAGGCGCCCACTACGACCCGGAAAAGGGCCTCCTCATCGACGGCAAGCCCCTCGAGGTCTACGTCGGCACCGTCCCCACCGCCGACGCCATCGCCGCCCTCCAGAAGGCGGGCATCACCCCCGTGGCCAAGAAATCCAACCTCGACCTGTCCGCCCTCCTCGACCGCCTCAACCCCGACGGAAAGTTCTTCGGCCACGACAAGATCGAAGGCGTAGCCACCCTCGACGGCGGCAAAACCCTCTACATCTCCAACGACAGCGACTTCGGCCTCGAAGCCGCAACCGGCGACCAACCGCCCTTCACCCTCAAGGCCAAGATCCTCCCCAACGGCCTCCAGGAAACCGGCGAAATCCTCGCCGTCGACACCACCGAACTCCCCGCCGAGACCGACACCAAGACGGTCTCCATCACCGTCAAATAATCCGGTGGGGTTCGCGGCCACAAACGGCGCGAACCCCCTTCCGCCCCGAACCCCGGCGGACCACCGGCGCACAGGCCATCCCGGCGGCAATCACCTCGCGGCGTGGCCGTCACCTCCCGCAGCAAGCGTTGGCGAGGAGGGACGCGGCATCGGCGTGGGACCGCAGGCGGATGAAGTCGATGTGCTGGTATGCGGGATCGGATTGGGCTGCCAGATAGCGGGTGCGGTTGGTGGAGTGCCTGGTCCAGGCCCACATGATTACCGAACGGTCGGGGTTGAGGGAGAACATGTCTCGCCAGGATTCTCGGTTGCCGTTCCACAGTTCGCGGCCGGTTATTGCCCGGAGCAGGGTTCGCTGGACGATCTGTCGCATGACCGTCGGGCGCGGGAGGTCGAACCAGACGACGGTGTCAGCTCGGGTCCACACCAGGTCGCCGAGTTTGCCGTGGTAGTTGCCGTCGTCCACCCAGGCCGTCCGGGCGAGCCGGTCGGCGACCGCGGAGCGGAACTCGGCCTCGGGCATGGGTGTCCAGTCGGCTTGGTGGTGGATGGCGTCGAGTTCGACGTGGGGAATCTCGAGCAACTCCGAAATGCGGCGAGCCAAGGAACTTTTCCCCGAGCCCGAGGTACCCACCACCGAGATTCGACGCCGCACGGTCACCGGCGCATTATTTCATCCGGCCACTCCGAAGCCAGTTCGACCAACTGCTATTCACAGTTGGTGTGCCTCGGCTCACCCGTTCGCCGGAGGATCAGTCGAAGACGATCACCTGGCGGAGCGCGTGGCCTGCGGCGAGTTCGTCCATGGCGTGATTGATGCCCTCGAGGCGGATGTGGGAGGAGACCAGGCGTTCGACGGGCAGTTTGCCCTCGCGCCACATGCGGACGAATTCGGGGATGTCGCGGGAGGGGACGGCCGAGCCGAGGTAGCTGCCGACGATGGCGCGACCCTGGGCCACCAGGGCGAGGGGTGAGATGCTGGCGCGGGCGTCGGGGGCGGGGAGGCCGACGGTGACGGTGACGCCGCCGGGAGCCGTTGCGGCCACGGCGGTTTCGAAGGCTCGAATATTGCCCACCGCCTCGATGACGGCCTCGGCCACGATCTTCTCGGCGGCGAGCTCCTGCGGGGTGCAGGCGGCGGTCGCGCCCAGTTCCATTGCGATCTTGAGCTTTTCGGGTACGGTGTCGACGGCGATGACCTCGCGGCCGGTGCCCGCCCGCAGGGCGGCCGCGACCAGGACGGCGGCCATGCCGACGCCGCCGAGGCCGACCACCATGATGCGATCGGAGGGGGCGGGTTTCGCCGAATTCAGCAGGGCCCCACCACCGGTCAGCACGGCGCAGCCGAGAATGGCGGCCACTTCCGGGGGTACGTCGTCGTCGACCGGGACCACCGAGCGCCGATCCACCACCGCGTGCGTGGCGAAGGCCGAGACACCCAGGTGGTGATGGACTTCCGCGCCGTCGCGGTGCAATCGCCTTCCGCCGGAGAGCAATTCGCCCGCATTGTTGGCGACGCTGCCGGGCTCACAGGGGGTGCGCCCGTCGGTGGCGCAGCCCGCGCACTCCCCGCAGCGCGGCAGGAAGGTCATCACGACGCGCTGGCCGACACGCAGATCGGACTCCCCCGGCCCGAGCGCCTCGATCCGTCCGGCCGCCTCGTGCCCGAGCAACATGGGCACCGGCCGCACCCGATTGCCGTCGACCACCGACAGGTCCGAATGGCACAGCCCGGCCGCCTCGATCCGGACCAGCAGCTCGCCCGGGCCGGGTTCGCCCAGTTCCAGGTCGGAGATGGTGATCGGCCGCGAGTCGGCGAACGGCGTGTCTGCTCCGATGCGTTCCAGCACGGCACCACGAATCCTCATGGGCCAGACGGTACTCCCACTCCCTCACCGAACGCCGCCGAACCTTCCCAGACAGCTCGATATCTGCTTCGATGAGTACCGGATTAGGAGCACACATGAGCACTTCGCTGACCACCGGCAACCGCGCCTTCAACCATGTGGTGACGCAGTTCTTCGGCAATGTCGCCCGCGCCTACGACACCGCGGCCCTGCAGCACGTCGTCTATCGCCCGCCGCAGGATCAGGTCCTGTCCGAACTCCGCCGGGCGGGTTCGCGCCGGATCGCCGATATCGGCTGCGGCACCGGCATTCTCACCTCCCGCATCCAGCGCGAACTGCATCCGGACGCGGTGTACGGGGTGGACGCCTCCGAGGGCATGCTGGCCCAGGCCCGCGCCCGCTCGACCGAGGTGCAGTGGCGGCAGGCCGCCGCCGAGCATCTCCCCTTCGCCGACGGCGACCTGGACGCGGTGGTCTCCACCAGCGCCTTCCACTTCTTCGACCACCCGGTCGCACTGCGCGAATTCCACCGGGTGCTTTCCGACGGCGGCCTGGTCGCCATCGCCACCATGCATCCCTCCGGCCCGACCTCGCGCCCGATCCAGCGCCTGACCCGCAGCCGGCTCTTCCCGGCGCACGCACCCTCGCCACGGGAGACCCGAAAACTGCTGGAGGACGCCGGTTTCGAGGTGATCGACCAACGCAAGATCACCCGCCCACTCCCGTCCTGGCTGATCCCCGACGTCATCACCGTGGGCCGCCGCTAGTCACTTGCCGGGGTTGTCGCTGCCGCGGAAGCAGACGGTGAGCTGGAGTTTGTGCCAGATGACCCAGACGGCTCCGCGGCCGTCGCGGGGGCACCCGGCGCCCGAGGTGGAGTTCTCGAAGACGGCGGTCGCCTGCACGATGTGCTCACCGGACGTCGCGCAGTCCACCTTGGACGGGGCGTCCATGACGGTGGTGTCGTAGCAGACCCCGGCGCGCCAGTCGAAGGTCAGGCACAGGTGGTAGCGGGCCTTGCCGGTCTTGTCGCGCGGGGCCCGGTCCAGGGTGTAGAGCGGATTGGTGCACGGGTCCGGGCCGTTCTGCACCACCCGGAAATTCGCGTCCATGGAATCGCAGTCCGACGGCTCCGGGGCACCGGCCCGCCAGGCGGGCGCGCCGGAGGCGTCCTTGGTCTGCTCGATCGGCACTTCGACGCAATCGCCGACCTTCAAGGCCGCCATGGGATCCGCGGCCTGCGGCCGCGCCGAGGTGGTGGGCTGACCGGCGGGCACCAGCTCCGGCGGCGCGGCAGTGGCGGTGCCCGCGATCGTGTCGTGGTGCACGAACGGCAGATTCGAGGCCACCACCGAATAGACCAGCAGCCAGCCCGTCACGGCCAGCGCCGAGATCACCACCGGGCGGCGGCCTCCGGTCCGGGGGCTCGCACCGCTCCGATTCGCCGCCGCGCGCCGCTGCCGCGCGATCGCATCGGCACCGAGTGCGGCCGCCGCAGCCAGCAGGACGACCGCCATACCGACCACAACCCACACGCCGCGCGACCCTTCACCAACCCCGACCTCGATCGATTGCAAGCTATCGCACCCGACGACAAGCGGGCAATCCGGCGGTTCGCCCGGGCCGACGGTGGAATGCTGGACAGCGCCGGGGCTTTCCCGGTTCCCAATCCCGAAAAGCAAAGGATTTCCAGTGCTCACAACCGAATTCGTCACGGGTTCCCCTTGCTGGATCGACCTCGGCAGCCCCGAGCCGGGCGCGGCCGCCGCGTTCTATGCGGCCGTGTTCGGCTGGGAGTACCAGGACGCCGGGCCGGACAGCGGCGGCTACGGATTCCTCCAACTCGGCGGCCGGACTCAGGCGGCCGGGTCGCTGGCGGTTTCGGCCAGCGCGGGCGGCCATGGCGTCGGGGCGATATTGGCCGGTTTGGTGTTGGGGCTGGCGTCCCAGTCGAAATGCACGCCGACCCACGCCTTCGGGCGCTCGAAGCTGATGGCGCGGGCGTCGAAGGCGGCGCGGCGGAAGGAGATGTCGCCGAAGAAGTCTCCGCTGGCGAAGGTCACCGAGCGGCCCGAGAACACGGCATCGGCGAAGGACACCTTGCCGTGGTACTCGGTGCGGGCGAAGGAGACCTCCTGGGTGCGGCCGGTGCGCCAGCGCACCTGCGCGCCGAGCTGCGCGCAGTCGAAGGAACTGGAGTCGGTGTAGAAGCGGGAATCTGCGAAAGTGACACGGGTGCCGGTGAATTCGGCTCCGGTGAAGGTGACGCGTTCCCCGTCGAAGACGGCGCGTTCGAAGGTGGTCAGCTCGGCGGCGAAGGCGGTGTTGGCGAAGCTGGCGCGCTCACCGGCGAAGGTGGTGCGGTCGAATGCCGTTCGCGCGCCGCGGAATTGCGCGCCCTCGAAGGTGACGCCGCCGCCGAAGGTGGCCTCGGTGAAGGTGGTGCCGACATTGTCGCGGTCGACACGGTCCACCTCGGTGTGGGCGAAGACCGCCCCGTCGAATACGGCGACGCTGCGGAACAGGGCCCCACGGAAGGTGACCCGCTTGCCCAGGAAGCGCGCCTTCTCGAAGCTCACGGTGCGGCCGCTGAGGAACATGGCGTCGGTGAAGCGGGTATTGCGGCCCGCGAAGACGGCGTAGCGGAAGTCCGCGCTCTCGAAGACGGCGTCGGAGAAGTCGAAATCGCAGGCGGACCAGCGGGTTTCGGCCGATAGCCGGAGGTGCTCGGCGATCACCCTGACAATGGTGTCGCGCACCTGCCGATCGTTCTGGCGATAGCTGTACACCCGCTCGACGGCGGTGCCGTGATCCTCGATGCGCTGCGATTTGGACACCAGGTGGCTGGCGCCCTCCTCCGGCTGATAGGGCAGCCGCAGATAGCCGCACAGCACGTCCACGCACTGCTGGCGCCGCCAGCGGGCCGAGAATTCGTCGGCCACCCCGGCCATGGCGTAGACCCCGGCGATACGCACCGCCACATCCGGGTCGCCCAATTGCCGGGCTGCGGCGCCGAAGACATCGGCGAAGCGCCCTCGTTCGGTATCGCGTTGCCGCCGGTAGGCCACGACCAGTGCGACCGCGCCGCCGACGCCCGCGGCCACCGCGAGCGAGATCCGGCTCAGATCCAGCTGATTCGGCGCCTCGGCCCGGGCACCCAGGAAGTGCCACAGTCCCCACCAGGTCAGGGCCGCGATGCCGAGCCCGCCCAGCACCGCGGCCAGCACCGACATCATCAGACCCGACCGGTGTACCGTCCGGCTCACCACCCCACCGAACCTCCACCGCCGCATAGCGGAAGGATAGCGATACCGGCCCGGTCACGCATCGGATGCGGCGATTCGGTTGCGACTTCGCGCACTCGCAAACCGGGGCTCGCCAATCCGTTTCGCCGGAAATGCCGTATCCGCCCGGCGACACTGGGTCACCGGAGGCGGAGGCGGCCTATTCGGGAGAAAATCAGGCGGCTTCGGTGTTGCGTCGCAGCCCGATTCCCGCAGCGCCCAGGCAGGCCAGCGCGACCGCGACGACGAACCACGGGAACACCGTGCTCAGCCCCCAGGTGGTGGCCGCCCAGCCCGCGACGACCGTCGGAATCGCCATGGCGGAGTAGGCCAGCAGGTAGTAGGCCGACATGGTCTCGCCCCGCTTGTGCTGCGGCACCACATTCGACAGGTGCCGCAGCGACCCGCCGAAGCCGAGCCCGAAGGTGCCGCCCAGCGCGATGCCGCTCAGCAGGACCAGCACCCAGTCGTGGGTGTTCAGCGCCGGAATGGTGAGCAGCAGCGCGACCGCCATCCCGATATCACCGATGATCGCCGCGCGCCGCGCCGGAATCCCGCCCGCGACCGCCTGCGCCAGCGCACCCGCCGTCGCGGTCGAGGCCACCACCGCGCCGCCGAACACCAGATTGTGAATCCCCGTCTCGGCCGCGGCCAGCGACGGATACAGCGACAACAGCACACCCAGCACCGACCAGGCCGCCATCACACCCAGCGCGGAGAACCAGAAGTCACCGCGAATCTCCTGCGGCACCGCCGGTTTCGCAATCGTGATGCGCTGCTTCTGGCGCGCCCCGTGCGGCTCCCGCAGCGCCAGCACTCCCGCCGCGATGAGCACGCACACGATGGTGATGACCACGTACGGCGTGCGCAGCGGATGCGGCGCGTACTGCGCCAGCACGGCCGAACCCAGAATCGCCACGGCCATACCGACATTGAAGGCAACACCGGACAGCTGCCCCGACCGCGCACCGTCCTTCGGCCGCAGATCCAGCAGCGCCGCCGCGCCCGCGACCACGGTCGCACCGACGGCCGCCCCGTGCAGCGCCCGCGCCAGCAGCAGCATGGCCACATTGTCGGCCAGCAGGAACACCACCAGCCCCGCGATCATGGTCGCGAAGGCACCCAGCAGCACCGGCTTGCGCCCCACCACATCCGAGATCCGCCCCGACACCAGCACCGCGCCCAACGCGGCGACCGCGTAGGTGGCGAACACGAAAGTCGTTGTGAGCGGGGAGAAATTCCAGCTCTGCTGATAAATCCCGTAGAGCGGCGCAGGCGCCCCCGACACCCCCAGCGCCACCCCGCTGGCGGCCAGCACCAGCGCGTACGCCCACGTCTGACTGCCCTGTTCGGCTCGAGTCGCAACTGCCGTTGCCGATACCATCGAACCCTCCATCAGGTAAGTTTGATTACGATCGAACCGAAGCCTACATCAAGTTCGATAATTGTCGAACCATCCCCCAGAGTGAGGTAGCTCATGCCCGACACCGACGCGAAGCCCGCGGTCGCCCCGCTGCCCGCGGTGCTCGGCGCCCTACAGGACCCCATCCGCCTGGAAGTCGTCCGCCGCCTCGCCAACGCCGGCACCCCCCTGCGCTGCAGCACCACCTACGAAAACATCAGCAAATCCACCGCCGCCCACCATTTCAAAATCCTCCGCGAGGCCGGCGTAACCGAACGCGTAACCATCGACGGCAACACCCACCTCCGCCTCCGCACCGAAGACCTCGACACCGCCCTCCCCGGCCTCCTCGCCGCCATCCTCACCGCCGCCAACAACGCCACCGCGCCCTGACCACACCGCGTCGAATGTCGCCCACCGCCACTGCGCGAGACCGGCTCTGCCGTCCACCGGGGACCGGTAGGGTTCGGACATGACGGCGGCCCAGTTCCCGCGCCTAACAGAGGTTTTCCCCAACCTCACCACCGAGATCGCCGAGCTACTGCCAGCCGACAACGGACAGCAACTGGGCGGCTGGACGGCCTGCCGGGTGGAGTGGGTGGAGTGGAGTGCGGGGCAGTAGCGTAGGCGACCGTGGGAACGGGTTCGGACACCGGCGGCTGGCTCGATGACACGCGGATGTCCTACGACAGCGTTGCGGATACCTACGCGGAGCTCACCCGCCACCTGCTGGATGAAACCTTCGAAGAGCGCTCGGCTTTGGCGTCATTCGCCGCTGTGGTGCGCGCCCAGGGTGGAGGGCCGGTCGCGGAGGTCGGTTGCGGGGCAGGCCGGATCACCGCTCACCTGTGTCAACTGGATGTGGACGCCTTTGGAATCGACCTGTCGCCCAGGATGATCGAACTGGCCCGCCGTGAATACCCCGGCCTCCGGTTCGACGTCGGCTCCATGACAAACCTCGACCTCCCCGACGCCTCGATAGCCGGGCTGGTCGCCTGGTACTCACTGATCCACATCCCCGACGACGAACTCCGTTCCGTATTCACACACTTCCAGCGAGTGCTCCGCCCCGGCGGACCACTGCTACTCGCCTTCCACATCGGAGACGACTCGCAGCTGAAGACCCAGGGCTACGGTGGACAACCCATGCATCTGCACGTCCACCGCCGCCAGCACAGCCGAATGCGCGACTGGCTCAACGACGCCGACTTCGTCGTCGAATACGACCGCACTGTGACCTCAGCCGAAAGTCCCCTCGGCGGAACGATCCTCGCCCGCCGCAAGTAGTCCCGGCCCGGATGTCCCGATTACCTTGCGCCCCTTCGTAAGCACCAACCCACCGTCCGTCATCGCAACCGGTGACACCGGCCCCTTCCAGCCACACCAGCCGCCACACTCGGCAATATCCTGACTCTCGACGTGCCCATCATCGAACTCCGCGGTGATATGCCAAGCACGAGCAGGATGACCACAGAGCGGACATTGACCGAAGTAGTTCAGGATCTCCTGCACCTCGGAACCGACAACGCCCCGCTTGCGACCGACCCTCATGACCACCTCCCCGCCCGAGCCTATTCCGCGGTCCAGAGAGGGGCCCGAGAAACCGGCATGGCTCCGATCACATATCTCGTTCTCGCTGCGGGCCAACCGGTTCACGCCACGCGGGTGGCGGCACGCGCGGATAGCCGGACCATAGGCCGTCGCGGTGTTCGAATACCAGGATGGATCCCTTTGCGGGCCACCACCGCCGGGGTCGACGACGAGCCGCCGCTTCCGTTCGGTCAGCAGGGTGTCCGGTATGGGTGGCTGACGAAGCCGTCGGGGCGGACCAACAGGGTGCCGTAGGGCCAGTTGTCGATCAGATGGACGGGTAGGTCGGATTTCAGCTCGGGATCGGCTGTGAAGACGCACCATTGGGAGTCGACGAGGTCCAGGGTGGATAGGCCGTCGGTCACCCACAGGTGTGGGAGGCGGGAGCCTGGGGAGCCGTCGAGGTTGAGGGTGATGTCCTCGGTGGAGGGGAGTTCTGCCGTGCTGTAGCGGTAGCCCATGTGGACGACGGGGGCGTTGAGGGCTCCTGCCGCCTTGCGTGCTTCTGCCATGTCCTGGCCCCAGTGCAGGGACGGGTTGTTGAAGCGGAGGTGGGCCTGGTTCATTGTCATGAGGGCCACCGGGTGGCGTTCGGCGTGGTAGGTGTCGAGCAGTTCGGGTACGGCTTCGCCGCGTAGGACGTGGGCGAGTTTCCAGGCCAGGTTGTGGGCGTCAGCGATGCCGGTGTTGAGGCCGAAGGCGCCCAGCGGGGGGATGGCGTGGGCGGCGTCGCCTCCCAGGAAGACTCGACCCGAGCTGAGGCGGTCGGCTACCTGGCCGCGGCCTCGGAACTTGAGGATGCTGCGGATATTCACCTCGATGGAGGGGTCGCCGAGGGCGGTGCGGAGGAGGTCGGGGGTTGGGGTGGTGTCGAGGCGGGTGAGGAAGACCCATTCGCGGTTGCCGTCGACGGTTACCAGGAGGCCGGTCGCGTCGGGGTGGTCGATGTTGCACATTGCGAACGGTTTCGGCGGGTGCAGGTCGGCGTCGAACAGGATGCTCGTGGTTTCGTGGCCGATCACGCCGGGGCCGGTGAGGCCGATGCCGAGAAGCTCGCGGACGCGGCTGCGCACTCCGTCGGCGGCCACCAGGTAGCGAGCCCGCACGATGCGGCCGTCGGACAGGGTTGCCGTGACACCGTCGGCGTCCTGCTCGCAAGAGTCGAGCGCCACGCCGAATTCGACGTCGCCCGCCCTGGTGATCAACACGCGATCGAGGCGGTTCTGTGCGCAGATGCCTCGGATCCGCGCCGGGGTGTAGGTGATCTCGGCCGTGCTCGCCTTCCACGCCGCGCCTTCGGCGTAGTCGGCCTCGGCCAGCGTGCGCCCGCCGATCTTTCCCGCTTGAAGATCGACTGCGGCCTCGTTGACCGTCTGCTCCAAGCCGACCTCGCGCAGGATCTCCATCGACCGCGACCCGACGCCGGTGGCCCTCGGGTGCGGCGACAACTCCGGCCTCCCCTCGACGACGAGCGGCTCGATGCCGTGGTGGCGCAACAGCACCGCGAGCATCAGCCCGACGGATCCGCCGCCGGCGATCAAAACATCAGTGGGCACACCGTTCCCGTTCATGGGTACACTGTATCCATATCTGTAGACTCCTGTCCATGTCGCTCATCTGGGAACGTGATCCGTACCGCCCGAAAAGCCAGGCCCTGAGCGTGGAACGCATCGTGGACGCGTCCATCGCGATCGCCGACGCCGAAGGTCTGGAAGCACTCTCGATGCGCCGCGTCGCCACCGCGCTCTGCACCGGCACGACCACGCTCTACCGCTACGTGGACAGCCGCGACGACCTCCTCGACCTCATGGCCGACGCCGTACAGAACGCCCACGTGCCGCTGACGGGCGACTGGCGCACCGACCTCGAGGCCTACGCCCACCACGAGCGCGAACTATGGCTGCGCCACCCCTGGCTCGCCCCGCTGCTGGCCACCCGGCCGTCCCTCGGCCCCAACGGGCTACGCGGCCTGGAACACGCCCTCACCGCGGCCGCCCCACTCACCACCGACACCGCCGAGGCCGCCTCGGCTGTCGGACTGATCAGGGACTACGTACGCGGCGCGGTCATGCGCGAACTCGCCGAAAAGGAAACCCAAAGGCGCACCGGCCAATCCGAGGACCAATGGCGCGCCGCCGTCGCCCCCTACCTGCGCAAGATCATCGAGAGCGGCTCGTACCCCCGGGTCGCCCGCATGACCGAATCCGCCGACCTGAGCCCGGCCGAACAGTTCTCCTACGGCTTACGCCGCCTCCTCGACGGAATCGCGGCCGTTCAGCAGGCGGCAAAGTGATCACCCACGCGACCCCGCGTCCGGTTTCACCGAAGCACTGCCGACGCCCGCCAATTGCGCACGCAGCGCTTCGTTTTCGCGGCGAAGGTCCTCGATCTGAGCGGTCAGGCGCTGTTGTTCGGTGGCGGCATCGCGGCGTTCCAGGGCGATGGCCTCGTCGAGGCGGGACTTGGTGAAGCGGGGGCGGATGTATTTGACGCAGTTCCAGTTGGCGGCCTCGACGGTGATGAGGATCGCGCGTTCGGTGATTTTCTGGATTGCGCCGTTGTAGGCGGAGGCGACACGGTCGACCAGGGCCGGGTCGTCGATGCGTTCGACCATGCGGGCGCGGCCGTAGACCTTCAGGCGTTCGCGGGTCGGGTAGTCGATGAAGAACAGGGCTACGCGGTCGTTTTCGGTGAGGTTGCCGACTGTCACATATTGGTTGTTGCCCGACAGATCGGCGAAGGCGATGGTTCGGTCGTCGAGAACCTGGACGAAGCCATTGGGGCCGCCACGATGCTGGATGTAGGGCCAGCCGTCGGGGGTGGCGGTGCCGAGGAAGAAGGAGTCGGCGGCGCGGATGAAACCCATGTCGCGCGGCTCGAGGGGCTGCGGCTCGTCGCGACCGTGTTCGAGTTGTGCGCCGTAGTCGCGGTAGCTGCCCGCGATCTTCTGGCGTTCCCGCGACGCCTCCGAAAAGGCGATCTGCGCATACCGATTCGACATCGCGCTCCCTTCGAGGTCCCGCGATCGAATCTAGCAGTACGCCCGTACTGAATTTAGCGGGGTGCGGCCACCGTCACGGTTGGGTGAGCGGCAACGACTTCCACCAGTCGACGACACCGCCGGGTGCGCTCGGCGTGCCCCGGGTGTACATGAGGAACTTCTCGCGCTTGGGGTCGTCGAAGAACGAGGTGGCGAAGGCGGTCGAGGGACGTTCGGAGATCGAGTCGAACCGATAGTTGGTGTACTGCTTCTTGCCGCAGAACTCCTTGAAGGTCTGATCCTCGAACGCGGAGCCGACCAGATGGACCTTCGTGAGCGCGGAGCGAGCCACCGCGCTCGAACTGTAGGAGAAGAGGATGTATTCGTTGACGTCGTGCTCGTTCGAGTACAGGCAGTCCCATGCCGCCATCCAACCCTCGAAGGCCCACGGCGGTGTGAAGCCCTTGGTGTCGTGGTCGACCACGCGGCAGCTCGCGGATGCGAAGCCCGAACCCAATTCCGGTGTGCTCGGAACCAATCCGGGGAACGCGGCACTGATCTGAGCGATTTCGGCGGCAGGGGCCTTCGGTTTCTCCGAATTCCCCGACGACGTCACCAGGAACACCGCCAACCCCAGCGCGGCCGCCAGGCACACGCCGAGCAGGACCACGGCCCGTAACCCCACCAACCATTTGCGAACCGGCCGAGGCGATCTCGCCTCGTCCCGGGGCAACAATGGATGCCGGTCGGAGGCGGGGCCGAAAAGGCCCGGGATATCGGTCAACCGCCCGGAGCGCAGCGCCACCGACGATTGCGGCGCCCGGCGCTGGGCATGAGCGCCCGAGTGCAAGGCACTGGCCTCCGACTGCGATGCCCGAGCCTCCGACTGCAACGGCCGGGCCCCCGCGCCGCCCACGCTCGCCCGCCGTCCGGCCGGAGCCGACTTCACCTGGCGCGCAGGGGTTTCCGGAGTCCGATCCCGGATCGATATGGTGGACGAACCCACCGGATCCCCCACCGCGAGCGCTCGCCGCGCCGCCTCCGCGAACTCGGTACACGACGGGTACCGCTCCGCCGGATTCTTCGCCAGCGCCCGCGCGCGCACCGAGTCCAGGGAGGCGGGCAGTCCCGGCCGGATGCTCCGCACCGGCGGCGGATTGTCGTACAGATGCGACTTCACGATCGCCCCGAGATCACTGGACGGGAACAACGGCACCCCGGTCAGCAAGCGAAACAGCGTGCAGGCCAGCGAATATTGATCCGACCAGGGACCGATCGGCTCGTTCTGCAACTGCTCGGGCGAGGCGTAGGCGAGGGTCGCCATGACCGAACCCGAGCCGGTCAGCCGCGCGGTGTCCTCCTGTAGTCGCGCGATGCCGAAGTCGGTGAGCAATACTCCCGCCTGCTGGTCGCGGGTCTCGCGGGCCAGCATGATGTTGGCGGGCTTGACATCTCGGTGCAGCACCCCGACCCGGTGCGCGTAATCGAGGGCGTCGGCGGTGGCGACGACGATCTCCACGGCCTGCTCGGCGGTCATGCCGGTGACGGACTCGGCCTCCACGCCGTCGACGTACTGCATGGCGATCCATAGTCGCCCGTCCTCGACTCCGCGGTCGTAGACGGTGACCACGCCGACGTGATTCAGCCGCGCGGCCAGATCGGCCTCGCGCTCGAAGCGCACGTGAGTCTCGGTGTTGCCGTGGTATTCCGGATTGAGCAGCTTCAGCGCGATCCACCTGGGCAGGCGCGGGTGACGAGCCAGGTACACGGCACCCATCCCCCCGCGTCCGAGCTCGCGCTCTATGAGGTACCCGGCGAAGATCTCACCTGGTCTGAGCACTGACCCCTCCCATCTGCGAGGTGATCATAGCCACAAACCGGCATCCCTCACAGGATGTGCGGAGCTACTGGCGAGTAGCCGTCTCAGTCGGTGAGACGGCTACTCGCACAGGCAAACAGATACCCGCCGCGCTCAGGGCACGAGACGGCGCACGGCGGCGGGCAGGTCGCGGGTGCGGCGGTACGGACCGGCGACCGCCACACCCAAGGGGCGGGCGAGCAGGGTCGCCGCGATCCGCGACACCTCGTCGGTGGTGACTTCGTCTATGCGGGCGAGGGTTTCGGAGACGCTGCGGTGGTTGCCGTAGCTGAGTTCGGAGCGGCCGATGCGGTTCATGCGGGAGCCGGAGTCCTCGAGGCCGAGTACCAGGCCGCCGCGCAACGAACCCTTGGCGCGGGCGCACTCGGCGTCGGTGATGCCGTCGGCGGCCACCTCTTCGAGCACCCCGCGCGCCAAACTGGCCACGTGGCCCAGGTTTTCGGGCTGACAGCCGATGTAGACCGAGAACGCTCCGGTGTCGGCGAAGGTGTCCACGCTGGAGTACACCGAGTACGCCAGGCCGCGCTCCTCCCGGATGCGCTGGAACAGCCGCGAACTCAGGCCGCCGCCGAGCACGGTGTTGAGAACCGAGAGCGGCCAGCGCTTCTCGCCCTCGTGCCGCCCGAAGGCTCGGGTGCCGAACACCAGGTGCGCCTGCTCGCTGTCGCGCGGGATGCGCAGCAACTCCGGATTGCCGCGCGGGCGGAACTTGCCCTCGCGCCGCGGCGCGGGCTCCAGACCGGGCTCGAGCCGATTCGTGAAGGCGCGGTACACCAATTCGACGACGTGCTCGTGCTCGATATTGCCCGCGACCGCCACCACCATCCGGTCGGGCCGATACCGCCGCAGATGGAACGAGCGCAGCTGCTGGGCCTGCATGGACTCGATGGTCTCGACGCTGCCGATCACCGGCCGCCCGATCGGATGATCGCCGAACAGCGCGGTCAGGAAGGCGTCGCCGACCATATCCTCGGGATCGTCGTCGCGCATGGAGATCTCCTCCAGCACCACCTGACGCTCCACCGACACGTCCTCGACGCGGCACAGACCGTTGAGCACCACATCCGAGACCAGGTCCACCGCCAGCGGCAGATCCTCATCCAGAACGTGTGCGTAGTAACAGGTCTGCTCCTTGGCGGTGAACGCGTTCAGCTCACCGCCGACGGCATCCATGGCCTGCGCGATATCGAGCGCCGAACGGGTCGGCGTGGCCTTGAAGAGCAGATGTTCGAGGAAGTGCGCGGCCCCGGCCACGGTCGGTCCCTCATCACGCGAGCCGACCCCGACCCACACGCCGACCGACGCCGAGCGAACCCCCGGCACATGCTCGGTGACCACCCGTAGCCCGCCGGGCAGCACGGTGCGCCGGACTCCGATGTCCGTGGCGGCAGCCTCTTTCTGAGCGATCACCAGTGAAGAGCCCCCCTGCTCCAGATTCCGGAGCAGAGGGGCAAGGTCCTTCGCGCCGTGCGCGGAGTCTGTCGCGGTGCGCGCGGATCCCGCGCGCACCGCGGACTGCTTCTTCGTCACAGAGAAATAATTACTCTGCGTTGGCCTCGACCGCAGCCGAGGCTTCGGAGTTGTCCGAATCCTCGTCGATCGGCACCAGCGAGATCTTGCCGCGGTTGTCGATGTCGGCGATCTCGACGCGGATCTTGTCGCCCACGTTGACCACATCCTCGACCTTGGCGACGCGCTTGCCGTTGCCCAGCTTCGAGATGTGGACCAGACCGTCGCGGCCCGGCAGCAGCGAGACGAACGCGCCGAAGGCGGTGGTCTTGACGACCGTGCCCAGGAAGCGCTCGCCGACCTTCGGCAGCTGCGGGTTGGCGATGGCGTTGATCGCGTCGATCGCGGCCTGCGCCGACGGGCCGTCGGTCGCGCCGACGAACACGGTGCCGTCATCCTCGATGGAGATGTTGGCGCCGGTGTCCTCGGTGATCTGGTTGATGACCTTGCCCTTGGGCCCGATCACCTCGCCGATCTTGTCCACCGGGATCTTGATGGCCGTGACGCGCGGAGCGTAGGGGCTCATCTCGTCCGGGGTGTTGATGGCCTCGGCCATGACATCCAGGATGGTGTAGCGCGCGTCCTTGGCCTGGTTCAGCGCACCGGCCAGCACCTGCGACGGGATGCCGTCGAGCTTGGTGTCCAGCTGCAGCGCGGTGACGAACTCGCGGGTACCGGCGACCTTGAAGTCCATGTCGCCGAAGGCATCCTCGGCGCCCAGGATGTCGGTGAGGGCCACGTAGCGGACCTCGTCCTCACCCTTGTCGTTCTTCACGGTGTCCGACACCAGGCCCATGGCGATACCGGCGACGGGGGCCTTGAGCGGCACACCGGCGTTCAGCAGCGACAGGGTCGAGGCGCACACGGAACCCATCGAGGTGGAACCGTTGGAGCCCAGCGCCTCCGACACCTGACGGATGGCGTAGGGGAACTCCTCCTGCGACGGCAGGACGGGCACCAGCGCACGCTCGGCGAGCGCGCCGTGGCCGATCTCGCGGCGCTTGGGCGAGCCCACGCGACCGGTCTCACCGGTGGAGAACGGCGGGAAGTTGTAGTGGTGCATGTAGCGCTTGGAGGTCTCCGGGCCGAGCGAGTCGACCTGCTGCGCCATCTTCACCATGTCGAGGGTGGTGACGCCCAGGATCTGGGTCTCGCCACGCTCGAACAGCGCCGAACCGTGGGCGCGGGGAACCACCGCGACCTCGGCGGACAGGGCGCGGATGTCGGCCAGGCCACGGCCGTCGATGCGGAAGCTGTCGGTCAGGATGCGCTGGCGCACCAGCTTCTTGGTGACCGAGCGGAACGCCGCGCCGATCTCCTTCTCGCGACCGGCGAAGGACTCGGCCAGCTCGGAGAGCACGGCGAGCTTGATCTCGTCGATCTTGGCCTCGCGCTCCTGCTTGTCCGCGATGGACAGCGCCTCTTTCAGCTCACGCTTCGAGGTGCCCTCGACCGCCTCGAAGGCGTCGGCCTGGTACGGCAGGAAGATCGGGAACTCTTCGGTCGGCTTGGCGGCCAGGGCAGCCAGGTCGGCCTGCGCCTTGCACAGCCGCGCGATGAACGGCTTGGCGGCCTCGAGGCCCTCGGCCACAACGGTTTCCGTCGGCGCGGTGGCGCCGTCGGCGATCAGGGCGAGCACCTTGTCGGTGGCCTCGGCCTCGACCATCATGATGGCGACGTCACCGTCGACCACGCGGCCCGCGACGACCATGTCGAAGACGGCGCCCTCGAGCTGCTCGACGGTCGGGAACGCGACCCACTGGCCCTCGATCAGCGCGACGCGCACGCCGCCGACCGGACCGGAGAACGGCAGGCCCGCGATCTGGGTGGACGCCGAAGCGGCGTTGATCGCGACCACGTCGTAGAGATCCTTGGGATCCAGCGACATGACGGTCACCACGACCTGGATCTCGTTGCGCAGGCCTTCGACGAAGGACGGGCGCAGCGGCCGGTCGATCAGGCGGCAGGTCAGGATCGCGTCGGTGGAGGGACGGCCCTCGCGACGGAAGAACGAGCCGGGGATGCGACCCGCGGCGTACATGCGCTCCTCGACGTCCACCGTCAGCGGGAAGAAGTCGAACTGGTCCTTGGGCTGCTTGGAGGCGGTGGTCGCCGACAGCAGCATGGTCTCGTCATCGAGGTAGGCGACCACGGAACCCGCGGCCTGCTTGGCCAGACGGCCGGTCTCGAAGCGGATGGTGCGAGTTCCGTAGCTGCCGTTGTCGATCAGGGCGACGGACTCGAAAACGCCGGGCTCGACCTCGGCGGCGGCACTGGTCTGGGTGTCAGACATGTGTTTTATCTCAACCTCTCGTCTTCGCCGGTGGTCGCACATTCCTCTCGTGCGATCCGGCTCGTCGACCGTACCCGGCATGGGCGCGCGCCGACCCTCGTGGTCAGCGGCACGCACACCCGGCCCTATCCCCCCTGGGATACGGCGACGCGGAGGCGGTCATCGATCGAAGCCCTCCGGGCGCGCATGGTTCATCTCTTGCCACGCCCCGAAAAGCCACTACCGAAGACCGACGCCACGCGGCGGGTGCATACGGCTTCTGTTGGCGTATACACGTCTCGACCTCCCCCTCGTGGGGAAATCGGACACATATGCGAAAGGCCAACGAGGAGATTCTATGCCTCCTCGTTGACCGGTTCGTCAACTACCTCTGCTGGCAGAGGCATGTCACTGAAATCAGCGACGCAGGCCCAGGCGCTCGATCAGCGAGCGGTAACGCTCGATGTCCTTGGCCTGCAGGTACTTCGAGAGCCGGCGACGACGACCGATCAGCGCCAGCAGACCGTGGCGGGTGTGGTGGTCGTGCTTGTGGGTCTTGAGGTGCTCGGTCAGATCCGCGATCCGCTTCGACAGCAGCGCGATCTGCGCCTCCGGGGAACCGGTGTCGGTCGGGTGGATCCGGTACTCGGCCAGAATGGCCTGCTTCTGCTCGGTGGTCAGAGCCACTGATATCTCCTGGTGTTTCAGTCCGCGCTCGATAAGGAACCTCGGGAGGTTTCCTTCGGGTGCCGCCGCGAACCGCAGCAAACCCGACGAGCCAGCTTACCGGAGGCCGCACGCTCGCGGAAATCGGCCTCGGCTCGGCGTATTCGCGGCCTTATTCGCCGGTCTCGTCGTCGAGGACCTTGCGCGCCTGGTCGACGTCCTTGCCGATGGCCTCGACCAGTGCCTCGATGGACTCGAATTTGCGCATGCCGCGCAGTTGCTCGACGAAGTCCACGCCGACGTGCTTGCCGTAGAGGTCGCCGTCGAAGTCCAGCAGGTGCGGCTCGACCGTGCGATTGCGACCGTCGAAGGTCGGGTTGGTGCCCACCGAGATGGCGGCCATATAGCGCTGACCGGCGAATTCGTCGCCGGGCTCGACGACGGTGAACCAGCCCGCGTACACCCCGTCGGCGGGAATCGCGGCGTGCATGGTCGGGGCCACGTTCGCGGTCGGGAAGCCCAGGCCCTTGCCGCGGCCGTCACCGTGCACGACCACGCCCTCGACGCGGTGCGGGCGGCCCAGCGCCTCGGCGGCCGCGCCCACATTGCCCTCGGACAGGCAGCCGCGGATGTAGGTAGAGGAGAAGGTGACCGCGTGCTCGCCCAGCAACTGCACGCCGTCCACGTCGAAGCCGTACTGCGCGCCGAGCTCACGCATGGTGTCCAGGGTGCCCGCGGCCTGCTTGCCGAAGGTGAAGTTGTCGCCGATCACCACCTCGGCCACGTGCAGCCGGTCCACCAGCAGGTTCTGGACGTACTCCTGCGGGGTCAGCTTCATGAAGTCGCGGGTGAAGGGCATGACGACGAACACGTCGATGCCGAGCTCCTCGACCAGCTCCGCACGCCGGTCCAGGGTGGACAGCTGCGACGGATGCGAACCGGGCCGCACCACGTCCAGCGGGTGCGGGTCGAAGGTCATGAGCACCGACGGAACGCCCCGCACTGCAGCGGATTTCACCGCGCGGCTGATGAGCTGGGCGTGACCGCGATGAACGCCGTCGAACACCCCGATCGTGAGGACACACCGGCCCCAGTCCGCGGGCATCTCCTCGAGGCTTCGCCATCTCTGCACACCGGAAGCCTACGCAAAGCGCGTGTCGGACAATATTCGGCGGTGCGGATCTTCCCGGCCGGAAGCACGGCCGTCACCGCGAGTTCACCCGGGACGCGACCGCCGCGAGCCGATGTGTGAAACCGCGCGGGGTGTGCATAAGCTCGGTGACGTGCCCGGAAAACGAGACATCGCTACCCGCCGCGAGTTGGCCGATCCGTCCGCACCTTCCGAACTCGACGGCAAGATCACCACGGTCGCCCCGGTGCTGTCGTCGGTCGCCCAGGACTATTTGAAGGTGATCTGGACCGCGCAGGAGTGGTCGCCGGAGAAGGTGTCGACCAAGCTGCTCGCGGAGAAGATCGGGGTGTCCGCGTCGACGGTGTCCGAGGCCGTCCGCAAGCTCGCCGACCAGGGGCTGGTCGAGCACGCGCGCTACGGGTCCATCACGCTCACCGAGGACGGCCGCCGCGCCGCCATCGCCATGGTGCGCCGGCACCGGCTCATCGAGACCTTCCTGGTCAACGAGCTCGGCTACGGCTGGGACGAGGTGCACGACGAGGCCGAGGTGCTCGAGCACGCGGTCTCCGAGACCCTGGTGGCGCGCATCGACGCCAAACTCGGCCATCCCGACCGGGATCCGCACGGCGACCCGATCCCCTCGGTGGACGGCGCGGTGCCCACTCCCCCGGCCCGCCAGCTCAGCGACTTCGACGCCGGTGAATCCGGGCGGGTGGCCCGGATCTCCGATTCGGATCCGGCCATGCTGCGCTACTTCGACTCCCTCGGCATCGCCCTGGACACCCCGATCGCGGTGGTGGAGCGCCGCGATTTCGCGGGCACCATCGCGGTGCGGGTCGAGGAGAAGACCATCGACCTCGGCAGCATTGCCACCGAGGCCATCTGGTTGAGCGAAGCGCACTAGCGGATCAGACCAGGCGGTGGCCGCCGTCGACGTGCAGCACCGTGCCGGTGACGAATTCGCTGCCGAGCAGTGAGAGTACCGCCGCCGCAATGTCTTCCGGCTTGCCCAGGCGGCGAGCGGGCAGCTTCTCGGCCATGGCGGCGAGACGCTCGTCCTTGTCCTCCCAGGGCATCTGATCCCAGATTCCGGTCATCACCCAGCCCGGGGAGACGGCGTTGACGCGGATCGGCGCGAGCTCTACCGCGAGTGCGCGCACCAGGCCCTCGAGTGCGGCGTTCACCGAGGCCACCATGGCCCCGCCCACGGCCGGACGGTAGGCGGCGATGCCGGAAATGTAGGTGAGCGAGCCGTTCTCGGTGAGGCGGGCGTGCTTGGCCAGCAGCATCGAGCCGATGAGCTTGGTCTCGATGAAGCCGCGGCCGTGCTCGAAATCGAAGGTGGCGATCGGGCCGTAGGCCCCGGCCAGGTCGGCGGCGGTGCTGATCACGTGATCGACCGTGCCGACCGTCTCGAACAGCCGCGACACCTGGTCCTCGTCGGTGATGTCGGCCGCGACGGCGCTGAGTTTCCCGTCGCCGAGTTCGCGCACCGCGTCGGCCAGGCGCTGCTCGGAGCGGCCGACGATGATCACCTCGTGGCCGTGGGTCAGCAAAGCGTCGGCGATGGCCTGACCCATGCCCGACCCGCCGCCCACGACCACGACGCGGCTGGACTGTTCCGTAATTCCCTTGTTCGTCATGGTTTTCAGCCAACCGTGGGCGGGCGGCATCGTCCACGACGCAAGATCGAAGGCGTGTGAGGCCGAGGCTAACGGCCCTTGTTCACGCCCCGGCGCGGCGCATGTAGCAGTTGGTTTCGATGACCGCGCCGGGATCCAGGCGCTCGGTCCATCCGGCGGGTCCCACCGCGCGAATCGTGTCCGTCCACGGCGTGTACGGCTTGCCCGCGGCGTCGTGACCCGGATACGGCACGTATCCCCAGTAGCAGGCGAGCCCGCCCGCGGGCGGCGCGAACACCCAGGTGTCGGCCCCGATGTCCGCCCCGACCGCGACCTGCCGGATCTGCTGCTGCGCAACGACATTCGGATCACCGTTGCTGACGTCCCCCGGGGCCGCGCCCGCCACCCCGATCGTCATCACGAAAGTCGCTCCCGCCGCTCCCGCGCCGAATACCCGTCTCATCCCCACCCGTTCCTTCGCAAAGATTCCAACGACACCTATTTCACATCAGCGAACGTGTCAGCGCAGTGTCAGGTCCATATCAGCGCGGACGGCGAAGGTTGGTCACATCGACACGAACTCCCAAGGAGCGCAACATCATGACCATCACCCTCACCGACCAGGACAAGCTGACCCTGCGCACCGCCGCCTTCGGCGCGGTCTCGCTGATCGCCGCCGCCGGCGCGGCCGGTGGCTCGCCGCACAAGGCGGCCACCCAGGGCAGCATCACGCTGGGCACCGCGACCGGACTGGTCGGGCATGTGCTGGCCGAGAAGGCCAAGAGCGTCAAGCTCGACGGCAAGAACGTCGCCGAACTGGCCGACCTGGTGCTGCCCGCGCTGACCGCGTCCATGAGCCTGCTCGCCCAGCAGGCCCCGGCCGAGGCCGACAACTTCCGCGGCACCGTCCTGGTGGCGGTCGAGGCGGCCGTCCAGGCGCACAAGGGTCGGCTCAGCCCGGCCATCACCGAGATGAGCCGCAAGATCACCGCGGCCCTCGACGCCGCGTAGGCGCGACGGTTATCGGTACAGCGGACCGGACAGGGCTCACCCCCTGTCCGGTCCGCCGCGTTTTCGCCACCACCGGCCGGGGTGGGTGGATACGGCCGGGCGAGCGGGCGACCGGCTCCGGTCTGCCCGGTAGGCTCGATTCGGCAGTGCAGGATGCGAGCAGGAGGCGGGTCATCGAGGAGCGGGCGGGCGCGGCGACGGAATCGGCGCGCATACTCGGCAGGATTCTGCCCAACGGGGTGGCCGCGGCCGAGCTGACGGCATACCCGGAGGACCTGAAACCGCATCCCGGAGAGGAACATCTGATCGCCCGGGCGGTGGAGAAGCGGCGGCGCGATTTCATCGGCGCGCGGTATTGCGCGCGGCAGGCGCTGACCCAGCTCGGTGAGCCAGCGGTGGCCATCGGCAAGGGCGGCACTGGGGAGCCGGTGTTTCCGCGCGGCATCGTCGGCAGCCTCACCCACTGCGACGGGTATCGGGCCGCGGCGCTCGGGCACCGGTTGCGCTTCCGGTCCATCGGCATCGATGCCGAACCGCACGACAAGCTGCCGGACGGGGTCATCGATTCGGTGAGCCTGGCCCCCGAGCGGGAATGGCTGACGACCGTGCTGCCGGGCACCGGCCTGCATCTGGACCGACTGCTGTTCTGCGCCAAGGAGGCCACCTACAAGGCGTGGTTCCCGCTCACCGGCCTGTGGCTGGGTTTCGAGGACGCGCACATCACCTTCACCGTGGACGAGGAGTCCGCGGGCGGCGGGTCGGGCACCTTCCACAGCGACCTGCTCATCCCCGGTCCGGTGACCGACGGCGGCACCGCGCTGAGCTCGTTCGACGGCCACTGGCTGATCAGCGACGGCCTCATTCTGACCGCGATCGTGGAGGCCTGATGGGAGCCGTGCAAGCCAAGCGCGAAAAGCTGCCGCCGCGCGTCGACGCCTTCGGCGGGCTGGTCATCGTCGACAAGGACGGCGGCTGGACCAGCCACGATGTGGTGGCCAAGTGCCGAGGTCTGTTGCGTACCAAGAAGGTCGGGCACGCGGGCACCCTCGATCCGATGGCCACCGGCGTGCTGGTGCTGGGCGTGGAGCGGGCCACCAAACTGCTCGGCCAGCTGATCCTGACCACCAAGGCCTATACCGCCACCATCCGGCTGGGACAGTCCACCATCACCGATGACGCCGAGGGCGAGGTGACCGCCACCGCGGCGGCCGGGCATCTCACCGACGCCGAGATCGCCGCGCGCATTGCCGAATTGACCGGCGACATCCAGCAGGTGCCCGCCACGGTCAGCGCCATCAAGATCAATGGTGAGCGCGCCTACGCCCGCGCCCGCGCCGGTGAAGAGGTGGAGCTGGCCGCCCGGCCGATCACCGTGAGCCGCTTCGAGGTCCTCGCGCGCCGTGATATCGACACCGGGGCAACGCAATTCGTGGACCTGGATGTCGAGGTGGAGTGCTCCTCGGGCACCTACATCCGCGCCCTGGCCCGCGATCTCGGTGAGAAGCTCGGCGTCGGCGGGCATCTCACGGCGCTGCGCCGCACCCGGGTCGGCCCGTTCACCCTCGAGCACGCCCGCACCCTGGATCAGCTGGCCGCGTCCGCCGCGGCGGACGAGCCGATGCTGAGCCTGGATATCGACGCGGCCGTGCGTGCCGCGTTCCCAGTTCGCGACATCACCGACGCCCAGGCCGGGGATCTGCGCAACGGCCGCTGGCTGGAGCCGATTGGTCTGCAAGGGGTCTACGCGGCCATCGATCCGGCCGGGCAGGCGGTCGCGCTACTGAAGGAGTCCGGCAAGCGTGCCTCCTCGGTCATGGTGGTCCGCCCCGCCAATCTCTGACCCGGGACTGCCCAACCTCTGACCCGGTGCCGCCCAATCGCTTACGCGGTGCCGCCCAATCGCCTCGTGGTGCCGCCCAATCGCTTACGCGGCGGTATCCGGCGGAGGACCATGGAGAGGTCGTTCGGCCGCCAAAGGAGGCGACTCGTGCCCACCGACCTCTCCCTCGAGTCCATGAAGCAGTTCGTCGCCGACCACTTCGAGGAATTCGTCAATCGCCGCAATGCCGCGGTCATCCACCGCAATATGACCCCGGACTTCCTCGACCACGACGGCCCCGGTGGTCAGCCCACCGACCTCATCGGCGACGAGAAGATGATGCTCGGCATGTACGAGGCCCTGCCCGACCTGCACGTCACCATCGTGGACATGCTCGCCGAGGGCGATCGGGTGATGTGCCGCAATATCTGGCGCTGGACCGATCGCACCACCGGCCGGCCCATGACCTTCCAGGGTTTCGTCCTGTGGCGCTTCCAGGGCCGCCGCATCGCCGAACGCTGGGCCACCGTCACCCAGCCGTCCGCGCACCCGGGCTGGGCGTAGCACCCTGGCTGGGCATAGCGCCCGGGTGCGGCCTCACCGAAATCGCCCCAATTCCCGGACCAGCCCGCACATTCCGGCCGCGGCCAGCGCCACGCAGCCCGGAGCCGCGGTGATCCAGGCGATATTGAAGATATTGCGGCGCCAGAACGCGTAGTGATGGCTCAGCGCCACCTCGATCATCAGCATCCCGACCGGGTACACCAGGGCGACCAGGATGGCGAAGATGAGTCCCAGCATGGATTTCCGCAGCCGTTCACCGGCGGCGGGATCGGCGCGGGTCTGCAACGCGGTGAACAGCAGCAGCACGCCCGCGGTGATCAGGGTTAGGGAGAAGACCGCGGTGTAGGCGTCGCTGCCGATCGAATCGACCGCGACGATGGCCGCGGCCGGCACCCGCGACGCGGCGCCGGCCAGGTACAGCGTCGTCATCGCGATCAGCACCAATCCGATTGCGAGCAGCCGGGTTTCACCGAAACCGCCCCGGCCGTGCACCCGCTGGATGAACACCAGCAGCGAGTAGACCGCGAGGACGGCCGGCACGTCGGACAGGAAGCAGGTCACATTGGCCAGGCCGATCTGCCCGTAGACGAACCGGTCGATCTGCTCGTCCATGGGCGGCACGCGCAGCATGAAGGCGGCTCACCCATCGCCAGTCCGGCCTGCTCCTCGGCGCCGTCGCGGTCATCGACGACCGGATCATCGCCGCGCCCCGGATCGGCCTCACCCATCGCCAGTCCGGCCTGCTCCTCGGCGCGGCCGAACGCGCCTTTCACCACCCGCCCCGCAAGGCCGACGGCTGGCGGCACGGCGTCCGCCGCGGTGTCGGCGGCATCTGGACCTCGCTGATCTCGGTGCCGGTCGACGAATTCCTCGACCGGGCCACCGTCATCCGCCGCTCCCAATCGGTAGCGGGTGCCTGTCTCGCCCCGCGCTTCGAAATCGCCCGGCTCACTTAGCAGTTCGCGGGGAGCCACCCGAAATCCGCGTCGGCTCGACCGCAGTTCTCGACGGCACCAACGCAGTTCGGAAAAGCTCCACGGCAGTTCGCAACAGCTCCACCGCAGTTCGCAGCACCTCCACGGCAGGACCGCATCGGAAGGTTGTGCAGATGGCGAGACCGCGCGCGCTCGGATATCTACGGCGGGATGTCGCCGGAATCCGCCAGCAATGGCACGAAGGCCGAATCCGCAGCCTGGCGTCGAGACTCGGTTACGACCTCTGCAAGACGCTGGTCTTCGGCCCCGACACCGATCACCCGGTCGAACGCTTGCGCCGCGCGGTCGACCGCACCGGGGCCGCGGCCGTATTCGTACCCGGCACAGACCATTTCGACGACGGGGTCCCCGCCGAGCTGCTGCACCGCGCCGACGTGATCGCCGTCGACACCGGCAAGGTGCACACCCATCTGGGCGGGCGGCACCGGGCGCATCTGCTGCCGGTCGAGGATCGCGAGCACCGGGGCATGCGGCTCGGGAATCTCCGCCCGGCCGAACGCGGACCGGCCTATTCCACCCGGCTGCTGAATCTGCTCGACACGGCGGCGGCCATCGCCGACACCGCCGGGCAGCCGCGCACGAGTACCGAGCACATCCCGCTGGCACTGCTCCAGTGCCCGGACGCGATCGGACCGGAGGCGATCGAGCGCACCGGACTCGAACCCTCGATCTACTAATCGCGCCTGACCGCGCTCATCTGCCGGGCCGACGCCGGGCGCGGACGCGCACCGTTCGCGTGGTTCGGCGGCCGGGCCCAGCGCGGCGGTCCGGGTCCGGCTCGGCGGCTCACCGTTCCATCTGATGTAGGCGCGCCGGAACTCACGGGCATCGCCGAATCCGGTTTCGGCCGCGATGCGCGCGATCGTCATCCCGGTCTCGCGCACCAGGCGCGAGCCGCGCTGCCGTCGGACCCGATCGCGGATATCGGTGAACGACTCCCCCGAGACCTGCAACTGCCGCCGCAGCGTCCGCTCGGTCACGAACAGCCGATCGGCGACCTCCACCATGGTCGGGGCCACGCGCAGGTTCTCCCCGAGGATGGATTCCACCGCCTTGACGGTGACCGGCCGGGGATCGATCACGCCGCGCATCCGGCGGCAGGTCTCGAGCGCGATGGTCAGGCTGGCCGCGCTGCGGGTCGGGATCTCCCGCTCGAGCAGCCCGGCTGGAATGACCAATTCGTTTCCGGCGCAGTCGAACTCGACCGGACAGCGGAAGAAGCGCCGATACTCGGCCGAGTAACCCGGCTCCGGGCAGCTCAGCCTGATCAGGACGGGATCGATGTCCTCGCCGAGCAGCGAGCGGCCGAACGCCGCCACCGCCGACATCGCCTCCTCGCAGAAGAAGCGGACGAGCTCCGGGTCCGGCACGCGTTCGAGCACCCGCATCGCGGGCGAGCCGCCACGCTCGGTGAGGGCGACATCCACCAGACTGCCGGTCAGCCGGTGCCACTCCAACCCGATGGCCAGGGCGTCGGCGAGGGTGCGCGCGGAGCGCATCGCGAATCCGACGATGCCGAAGCCGACGGCCACGTCGCGCGATCCGATCGCCAGCCCGATCGGCGCCTCCGGCATGGCTCGCAGCGCGCGGCGGATGACCGTCGTCGCCTGCCGATAGGACACCAGCGCCTGCGGCGCGTCCAGAACCGCGACCGAGACGCCGGTGCCCTGGAACCACGGCCGCGCGTCGACGCCGCTTTCGGCGGCGAGCGCGCACAGCCGCACCAGCGTGGTCGGCGGGATGGTCGCGAGGTCTGCGGGTGCAACTACTTCCATTAGTGGTGATCCTCCGGTTCCTCACCTGCGCGAGTTCTGCGTGCGGCGCCGAATGGCCGAGACCCCGACAACCATGCACTTCCGGCCGGCACCCAACCGTTTCCAGTTCAGGACGCTGTTCGATCTCGATCGAATACTATGCAACATAGTTTTTATGAGCCGAGCCTGAGAGCAGGGCAAGTTTTTCGTGGGAGCAGTGGGCCGTCGGTACTATTGCGGATAGTAGGGAGAAGCGAGCAACGAAGGAGCAGGTCGGCGCATGCAAGGATTGGGTCCCCTGGAGGCACGCGTCATGAACGTGCTCTGGGGTACGACCGAGGCCCTGAGCGTGCGCGACCTCGTCGAACGACTACCCGGCGAGCCCGCCTACACCACCGTCCTCACCGTCGTCACCCATCTCTACGAGAAGAGCTGGGTCGACCGGCTCAAGCATCGCCGGGCCTACCTCTATCGCCCCGCCCACAGCCAGGTCGAGGCGACCGCGCGGGCCCTGCGTGAACTCGTCGACAACAGCGACGACCCGGCGGCGGTCCTGCTGCACTTCGCCCGCACCGCCAGCGAGACCGAATCCGAGGCCCTGCATCGCGGACTGCGGGACGGAGGCGGCACCGACCGGTGATCATCGCGTGCGCGTTCCTGCTGTGCGCCGTCGTCCTGGGTTTCGCGGGACCGCCGGTGCTGCACCGTACGCACCACGCGTTCCGGCCCGGGTCGGCGATCACTGTCTGGCTGGCCTCGGTGGCGGCCGCGGTGGTCTTCGGCGTCGGTGGGATCGTGCTGCTCGTCCTCGCCGAGCCGACCCGGCCCGAGCACCTGGCCGAGCGCGCCGCGCCCAGCCTGTCCGCCATCGAATGCGGTCTGCCCGCTTGGGTTTCACTCGGGGCGGCCGGGATCGGCGCGGGCCTCGCGGCGGTCGTGGCAGGCCGCTGGATCGGCGCGGCACGCCGGGCGCGGCAAGCGCACGCGGCGGCCCTGCGCAAGCACCGGGCGTTCGCGTTGCTGACCGGCACGGAAATCGAGGCGACAGAAGTCATCTGGCTCGAGCACGACCGCCCGCTGGCCTACAGCCTCGACGGCCGGCCCGGCCTGGTGGTGGCCAGCGACGGGCTCGCCCGGCGACTCGGCGACGAGCAGCGGCGCGCCGTCATCGCGCACGAACACGCGCATCTGCGACGCCGGCACCACCAGCTGTTGCGTGCGAGCCGGGCCATCGCCCATGCCGCACCGAGGGTTCCGCTCTTCGCGGCCGCGCCGGGGGCGATCGAGTCGCTCATCGAGCTCGACGCGGACGCCCACGCCGCGGACGCCACGAGTCCGGCCACGGTGCGTTCGGCCCTGACCGCCATGACCGGCCGCACCAATCGGACCAGCGGGCGACTGCCCACGGACCTGGTCGATCTGCGGCTGCGCAGGCTGGAGTCCGCGGTGCGGCCCGCACGCCGGGGGCTCGGCTGGATCGTGGCGCCGGTGCTGCCGGTCTGCGTGGCGCTCGTCATCACCGCGCTCACCCTCGGCATCGTGGGGTACACCGCGTGCCTGGCATTCGGTGAGCATCATCAACGGCCGGGCCAGTCGGCCGGAATCGAGTACCGCCACGGCTAGGGCGTTCGACGACCACGCCCGCGCGGACGAAAGCGGCAGTGCCGCAGGCCGAAACACGGCAGTGCCGCCGGGATGATGAGGCATCCCGGCGGCACTGCGGGTGGGATGCAGCCGGAGGGGGTTCAGTGCGGCTGCGGAGGGGTGGGCCGGCAATTGCCGGACTCATTGCCGACCCATTGCTACGTTAATAC
>NZ_BJWY01000015.1 GCF_007990715.1 Nocardia seriolae NBRC 15557 | reverse complement strand
GTGCGGCTGGCGGCAACGGCCTCACTCCTGCTGGGCGCGGCCAAGATTCGCGACCACGTCGACGACGGCGAGACCCATCGTCTGGCCCGCCGACCCCTCACCCGGGTCTCCACCCGCTGGCACACCCGAGCCCGAGCGGCCGCCGCTCCGCTCGGCCTGGACGTCGAACCGCTCATCACCGCGATCGAATCCCAGCTGCGGCTGGAGAATTCCCCCGGGAGCACCCTCGACGAGCTGACCGGACCCACCCAGCTCTGCGCGGCGGAGTTGTTCGCGCACACCGCGATTCTGGCCGACCGCCCCGAGAACGCCGATGCCCTGCGCGAAGCCGGTTGGCATTTCGGCCGCATCGCCCACCTCGCTGACGCCCTCGAGGACCTCGACGCCGACCGTGCCCGGGGCCGTTTCAACCCGCTGGTGGCCACCGGCACCTCGCCGGAACAGGCACATGCGCTGGTGTCCGAATCGAATTCGCTGCTGCGGGCCGCCCTGCACCGCGTCGCGCTGGATCGGGCCGCCACCATCCGCTGGAGCCTGCTCGATCCGCTGCGCGGCGTGGTCCGCGAACTCGGCCGCACCGCGGGCATCGCCCACACGTGCACGACGCGCGCCTGCCGCACCGCTTCGACCCCGGCCGCCACGATCACCGCGCTGACGGAAACCCGTCCGGGCGTGTTCGAGGGTGTCTCCGCACCCCGCGGTCAGCAGCCGTGGCAGCCCGGTGCGCCGTTCACGCCGCAGCCCGGACTGGGAGCGGGCGGGCAGCCGCCGTCTCAGGGACCCGGTCCGCTGGAGGGGCTGGGCATTATCTGCACGCAGTACTGCACCGGATATGCCTGCTGTGCCACGCATACTCGTCCGTGCAGCGGTCAGCGCAAGGACGCGTGGGTCAATCGTTGCGACTGCGACTGCGACTGCTGCGATTGCGGCGATTGTGATTGCGGCGGCTGCGACTGCGGGGGCTGCTGCGATTGCGGCTGCGACTGCTGAAGTCCGGGCAGCTCCTGAAATACAAGAGCCGCACACCGTTTCGGCCGGATGTAGAAACCCCTGCGTGGCGACATCCGTATGCGAAACAATGTGCGGCTCTTCACCCCCGTTCGGGCCGATTCCGCTAGGCGGGGATCCGACCCGAATTCCTGGGTGACACGCTCGTCACGTTCAGCGCAGCGTAGCGGTCAGGTGCGGGTAGCCCTTCTTCGGGTTCTTCAAGGAGATGTCCCAGCCACCGGACACCTGGTCGGCGTACAGATTGACGGTGGACGGCAGGAAGATCGGCTTGCCGAATTTGACCGCGTAGGTGGTCTTTCCGGGGATCCGGCCCTCGAGCGCGCCGAGCACGGCGGCCGCGGACCACATCCCGTGCGCGATCGGCTTGGGGAAGCCGAAGGCCTTGGCGCCCAGCGCCGAGGTGTGGATCGGGTTGTGGTCGCCGGAGGCGGCGGCGTAGCGGTTGATCATCTTCTGATCGACGCGCAGCGCCTTGAGCGGGGGCGGCGGCACCTCGTCCGGCTTGGGCTCGGGCTTGGGCCCGCCCGAGAGCGAGGTGCGCTGCTGGTGCAGGAAGGTGGTGACCTGCCGCCACACCAGTTCCCGGCCCACGCTCACCTCGGTGATGGCGTCCACGAGCAGACCCTTGGGGTGCTCGCGCAGGTTCTCGATGTGGGTCTCGAAGTCCAGCGGCTCGGCCACCGAGATCTCGCGGGTGCGCTCGATGACGTTCTCCGCGTGCACCGCGCCGACGGCCACGAACGGGAAGTCGCGGGCCACGACCAGTTGCATGGCCAGCGGGAAGCTGAGCACGAACGGGTAGGTCAGCGGCAGCGAATCACCGAAGCGCAGGCCGGTGGCCCGGCAGTAGGCGGCGAGGTGGTCCGGGTCGACCTTGAAGCCCTCGAGGCGGACGGTGCGGTCCGGCAGGGTGGGCTTGCGGTTGGACAGACCCGGAACCGGCAGCGCGCCCAGCGCGGCCTTGACGAACAGGCCGCTGTTGCGGGGCACCTCGGTGAGGTTGACGGTCTGGGTCATCATGCTCCGATCATGGCCTGGCCACAGACGCGAACGATGTTGCCGTTCACCGCGTTCGACGCCGGGGAGGCGAAGTAGGCGATGGTCTCGGCGACGTCCACGGTCTGGCCGCCCTGCAACAGCGAGGACAGCAGACGGCCGCCCTCGCGGGTGGCGAGCGGGATGGCGGCGGTCATGGCGGTCTCGATGAAGCCGGGGGCCACCGCGTTGATGGTGATGCCCTGCTCGGCCAGCTTCGGGGCCTCGGCGTTGACCATGCCGATGACGCCGGCCTTGGACGCGCCGTAGTTGGTCTGGCCGCGGTTGCCCGCGATACCGGCGATGGAGGACACGTCGATGACGCGGCCGCCGGTGCGCAGCGCGCCGCGGGCGACCAGGCCCTCGGTAATGCGGTGCGGCGCAGCCAGGTTCACGTTGAGCACCGAGTTCCAGCGGCCCTCGTCCATGTTGGCGAGCAGCTTGTCGCGGGTGATGCCGGCGTTGTGGACGACGATGTCGATGCCACCGAATCGCTGGGTGGCGAATTCGGCCAGCTTCTCGGCGGCGTCGGGGGCGGTGACGTCGAGGGCGAGCGCGGTCGCGCCGACCTTGTTGGCGGTCTCCGAGAGCGCCTCACCGGCGGCCGGGATGTCGGCCACGATCACGGTCGCGCCGTCGCGGGCGAAGACCTCGGCGATGGTCGCGCCGATGCCGCGGGCGGCGCCGGTGACCACGGCGACCTTGCCTTCCAGCGGCTTGTCCCAGGAGGCGGGGGAGACGGCGTCGTCCTTGCCGACCCGGAAGACCTGGCCGTCGACGAAGGCCGACTTGCCCGACAGCACGAAGCGCAGGGTGGACTCCAGACCCGTTGCGGCGGAAGCGGCTTCGGGGTGCAGGTAGACCAGGTTGGAGGTGGCGCCGCGCAGCAGCTCCTTGCCGACCGAGCGGGTGAAGCCCTCGAGCGCCCGCTGGGCGATCTGCCCGTCGACCGAGCCGGCCAGCTCCGGGGTGGTGCCGATGACGAGCACGCGGCCGGAAGCGGCGATGCTGCGCATGGCGGGCTGGAAGAACTGGAACAGCTGCTCGAGCTCTTCGACGGTCTTGATGCCGGTGGCGTCGAACACGAGCGCACCGAACTTCACGCCGGGGGTGACCGAATCCACGAAGGCGTAGTCGCCCAGCAGGTTCCGCACGGCGTCGGCGGCGCGGCCCTTGCCGCCCAGCAGCACCGGGCCGGGCAGCGCGGGCTCACCCTGCTTGTAGCGGCGCAGGGTCTCCGGCTGCGGCAGGCCCAGCTTGGAGGCCAGGAACGCGCCGGGGGCGGAGTGAACGAAAGATCCGTAGAGGTTGGGAGCGCCCTTGCTCTTGCTGGCAGCCACGTTTCCTACCTTCTCCTTGGTCTCGGCCCGCGACGGCGTCTTTTGCACGATGGGGTTTTGCGCACACATGCGGGGTACGGTGTCGACAATGAACTTACTCCAGAGTAAGTTTAAAGTAAACCGACTGACGTGCGCGCCCCGGCTCTGCCGGCCGGGGAAACCGTCCCGGAAAATCCACCGACGAGACACTGGAGACTCGAGTGACCACCAAAGCCCGTTCGGCGAAGGCCGCGGCCAAGACCACCAAGCAGGCGCGCCCGGTTGCCATCCTCGGCGGTAACCGCATTCCGTTCGCTCGCTCCGACGGCCGCTACGCCCACGCCTCCAACCAGGACATGTTCACCGCGGCCCTGAACGGCCTGGTCTCCCGCTTCGGCCTGCAGGGCGAGCGCCTGGGCATGGTCGTCGGCGGCGCGGTGCTCAAGCGCGTCGGCGAGCACGGCATGATCCGCGAGAGCGTGCTCGGCTCCACCCTCTCGCCCTACACCGCGGCCCACGACCTGCAGCTGGCCTGCGGCACCGGCCTGCAGTCCATCGTCACCGTGGCCGACGGAATCGCCCTGGGCCGCATCGAGAACGGCGTCGGCGGCGGCACCGACACCACCTCCGACGCGCCGATCGGCGTGAGCGAGGGCATGCGCGAGTGGATGCTCGACGCCAACCGCGCCAAGAAGAACTCCGACTACGTGAAGCTGGTCGGCCGCCTGCGCCCGTCCATGGTCGGCATCGAGATCCCGCGCAATGCCGAACCGCGCACCGGCCTTTCGATGGGCGAGCACGCCGCCATCACCGCCAAGGAGTTCGGCGTCTCCCGCGAGGAGCAGGACGAGCTGGCCTTCCTGTCGCACAAGAACATGGCCGCCGCCTACGACCGCGGCTTCATGGACGACCTCGTCACCCCGTTCCTGGGCCTGACCCGCGACGACAACCTGCGTCCGGGCTCGACCATCGAGAAGCTGTCCACCCTGAAGCCGGTCTTCGGCACCAAGCTGGGCGACGCCACCATGACCGCGGGCAACTCCACCCCGCTCACCGACGGCGCGTCCGCGGTGCTGCTGGGCTCCGAGGAGTGGGCGGCCGCGCGCAACCTCTCCCCGCTGGCCTACCTGGTCGACTCCGAGGTCGCCGCGGTGGACTACATCCACGGCCCCGACGGCCTGCTGATGGCCCCCACCTACGCGGTGCCGCGCATGCTGGCCCGTAACGGCCTGACGCTGCAGGACTTCGACTACTACGAGATCCACGAGGCCTTCGCCTCCGTGGTGCTCGCCACCCTGCAGGCGTGGGAGTCGGACCAGTACTGCAAGGAGCGCCTGGGCCTGGACGGCGCGCTCGGCCCGATCGACCGTTCCAAGCTGAACGTGAACGGTTCCTCACTGGCCGCGGGCCACCCGTTCGCCGCCACCGGCGGTCGCATCATCGCCGCGACCGCCAAGCAGCTGGCCGAGAAGGGTGGCGGCCGCGCGCTGGTCTCCATCTGCTGCGCGGGCGGCCAGGGCGTCGTCGCCATCGTCGAGCGCTAGCAGGCCGGGGCTACGCCCCTGAAAGGCCGAAGCGGGGCGGTGCCGGTCCGAACGGACCGGCACCGCCCTTGTCGTATCGGGTTCTAACCGAGCAGCTTCCGGGTACGACGGGCGAGGCCGGAAATGCGGCTGCCGCCGTAGCCCGCGACCGCGCTGCGGACGGCGTCGTGGAACGGGGCGGTCCAGTGGGCGGGGATGCCGGATGCGCCGGTGAGGACGCCCGCCACCGAGCCCGCGGTCGCGCCGTTGGAGTCGGTGTCCCAGCCGCCTTGGACGGTGAAGGCGATGGTGTTCGTGAAATCACCTGCGCCCCAGAGCAGTCCGGCGGTGATGAGGCAGGCGTTGCCGATGGCGTGCACCCAGCCGTAGTGGCCGTGGCGCGCGCGGATCGCGGCCACCGCAGTGTCCCAGGAAGCGCCGCCGCGGTGGTCGTCGCGCACCTGCGCGAGTGCCACCGCCAGCCGCGAGCGGGCGGGGATCACCGAGTGGGCGGTGTCCAGGGCGGCGGCGGGATCGGGCGCGGTGAAGGCGGCGGCGACCAGGGCGCTCGCCCACATCGCGGCCCAGAGGCCATTTCCCACATGGGAAATCGAGGCGTCGCGGGCCGCGGCGACGGCCGCGCGGCGGGGGTGGCCGGGGTGGGTGTAGCCGTGGATGTCGGCGCGGATGAGCGCGCCAATCCACTCCCGGTAGGGATTGCGGAAGGAAGCGGTGTCGGGCGGGGCGAAGCCGTCGATGAGATTGCGGTAGGCCACGCGTTCTGCCGTGTAGGTCTGCAGGAACGGCATCCGCTCCAGCCACAGGGCGGCCACGTCGTCGGGGGTGAAGGCCGGGCCGCGCCGTTCCAGCAGGTGCAGACCGAGAATGGTGTAGTCGATATCGTCGTCGCGCGGGCAACCATCGATGCCGCCCAGAGTGGCTGCGCGCCAATCTCTTCGGCTGCTGATCTCCGGCGGGACCGGGTCCGGCGCGGGGACGTAGTCGCGCAGCGGGTAGGCGTCGTGCGACTCCAGGTACGCGCGGATGGACTCCGGCGTCCAGACGAAGCCGTTCTCCAGCGGCTTGCCGAGGGTGCAGCCCGCGCAGCGGCCGAGCCAGCCGCCGTGGATCCGGTCCAGCAGCTCCGCTGCGGGGATCGGCGGGCGCGGATCCGGTTCCAGCTCGGGCAGATTCCCGCTCTCCGGTGCGTCGATCCACTCGGTGTAGGGCCAGTCCGGCCGCCGCCGCGCCCGCGCGACCCGGTCCAGTAATCGCCAGCAGGCGCCCGGGATCGGATGCTCGGTGTGCGTCAGGTCGCGCACTTCCTCCGCGAAATCATCGACCAGGTAACCGGATTCGGCGCGCTGACACCACTCGTAGTACAGCAGGGCGCGCGGATCGGCCTCGTGATGGCCGAAGAAGGCCGCCTCTATGGTCACAGCACCTCTATGGTCACGACACCGACTGGTCACAGCACCGACTGGGTGGCCGAGACCACCTCGGAGAGCAGGGGCAGGGATTCCTCGCGCTGGGGTGCGCGGGCCCACCAGCGACCCTCGTGGGTGTGGCGGCCGAATCCGGTGGGCAGGATGACATTGCTGCGATGCGGGCCGATGTCGATGCTGTTGCGCTCCAGCACTTCCAGGCATTCGTCGGAGGGATAGCCGTCGAAGACCGCGAGGAAGGTGCGCCGCGGCGGCCTGTCCCGCACCAGCACCGGACCAGGCACGCCGCGCCCGATCAATTCGTCGAGTATCAAGGCGCCCAACACTTCCGGCGTGTTCAAGGCGGCGATGGTGTCGACCAGGGGTAGCACGACGAAGCCCGGCGTGGTCACGTGCACGTAGGGGAGACCGAACAGGGAGCGGTATACACGTGCCCACTCCTGCGGGGTCGTCAGCTCGTCCAACCGCACATTCCACCCCTCGTTCGGGCCCAGCTCCAACGACGGCGATGTCGATCGTCGGCGCGAGCCCGGAACACGGGTCGCGAGCCGACAATTTCAGTGAAAACCCGCATCCCCCTTCCCACCACCGATTTGGGTAAATCGTTGGCGAACTGTGGAGAACTTGCGATGTGAAGGGCGTGCTGTGTCCAATTGCCCTCCGCTTCGCTCCGGGAGGGTTCGCGGCCCTGGAGGTCTCGTTCTTCCCTCCCTCCGCTCCTCCGCTTCGCTCCCCCGCTCCACTCAGTCCAGAACGAGACGGGCCGCGAACCTCTGAGTTCAGGTTCGACGGGCGGTTTCCGGGGTAGCCTCTGGATTGGAGACAGGCGTACCTACCAGGAGGTTCGTCATGGCCTGCGATTTGATGCTGATCGCCTACGACGGTTCCGAGAACGCCCGGCGGGCCGTCGAATACGCGGGAAGGTTCCTGGCGGCGAATCGGGCCGTGGTGCTGACCGCGTGGGAGCCGATGGTGCGCCAGGCCGCGCGATTGTCGGGGTTGTCCGGGGTGATGCAGCCCGAATGGATGACCGACGACGAAATAGCGGACGTCGCCCTGGTGGACGCCCGGAATATCAATACCGAGGGTGTGCGGCTGGCCAAACTGGCCGGTCTCAATGCCGAGGCGCGCACCGTGGAGTGCACCACCACCATCTGGAACGCCATTGTCGAGGTGGCCGACGAGCTGGATGTGGACATCATCGTGGCGGGCACCCGCGGGGCCACCGGCATCCGCGCGCTCATGCATTCCAGCGTCGCGGACGCGGTGCTCAAGCATTGCCACCGGCCGGTCCTCATGGTGCCGCCGGGGCGCGCGCCCACCGCGACCCACGACTGACGGCGCTGGTTGCGGGAAAGATGCTGTGCCGCAGTGCGATACCCGACAAGACCCGCGCGACCGGGTGAGAGATGCGTCGCTCCCCGGGGCCGCCCGCCAGGGCGCGGGTCTATGGTCGAAGCATCATGGACGGATTTCTGCTCGCGACGCCGGACGGCGTCGTCCGCACCTCGGGCACCCGGACCGCCTTCGATTCGGCGGCGGCCGCCGGGGCCGCGCTGCGGTCCGGCACGGCCGAGCTGATCGTCGGCGCGCTGGCCTTCGATCCGCGCCGTCCGGCCGCCCTGGTCGCGCCCGAGCAGGCCGCGCACACCGCCGGGCCGTGGCGGCCCGCCGCGCTGCCCGACCTGCCGGAAGTCCGGGTAGTCTCCGAAATACCCAGTGCCGCAGAGCATGTCGCGCGAGTCACGAAACTCGTCGAACAGCTGGGCGATCCGGCGCAGCCATTGCGCAAGGTGGTCGCGGCACGCTCGCTGCTGGCCACCGCCGACGCGCCGCTGGAGCCCGAGGTGATCGCCGCGCACCTGGTGACCCGGCATCCGCGCGCCGCCGTCTACGCCGTGGACCTGTCCCCCGCCGGTCGGCCGGGCGACACCCTGCTCGGCGCGACGCCCGAGGTCCTGGTGGCCCGCCACGGCCGCACCGTCACCCTGCGCCCGCTGGCCGGCACCGAGCCCCGGCTCGCCGATCCGGACGCCGACGCGGCCCGTGCCCGAGATTTGCTGGCCAGCACCAAGAATCGCGAAGAGCACGCCTACGTCATCGACTGGATCCGCGAGCTGCTGACTCCGCTCTGCACCGAACTGTCGATCCCCGACGGCCCCGAGTTGCTGTCCACCCCCGAGGTCTGGCACCTGGCCACCCCCATCCGCGGCGAACTCCGCGACCCCGCCGTCACCGCCCTCGATCTGGCCGTCCTGCTCCACCCCACCCCCGCCGTCTGCGGCACCCCGACCGATCTGGCCCTCGAAGCCATCACCGACCTGGAAGGCGACCGCGGCTTCTACGGCGGCGCGGTCGGCTGGTGCGACGCCACCGGCGACGGCAACTGGTACGTGGCCATCCGCTGCGCCGAACTCGCCGCCGACGCCCGCACCCTCCGCGCCTTCGGCGGCGGCGGCATCGTCGCGGCCTCCGACCCCGAAACCGAACTCCACGAAACCACCGCCAAACTCCGCACCTTCCTCGGCGGCCTGCACTGCGCGATTCCGGAATAACGCAGCGTTTTCCGTATGCCAAGGCGACAACTGATTTCGTGACGTTCGGGGTAACTCGCCGGGGACGCCCAAAAATAGTTTCGGTTCCCGACGCATGAACGGGTACGAGATGGGCGACGGCAGCCAGCCGTCCGCTAGAGTGCCGGGGAGGCGGGGCCGTTGGCTCCCGTTACGCATGCGTCCGATGTTGGGAGTACCGCGATGAAGTTTGCCGTTCCTGGTGCAGCGAGTGCTGTCGGTGGGGCCCTGGTCGGGCTGGCGGCGGTCCTGGTCATCACGATGGCGGCCTCGCAGGACAAGCGGCCCGATATCGACCGCAGTGGCGACGCCTCCTCGTCGCTATTGAACAACGTTGAGTACGGCTCGCGCTGATCGGCTGACCTCCGAACCAGGCCAACCCGAAGACTCACAGTCTCCCGCAACCGGTCCGGGCGAGGACCGGTCGCCGAACACCGCACCGCTGGGCCGCCGCTGGCTGCTCGGCAGTGTGCTCGCCGCATTCCTGCTGACCTTTCTGCAGGCGCCCGGGCAGACCGTCGCGGATACGAAATACGATCTGGCGCAGAATCCGCTCGGGTTTCTTTCGCGCGCTTCGCATCTGTGGAGCAGTCAGGCCCCGATGGGGCAGGTCCAGAACCAGGCCTACGGGTACTTCTTCCCGCACGGCGCGTTCTTCTCGCTCGGGCACATCCTCGGCCTGCCGGGCTGGGTGACCCAGCGCATCTGGTGGGCGCTGCTGTTACTGGCCGGATTCTGGGGCATCGTCCGGCTCTGCGAGACCCTGGGCATCGGCAGCCGCGGGTCGCGGGTGATCGCGGCGGTCGCGTTCGCGTTGTCGCCGCGGGTGCTCACCACGCTCGGGTCGATCTCGTCCGAGACGCTGCCGATGATGCTCGCGCCCTGGGTGTTGCTCGCACCCGCCGCGCTCGGGGTGGCCATGAAGAGCGGCCCGGACCGGCCCGCGCGCCGCGGTATGGCGACGCCCGCGGGCAGTGCGCTCGCGCTGGCGCTCATGGGTTCGGTGAACGCGGTGGCCACGGCCGCCGCCTTCCTGCCCGCGGCGCTGTGGTGGATCTCGTACAAACCGAATCGCACCTGGTGGCGATTCACCCGGGCCTGGATTCCGCTGCTGGCGCTGGGCACCTTCTGGTGGGTGGTGCCACTGCTGTTGCTGGGCAAGGTGAGTCCGCCGTTCCTGGACTACATCGAGTCGGCCGGGGTGACGACGCAGTGGGCCTCGCTCGGCGAGGTGCTGCGCGGCACCGACAGCTGGACGCCGTTCGTGTCCCCCGAGCGCATCGCGGGCGCGGTACTGGTGACCCAGCCCGCCGCGGTGCTGGCCACCGGGCTGCTGGCGGCGGCCGGAATGGCCGGGCTGGCCCTGCGGTCCATGCCGAATCGCGGCCGCCTCGCTCTCATCCTGATCGTCGGATTGGTCGGCATCTGCGCGGGTTACGCGGGTGAGCTGGGCGGTCCGTTCGCCGAGCAGGTGCGGGTGTTCCTGGACTCCGGCGGCGCGCCGCTGCGCAATGTGCACAAGCTGGAGCCGCTCATCCGGTTGCCGCTGGTGCTGGGCCTGGCGCAGCTGCTGAGCCGGGTGCCGCTGCCCGCCTCGGTGCCGATGCCGGTGTGGCGCAATGCCTTCGCGCATCCGGAACGGGATCGGATGGTGGCGGTGGGCGCGCTCATCCTGACCGCGCTGACCCTGTCCACCTCGCTGGCCTGGACCGGGAAGCTGGCACCGCGCGGCAGCTACGACCACGTGCCGGGATACTGGCAGCAGACCGCGGATTGGCTGGCGCACAACGCCTCCGACACCCGCGCCCTGATCGTGCCGGGCGCACCGTTCGGCAGTCAGGTGTGGGGTCTGACCCGAGACGAGCCCTTGCAAGCCCTGGCGAGCACACCGTGGGCGGTGCGAGACGCGGTGCCGCTCAACCCGCCCGGCGCGATCCGCGCCATGGACTCGGTGCAGCGGCTCATTGCCGATGGGCGGCCGTCGGCGGGCCTGGCGGCCACGCTGGCCGGGCAGGGCATCGGAATCCTGGTGTTGCGCAACGATCTGGACCCGGAGACCTCCCGCTCCACGCGGCCGATGCTGGCGCATCGCGCGATCGAGGGGTCGCCGGGATTGAAGAAGGTCACCGAGTTCGGGGATCCGGTGGAGACGGGCCGAGTGGAAGGCCTGGTGGCGGACGGGGATCTGCGACCGGACTACCCGGCGATCGAGATCTATCGCGTCGAGGCGACCACCCCGGGTAAGCCCACCGACGTGCGCAGCGGCGTCGGTGCGCCGAGTTCGTTCCCGGGCGCGTTCACCGTGCCATTGGACAGCCTCCCGGTCGTGCAGGGCGGGCCGGAGGTCGTGGAACGGTTGCGGCGCAATCCCGCGACCCCGACCGGGCCGACCCTGCTGGCCTCGGACGCCGCGACGGCCGGAGTGCCGATGGACGGCGTCACCGTCACCGACACCCCCATGGACCGGGAATCCGACTTCGGGCGCGTCGACAACCACAACTCGGCCCTGCGCGCGCCCGGTGACGCCCGGCGCACCCACAATCTGGTCCCCGACTATCCGGTGTACGGCGCGCAATTGGTGGAGGGCGAATGGTCCGGGGCGACCATCACCGCCTCCAGTGCCGCCGGTGACGCCACCCAGCTCGGCGGGGCCGCGCCCGGCAGCTCGACCGCGGCCGTGGTGGACGGCGACCCGGCCACCGCCTGGATCTCCAATGGCGCCGAACACGCCGTCGGCCAATGGCTTCGGCTGGATCTCGACAAGCCGGTCAGCACCGCGGTGCTGCGCCTGACCACCAGCCCGGCCGCCATCGGCAGCCCGGTGAAGTGGGTGGAGGTCGAGACCGCCAAGGGCACCATGGCCGCCCGCATCACCGAACCCGGGGTGCCGGTGTCGATCTCGCTGCCGCCGGGCCGCACCGACTGGATCAAGATCACCGCGATCAATACCGAGAACGGCAGCGCAGGTGGGCAATTCGGGATCAGCGAACTGAGCCTGGACGACTACGCCGACCGCGAGAACCCGGTGACCGTGGACATCCGCCACCGCACCGTGCTGCCGCCCACCCCGGCGGGCGTCCCGGTGCGCGGCTGGGACCTGGGCCAGGAATTCCCGGGCCGCAGCGCCTGTTTCGACTCCCCCGACCGCGTGCGCTGCAGCAAGGGCCTGGCCTTGGCCGCCGAGGAACCGGGCCTGTTCGAACGCACCCTCCAGGTCCGGCAGACCCTCACCGTGACACCGGACCTGATCGTGCACACCCGGCCGGGCCCGGCCTTACAGGCCCTGCTCACCGACCCGGACCGCCCCATCGCCCGCGGGCAGGCCGATGTCGCCGACCCGCGCGGCTCCGCCCTGGCCGCCACCGACGGCGACCCGCGCACCAGCTGGACCGCCCCGGAGACCAGCGTGCGCAATCCGGCGGGCGCGAAACCCACACTCACCATCGAACTGCCCGCGCCGACCCTGGTGACCGGGCTGGAGGTGACGCCCGCGCGGGGCGATCTGCCCGCCCACCCCACCTCGATATCGGTGAACCTCGGTGACGGTCCGCAGGTACGCGAGGTGAATCCGGACTCCGGTGCGATCAGCCGCGTGGACCTGCATCCCTATGTCACCGACCGCATCGAGGTCAGCATTCAGACCTGGGATCCCGTACTCGACCGCACCGCACTGGGTTTCGCACAGGAACAGCCGCCCGGGCTGGCCGAGGTGAACGTGCTCGGCCCCGACTACCCGGCTCCCGCCGACCCGAACCGGCTCATCACCATCGACTGCGCGCACGGGCCCACCATCGCCGCCGCGGGCCGCACCCTGCACACCACGGTCACCGGCACGGCCGCCGAATTGCTCTCCGGCACACCGCTGTCCGCGCAGGTGTGCGAGGCCGATGCCGGTGCCTCGGCGGACACGGGTGTCGAATTGCCCGCCGGGCGAGTGGATGTCGCGGTCGCACCGACGGAGCTGTTCACCGTCGACGAGCTGCGCCTCGACCGCACCCCGGCGCTGCCGCCGGTGGCCGACCCGAACGGCACGACCGGCACGCAGGTGCTGGTGCTGCCGCTGAGCACCAATGTCGGCTGGCAGGCGAAGACCGCCGACGGCACCGAGCTGAAGCCGCTGGTGATCAATGGCTGGCAGCAGGCGTGGCTGGTGCCGCCGGGAACGAAGGGACCGATCACCGTCGCGTTCCCCACCGACCGGTGGTATCGCCTGGCCATCTTCGGCGGCCTGCTGCTGCTGATTCCACTTGCGGTGCTGGCCTTCCGGGGCGCGCGGTCACCCGTTCGCGATGATGGTCCGGCGCCGCGCGCGTGGCGTAGTCGCACGGTCGCCGGGCTGGGGTTGACGGCCGGGGCCGGGCTCATTGCCGGACCGATCGCGCTGGCGATCACCGGAATCATGCTGCTGGTGGACCATATTCGGTCGCGCCGGTGGTCGCGGGTGCTGGTCGCGCTCGCGGGCGGCGGCACCGCGATCTGCGCGGCGGCGCTGTCGACCGGTCCGTGGCGTTCCCTCGAGGGCTATGTCGGCGGATCGCTGTGGGTGCAGCTCCCGGCCCTGGTCGCGGTGATCGCGGTCGGTGTCGCGGCGCTGCCGCAACGCCGCTGAATCACCGTCTCGCTCAGCCGAAGCGGCGACGCGTCCATTTCCGGACCGGTTCCTCGACGAGCGCGTAGCTGGCGGCCGCCAACGGCAGCGTGAACGCGACCGTCAGCAGGTAGACGATGACGAAATGCCCGCGGAACGGCACGATGCCGAACACCGGGAAGATGATCGACAGCACCGCCAGATGCCAGATGAAGATGCCGTAGGACCACCGCCCGAGCGTCGCCGCCACCGGCCCGGCGAGCAGCCGGTGCCGTCGTTCCGGCCGCAGTACCAGCGGCGCGAGCAGCCCGAATCCGATGATCGCGCCCAATGCCATCTTCGTGACGTACTGCCACGGCCGACCGTGCGTCAGGCCCGGCGGCCCGGCCAGATCGGTGGCGGCGAGCAGCATGGCCGTCAGCGCCGAAGGCCACATCAGCCAGGCGTTTCCGGCGTATCGCCGCCAGCGCGGGGCGGGCAGGTCGGCGAGTTCGGCCAGCAGCATGCCCACCGTGAACCACGGCAGATACCCGGGCAGCCAGTTGTCGGCGTGGATGCCCTCCGGCGTGGGCACGGGCAGAAGGTTCCAGCTCAGGCACAGCAGCCCGAGGCCCAGCACCACCGCAACCCGCCACCGCGCCCGCCGCCCGCGCAACCACATCAGACCGAATGCCAAGAGTGGAAGGACAAGGTAGAAGGCCACTTCCACCGAGAGGCTCCACATCTGGGTGAGCCCGTCGGTCAGGGTGAACGGCACGAAAACCTGCAGCAGAGCCAGATTCGAGAGCCAGACCCGCGGCCCGGCGGTGTGCGCGGCATTCGGCAGCAGGATCAGCACCGCGGCGACGACCACCCAGTAGGCGGGCAGGATGCGGGCCGCGCGATGCAGCAGATACCGTCCGGCACTCGGCGCGGTCCCGCGCCCGTGAGCCGCCGCGGCATGCGGCCGCCACAGCAGGAACCCCGACAGCGCGAAGAAAACCGCCACCGCCATATCGAATCGCTCCCACACCCGGCCCAGTACCGGTTGACCGGTTGCGCCAGTTTGGAAGGCCACGTGGGTGAGCACCACCCCCAGTGCGGCCAGGGCACGCATGCCCTCGAGCGCCGGGACGAATCGACCCAGACGGACCGGGGTCGAGGTCACCTCGGGATTCAGGGTCACGGTCGTCATCGGGAACCAGTGTGCCCTGTCGGCTTTTGTGTGAGTACCCGCCATTTGACTTGGGGCGGTTTCGGGGTGTTTTCCTGCCTCGGCCGCACTCTGCGACCGCTCGGACTGTTAGTGTCTGGGCTCACGAGTGCTGCGCGGCGACCGCAGGACCGAAGAAACACGTGTTCGACGACGAGGAGAACCTGCATGGCACTCAGTGCCGGTACCCGAAGGACGGTGGCCTGCGTACTCGTGGGAATCGGTGCGATGCTGCTCGTCGCCGCGATCATGATCCCCACCTATACGGTGAGCCGCCTCGCGAAGACCCCGCTGGACCTGGAGATCACGACCGTCGCGACCAACCCGCAGACCGGGGTGCCGAGTGAAGTCCTCGACGCCAAGTCGCTGACCTCGCCCACCGGTTCGGCGAAGGTGGACCAGAACGTTCCGCTCGTCTCGCAGCGCTTCCTCACCGTCGAAAACCCCGCCAATGCTTCGGAGATGACGGTTCAGGCCGGTCAGACCCTGCGGCGCACCGACAAGCAGGGCGACACCGGCCTGCTCACCGCGACCATCGACCGGGTCACCATCGACCGCAAGACCGGTGAGCCGGTGGACTCGGTGGACGGCGGCCCCAATGGCGCCATCGCCGTGACGGTCGACAAGAAGGGCGACGCCGTCATGGACCCGGTGCAGCACACCGGTCTCCAGTACCGCTTCCCCATCGGGACGGACAAGAAGACCTACCCGTACTTCGATCTGAACGCGCGCAAGACCTTCGACATCAACTACGTCGACGAGACCGAGATCAACAACCTGAAGGTCTACCACTTCTCGATGTCGGTCCCGGTCACCGATCTCTCCACCGTCGCCAACTCGCCGACCAACAAGCTCAGCCTGCCCGCCGCCAAGTGGGGCCTGGAGGGCGACGGCGATGTCACCATGACGCGCTTCTACACCAATGTCCGCGACCTGTGGGTCGAGCCGGACACCGGCACGGTCATCAAGGGCCAGGAGCAGATTCACCTGTACTACGCCCGCAGCGGTGACAAGCCCGAGGTGACCGCCCTGAAGTCGACCCTGGTCTTCGACGAGAACACCATCGAGTCGCAGATCAAGGTCGCCAAGGACAATATCGACAAGCTGGCCCTGTACGGCCGCATCCTCCCGATCATCCTGGGTGTCCTCGGCCTGGTCGCGCTGATCGCGGGCCTGCTGCTCGGCTTCCTGGGCAAGGACGGCAACGGCCCCACCGTGGTCCGCCGCGCCGCCCCCGCCCCGGCCGGCGGCGGCAGCTTCGACCCGCCGACCCAGCAGATCGACATGAACAAGCCCTAGCGGCTCCCGTTCCCCACGCGGCCCAGCATCTCCCGGAGATGCTGGGCCGCAGTCGTTTTCGCGGCGGTTGCCACGGAGCCTCACAACGCGGGCCGAGCCGTGCGGCGGACGGGGGCGAGGGGTGGGCGGGGGTGCGGGGCCGATGGATGGCAGCATTGCGGGGGTGTCTGCTGTACGCCGTCTGCCCGTGGTCAAGGACCTGACCTTGGTGACGGCGGGGGCGATGACGGCGAATGTGGCGGGGTACCTGCTGCAGCTGCTGGCCAGTCGGTGGCTGGGGGTGGGCGGGTACAGCTCGTTCGCGAGTCTGCTGGCCGTGCAGATGTTGTGCGCGGTGCCCGCGCTGGCGCTGCAGAACGTGGTGGCGCGCGAAGTCGTGCGGGGTGCGCCGGTCGCGGCGGCGCGCGGATTGACGCTGCGCTGCGCGGGCCTGGTGACAGCGGCCGCGCTGGTGCTGGTACCCGTGGTCGCCGCCGTGCTGAAGGTGGGCTTCGCGGCCGCGGCGGGAGCGCTGTGCTCCGCGCCGATGCTGGTGCTGCTGGCGGGCGAGCAGGGAATTCTCCAGGGCCGCAGCCGATTCCGAGAACTGGCGACGGTGCTCGGCGGGGCCGCGATCATCCGGATAACGCCCGCGGTGATCCTGCTGGCCTGCGGCGCCGGGGCCGCGCCCGCGCTGTGGGCGGGCGCGGCCGGTGCGGCGCTGGCCGCCGCCGCTGCCCGCCGCATCGCGGCCACCGCGCCCTCGACTCACCCGTCGTACACGACCGCCGCTGCGGCCGAACAGGTTTCGACCGAAGCCGGACTGCCCGGCCCGGCGGCCGGACCCATCGGGGCGGGCGGCCCGAGTCCCGCGGTCGCCGAACAGCTCTCGACCGGCCCACGTGCCCGGATGACCGTCGACCGGACCCGGACGGAGCGCGCCGACGGCTGGGGCCTCGGGGTGGGCGCGGTGTTCCGGGCGGTGCAGGTGCAGGCGGCGTTGACAGCGCTGTCGGCGGCGGATCTGCTGGTGTCGCGAATCGTGCTGGACGAGAACGACGCCGGGCGGTACGCGCTGGGGGCGATCGCCGCCAAGATCGCGTTCTGGCTGCCGCAGGCGGTGGGGGTGGTGCTGTACCCGCGCATGGCGCAGCCGCAGCATTCCGCGCGCGCCATGCGCTCGGCCCTGGCCGTGCTGGTCGGGATCGGCGCGGTCACGGTGCTCGGGGCGGCGGTGGCGGCGCCGCTGGCGCCGCTGTTCGCCGGAAAGGATTACGCGCCGATCGAAGGGCTGCTATGGCTGTTCGCGCTGGAGGGCGCGCTGCTGGCCGTGCTGCAGGCGGTGCTGCTGTCGGCGATCGCGGCGGATCGAACGGCACCCGCGGCGATCACCTGGCTCGGCCTGGGCGTGGGGGTGGCGGTCATGCTGACCCGCGCGCACTCGGTGCTGTCGCTCATCGTCATCGCCACCGCGACCGCGGCGGTGACCACGCTGGTCATCACGGGCCTGGCCCTGCGCGCGGCACGCGACGGCGCGGAGAACCGTTCGCCGGTCCCCGATCTCGGGGCGAACGGAACGTAGGGTGCCGGGTGTGAAGGCGAAGGGCCGGGAGTGGCGCGGGCTGATACCGGCCGGGTACAGCCTGCTGCTGGCGGCGATCGTGCTGGGTCCCTTGCTCGGCCCGGGCTACCTGCTGCTGCGTGACGCGGTCAGCACACCGCGCTCCTATCTCACCGACTCCGCCCTCGGCCTCGGCGACGCCGCGCCCCGCGCGGTGCCGCAGGACGCGCTGATCGCCACGTTGTCACCGGTCGTAGACGGCGGAATCATCGTCAAAGCGATTGTGCTGGCGGCCCTTTGGCTGGGGGGCTGGGGTGCGGCGGCGCTGGCGCGGGACCTGCTGCGGGCGTCCCTCGCCCCGCAACTCGTCGCCGCCACCGTGACCGTCTGGAACCCGTACGTGGCCGAGCGCCTGCTCCAGGGCCATTGGAGCCTGCTCACCGGCTACGCCGCCCTCCCCTGGATCGCCCTGCTGTGCGCCCGATTACGCGAGGCGCCCCCGTCCGGCACCCTCGGTACCTGGGCCGCGCTCACCGGCTGCCTGGCCGTCGCGGGCCTCACCCCGACGGGCTCGCTGCTGGCGGGCCTTGTCGCGATCATCCTGGTCGGCAAGCGCAATCTCCCTGCGACAGTGGCCCTCTGGATCCTCTCGGCGGCCCCCTGGCTGACCGCCACCGCCCTGTCCAGCTCGGGCGCCGCCCCCTCCGACCCGGCCGGTGTCGCCGCCTTCGCGGCCCGCGCCGAACCCTGGCTCGGGACCCTGGGAAGCCTGGCCGGTCTCGGCGGCATCTGGAACAGCACCGCGGTACCCGACTCGCGCACGACCTTCTTCGCACTGGTCGGAACGATATTGCTGCTGGCCGTGGTCGCGACCGGCCTGCGCGCGGTACTTGGCCCCGGCGCCTCGGGTGCGCCCGGGAACAACCTCTCCGGCTCCGATCGCAGCGAACCCGCCGCGGGCGCGGACCGCGACGAATCGAGCTCGGATGGCGGCCGAATCGGTCGGGCCACCGGGAGTCGGACCGCGCGGACGGTGCGGCGGCGACTGGTCTGGCTGGCGGTCGCGGCCGTGGTGTTGCCCGCGCTCGGGGCGACCGGGTGGGGACTGGCGGCGGGCGAGTTCCTCGTGACCCGGGTGCCGGGGGCCGGGCTGCTGCGCGATACACAGAAGTATGCGGCGCTCGCGGTGCCCGCGTACGCGCTGTGCGCGGCGGCCGGATGCCGGACGGTCGCGCGCTGGGTCTCGGCGATGGCGGGAAACAACCGCGTGACGGCCGATGCGCGGGCCACCGCGACAATGGCCGCCGCGACCACCACGGACACGGATACCGCGACTGCCATCGCCGCCGGGGCCACGACCATCGGGACCCCGGCGGCCGGATCGGGGCGGACCCGGATGGCCGGTGCCGCAGCTCTTCTCATCGGGCTCATCCTGCTCGCGCTGCCCGATCTCGCCTGGGGTGTGGGTGGGGCGCTGCGGCCGGTGCACTATCCGGCGGGGTGGGAGCGGGTGGCCGCCCTGGTCGATGGGACCGGGGATGTCGCGGTGTTGCCGGGTGGGATGTTCCGGAAGTTCGGGTATTCGGGGGACGCGCCGGTGCTGGATCCGGCGCCGCGGATGCTGCGGCGGGATGTGTTGCAGACGGGGGAGCTTCCGGTCCGGGGTGGGGTGGTCGCCGGGGAGGGGCAGCGGGCTCGACGGGTGGAGAAGGCGCTGTCGCGGGGGACGACCGCCGAGAAGCTGGCCGATCTCGGGGTGGGATGGGTGCTGGTCGAGGGCCGGACTCCGGGGCCGCTCGGGGAGTCGAAAGCTACACTGGCGCAGCTGGATCCGGTTTACAGTGACTCGGATCTGCAGCTCTATCGGGTGCCGGGGGATATCGCCACCAATGACGCCTCGCCCGAGAGCCGTCAGGTGTCCGGGGCCGCGCACCTGCTGTGGGCGGTCCTGCTGGTCGGCGGATTGCTCACCGCGGCAACGATTTCGGGGCGGCGCTCAATCCTTGGGGAAGCCGAGCGCGAATCCGACCCCGATCACGACGATGCTGACGAGCGCGATGACGACGATGATCCACATTCATCAAGACTATGAACCGCGGTAGGCTCGCGCGCTCGCTTTGCGGCGGATCACGCTCTCTTCGTGGCGGATTCAGACCCGCGCGGGCGCGATCAGGCCGCTGACCCGTTCCCCGCGGGTCACCGCGGACAGCACCTCGTAGACGCCGTTTCCGGTTTGCTCCCAGGAGAATTCGCGCGCCCGGGCCCGCGCCTTCTCACCGAGCACCGTGCGCGCCTCGTGATTGCCGAGCAGCTCGCCGACCACCTCGGTCAGCTGGGCGGCATCGTCGACCAGCTGCCCGGTCACCCCGTCCACGATGGAGTCGGTGAGCCCGCGCGAGCTGCGGTACCCGACCGTCGGCACCCCGTGCTGGGCCGCCTCGATGACCGCGAGCCCCCAGCCCTCCTTGCGCGAGGGCAGCACGTGCACCCAGGCGCGCGCCAGCAGCCGATGCTTCTCGTCCTCGTCGACATGGCCGTGGAAGGTGACGGCGTCGGCGATGCCGAGCTCGGCGGCGTGGGCCCGCAGATTGCCGTCCCACCAGCCGCCGCCGATCACATCCAGGCGCAGTCCCGGAATCCGCCCGCGCAGCCCGGCCACCACGGCCATGGCGTCCTCGATCTGCTTGTGCGGCACCAGCCGCGACAGCACCACGATGCTCGGGTGCGCGGTCCGGGTGCCGTCGTCACCGGCGGGCACCCGCGCCGGGATCGGCTCGGCGCCATTGCGCACCACCGCGATTCGCGTCCCGGCCACGCCGAGCGCGGTCAGCTCCTCGGCCGAGGGCAGCGAGACGGTCAGATACTGATCGCGCCGGTGCACCCGCGGCGAGAGCCGCGATTCGATCCACCACCCGATCCGGCCGACCATCCGCCCCGCCACCGGCCACTGCTCCCGATGCCCGTGATGCACCAGCACGACGGTCGGCGCGTTCGTCGCGGCGCGCGCGAAGAAGGGAATGCCGTTCTGGGTGTCGATCACCGCGTCCGGCCGCACCCCCTTGAGCGGACCGATCCCCCACCGCCCGAGCGCGATGGCCGCCAGCGCCCGCGGATACACCGTGAACCGCCCGCCCCCGCGACTGATCTCGATGCCGTTCACCGACTCCCGCCGGGCCGCCCCCGGATACCCCGCGGTCCGCAGCGTCACCTTCACACCCCGGGCCGCCAGCTGCGCCCCGACCTGCTCCAGATACCGCTCGCTCCCGCCGCCCTGCGGATGCCCGGTGTCGCGCCAGCACAGCAGCAGCACTTCACGCACGGGGAAATCTCCAGGGGTCACGGTCGGGTGGACAGACAATGGGCTCCACCATATAGGCTCCCCCGCCTCCCCGGGACTTCAGCGGGCGGCTCGGGAGCCGCTCACCGGCATGCATCCGTGCCGGCGGTCGATTGCCAACCCGATTTCGGGGGTTCCCGGTGAGTTACCCCGCCTCACGAAACCAGTCGTCCCGTTTCGAAGGCACGCGGCGTACGCCGACTCGACTGTGCGAGACTGGCCGCCGTGCTTCGAGCTGAGCGAACCCGTATGCGCCGTGGCGGGCGGCGCCCGCGATTCGCCCGCCGGGCGACGCTGCGCCGATCGCTACGGCTGCTGGGTAGTTTCCGGTTCGAGCAGACCGATCCCGCTGTTTTCTACGGCGGGGTGGCCACCGATACCGCGGAGCTGGTGGGCGACTTCTATCGGGATCTGACCGGAACATCGCTGCGCGGGACGATCGTGCTGGATGTGGGTGGGGGCCCGGGGTATTTCGCGGACGAGTTCGGGCGGGCCGGGGCGCGGTATCTGCCGGTCGAGCCGGATCCGTCGGAGATGCACGCGGCCGGATTGCGGGTGACGGGCGCGGTGCGCGGGTCGGGGATGGCGCTGCCGTTCCGGGACGACGCGGTGGAGATCTGTATCTCCTCGAATGTGGCCGAGCACGTGCCGCAGCCGTGGGTGATGGCCGAGGAGATGCTGCGGGTCACCAAACCCGGTGGGCTGATGGTCTTTTCGTACACCGTGTGGCTGGGGCCGTTCGGCGGTCACGAGACCGGGCCCTGGCACTACCTGGGCGGGGAGTACGCGGCGCGGCGGTATCGGCGCAAGCACGGGCGCGAGCCCAAGAACCGTTTCGGCCGTTCGCTTTTCGCGGTGCGGGCGGCGGCGGGCATCCGCTGGGCCCGCGAAACCCCGGACGATGTCGAGGTGCTCGCGGTGTTCCCGCGCTATCACCCACGCTGGGCCTGGTGGCTGGTGCGGGTGCCGGGGCTGCGCGAGCTGCTGGTCAGCAATCTGGTGGTGGTGGCCACCAAGCGGGCCCGCTCAGCGGGTGGCGAAGCGACGCCGGAAGACGCGGCTCAGGGCGGTGCAGGGCTCGGGTTCGCCCCACGGTGACTCCTGGATAGCCAGTCCGACGGTCTCCATCGCGGTCAGCCCGACCTGACCGGCCAGGGCATTCACCGCGGCAACCGCCTCGGCGGCCTGTAGCGCGGCGGTGGCCTGTTCGAGGGTGAGGGTCCGGCCCGGCAGGAACGACACCACCCAGCCGCCTGCGCCGACGCTTTTCGCCTGATGCGGAGTGAGATCACTCGTCATCCGCGACCTATCGACCACTTGCACCGCCATGACTCGGACTCCCCTGTGCGGTAACGGTTCATGTTTCGAGCGATCTATCCACGGTAGCTATAAAGCATGCTCGCTGCGGCCGTCGAATGCAATAGTGCGTTCGGTGAAAAGCGAACCGACAGGTCGGAATTCGTTCTTTCGAGGTGCTGCCGATTAGCCACAGGTATGCGGAATCGCCTGCGGCCCTGCGCATCCGACGGCGGTCAGTCCTCGGGAAGCAGGAGTCGCAACACCGGCTGACCGTTGCGCACCGTGGGATAGGTCGCCTCGACCACCTCGACCCGCCAGCCGTGCGGCAGCACCCGCTGCAACTGATTGGCGGCCCGCTGCATCGGGGTGCCGATACGGGGCGAATCAGCCTCGGGAACCTCGCGGAGCAGGAAGTCGTCGATGCGGACATCGGTCATGCGCGGGGTCTACCTTTCGTATAGCTAATACATAGCAACCGACCGGATTGGTGGAGAAAGGCGTGCAGAGCCGAGCATAGGCCACCGCCCGGCAACTCAGATTTCGAATCACGTTTTACCCCGCTGGTAACAGGGCGGCTTAGAAACCGAGGAGTCTACTTTCAAAGAAGATCCCGGTCAGCGGGACGATCGCACCCGATGTCCCGGACAGCCGAAGGCCCAAAACTGTAACGTGTTCTCATGGAGTACCAGAGTCTGTTCATCGGTGGCCACTGGACCGCACCGGCCGGCCCCGACACCCTCCCCGTCGTCTCGCCCGCAACCCTGGAAACCGTCGGCAGCGTGCCCGTCGTCACCCGCGCCGACGTCGACGCCGCGGTCGCCGCGGCACGCCGGGCCTTCGACAGCGGACCCTGGCCCGCCACCCCGCCCGAGGAGCGCGCCGCCCTGCTGTCCCGGGTGGTCGCGCTGCTGGACCAGAAGGCCGGAGATCTCGCGGCCGCCCTGTCCGCCGAGATGGGCGCGCCCACCATGGCCGCCAGCACCCTCAACTACGTGCCCGCCCGCGCCACCCTCGACTTCTACGCCGGGCTCGGAAAGTCCTTCCCCTGGAGCGAGACTCGCACCGGCCTGTTCGGAACCACCCGCGTCTCGCGCGAGCCGGTCGGCGTGGTGGCCGCCGTCATCGCCTGGAACGTGCCGCTCTCCCTGGCGGTCAACAAGCTCGCGCCCGCCCTGCTGGCCGGGTGCAGCGTGGTGCTCAAGCCCGCGCCCCTGACCCCGCTGGCGGCCAATCTGCTGGCCGACATCTTCGCCGAGGCGGGCCTGCCCGAGGGCGTGCTGTCGGTGCTGCCCGCCGAGGCCGACGCCTCCGAATACCTGGTCTCGCACCCCGGCGTCGACAAGGTGACCTTCACCGGCAGCTCCGCCGTGGGCCGCAAGATCGCCGCCATCGCGGGCGGCCAGCTCAAGCGCTGCTCGCTGGAGCTCGGCGGCAAGTCGGCCGCGATCCTGTTGCCCGACATGGACATTGCCGACATGCCCAAGCTCGCCTTCTCCGGCCTGATGAACAGCGGCCAGGCCTGCGTTGCCCAGACCCGCATCCTCGCCCCGCGCGGCCGCTACGAGGAGATCCTCGAGGCCCTCGACGCCGCGGTCGATCTGTTCCCGCTGGGCCTGCCCGACGACCCGGCCGCCCAGCTCGGCCCGCTGATCTCGGAGAAGCAGCGCGAACGCGTCGAGGGCTACATCGCCAAGGGCAAGGACGAGGGCGCGCGCCTGATCCGCGGCGGCGACCGGCCCGCCGACCTCCCCGGCTGGTACGTCCGCCCCACCGTCTTCGCCGACGTCGACAGCTCGATGACCATCGCCCGCGAGGAGATCTTCGGCCCGGTCCTGTCGGTCCTGCCCTACGACACCGAGGCGGAGGCCATCGCCATCGCCAACGACAGCGACTACGGCCTCGCGGGCTCGGTGTGGACCACCGACATCGAACACGGCGCGACCGTCGCCGCCAAGGTCCGCACCGGCACCTACGCCATCAACTGGTACGCCTTCGACGCCTGCGCCCCCTTCGCGGCGGCTACAAGACCTCCGGCATCGGCCGCGAGAACGGCCCCGAGGGCCTGGACGCCTACTGCGAGACCAAATCCCTTCTCATGCCCATGGGGAGCTGACACCGAGCACGCCCGCACCGGGCGGGCCCACCCCGACGATGCGAATGGCCCGCCCGCACCAATGGTGCGGGCGGGCCATTCGCTGAATTCGAATCCGGTACAACTGATTTCGCGAGATGCGGGTAACTCCCCGGGTACGCCCGAAATCGGGTTGGCACCGGACCGCCAGCGCGGGTGCACTTCGGCGAGCGGCTCCCAAGCCGCCCGCTGAAGTCCCGGAGAGGCGGACTAGCCCAGGCGCTCCTTGAGGGCCTCGAACTCGTCGCGCAGGCCGGAAGGCAGCTTGTCGCCGATGAACTCGAACCATTCCTGAATGGTCGGGATCTCGCGCTGCCATTCCTCGACGTTCACCGCGAGCGCCTCGTCGACGTCGGCGGCGCTCACGTCCAGGCCCTCGAGGTCGAGGTCGGCGGCGTGCGGGACATTGCCGATCGGGGTGGCCTGCGCGCCCGCGGTGCCCTCGATGCGGTTGACGACCCACTGCAGCACCCGGGAGTTCTCACCGAAGCCGGGCCACAGGAAGCGGCCGTCGGCGCCGCGGCGGAACCAGTTGACGTAGAAGATCTTCGGCAGCGCCTGCGCGTCGGCGTTCTTGCCGAGGGTGATCCAGTGGTTGAGGTAGTCACCCACGTGGTAGCCCATGAACGGCAGCATGGCCATCGGGTCGCGGCGCACGGTGCCGACCTTGCCTTCGGCGGCGGCGGTCTGCTCGGAGCCGACGGTGGCGCCCATGAACACGCCGTGCTGCCAGTCGAAGGACTCGGTCACCAGCGGGATGGTGGTCTTGCGGCGACCGCCGAAGAGGATGGCCGAGATCGGCACGCCCTGCGGGTCGTCCCATTCGGGGGCCAGGGTCGGGCACTGCGACATCGGGGTGCAGTAGCGCGAGTTCGGGTGCGCGGCCAGGGTTTCGGACTCGCGCTCGAACCAGTCGTTGCCCTTCCAGTCGATGAGATGGTCCGGGGTGCCCTCCAGGCCCTCCCACCACACATCGTTGTCGTCGGTCAGGGCGACGTTGGTGTAGACGGTGTTGCCGGCCTCCATGGTGGCCATGGCGTTCGGGTTCGAGCTGTGGTTGGTGCCGGGGGCGACACCGAAGAAGCCGAACTCCGGGTTGACGGCATATAGTCGCCCGTCCTCGCCGAAGCGCATCCACGCGATATCGTCACCGAGGGTCTCGGCGCGCCAGCCCGGGATGGTCGGCTGGATCATGGCGAGGTTGGTCTTGCCGCAGGCCGACGGGAACGCCGCGGCGATGTAGTACGCCTTCTCCTCGGGCGAGATCAGCTTGAGGATGAGCATGTGCTCGGCCAGCCAGCCCTCGTCGTGCGCCATGGCCGAGGCGATGCGCAGCGAGTAGCACTTCTTGCCCAGCAGCGCGTTGCCGCCGTACCCCGAACCGTAGGACCAGATCTCGCGGTCCTCGGGGAAGTGGGTGATGTACTTGGTCTCGTTGCACGGCCACGGCACGTCGGCCTGGCCCTCGGCCAGCGGGGCGCCCACGGAGTGCAGGGCCTTCACGAACGGCTTGTCGGTGCCCAGCTTGTCCAGGGCGGCCTGGCCGGCGCGGGTCATCACGCGCATGGACACCACGACGTACTCGGAGTCGGTGATCTCGACGCCCAGTTTCGGGTCCTCGGCGCCCAGCGGGCCCATGCAGAAGGGCACCACGTACATGGTGCGGCCCTTCATGCAGCCGCGGTACAGCTCGGTCATGGTGGCGCGCATCTCGGCCGGGTCGACCCAGTTGTTGGTCGGGCCGGCGTCGGCCTCGGTCTTCGAGCAGATGTAGGTGCGCGACTCGACGCGGGCGACGTCGGAGGGGTCGGAGAGCGCCCGGTAGGAGTTGGGCTTCTTCTTCTCGTTCAGCTTCTTGAAGGTGCCCGCGGCGACCAGCTGCTCGGAGAGGCGGACCGTTTCCTCCTCGGACCCGTCCGACCACACCACGCGGTCGGGCTGGGTGAGTTCTGCGACCTCCTGTACCCAGGCAAGCAGTTCCTTGTGCTCGGTGGGCGCGGTGCCATCGTGAAGACCAGGAATGGTCGCTGAGGTCATGAAAACTCTCCTGAGATGGGCGGCCCCGATGGCATCGAGCCGAGGAGCACGGCTCGCGACACCGAGTGCCACCAATTGCGGCAGGGCCCCCGCTCGTCTCGCCGCTAGCGCGCCCCGGCTGGACGCACGTACAAGAACGCGGCGGATGCCCTAGTTCCTGTCATAGAGGTTAACGCCACATATCGGGGTGTACGGAATCGGGTTGTCCACTCGGTATCGGGTCGAAACCTGCGACCAGCCGCTATGCGAATTCGAGTGCGGCCAGGTCACGTTCGCATGCCTGCAGTAAAGCGGGGCGGCGCACGGCGGCCTGACGCAATTGCGCCTCCAATTCACCGACCCGCAGATCGGTTTCCACCAGGCGCGCGGTGGCGCTGCCGAGCACCTCGTCGGTGAGCCGTTCCTCGACGTCGACCAGGGCCGTGGCGACCCGCTGTTCCAGTTCCGCGCGGGCGTCCACGAGCCGGTCGGCGACCCATTGCCGCAGGTGAGCGCCTTCGGCGAGGTGGCGGCGGGCGCGCACCACCCAGCTCGCGACGGCGGCACCGAGGAGCAGACCGACCGGCATGATCGCGTAGTCGAAGGCCCGCAGCAGGGCCAGCGGAGCCATGGCCAGACGACCCAACCCGAAGCCCGCCGAAGCGCCCAGCGCGATCACCAGGTGGTCCTCCACACCCCGCAGCCGCGGCCCCGGCGTGACGACCGCCCGCGCCACCCGTTCCGCGGGTGGCGGAAAAGATATATGCCATTCCCCGGCGACGGATTCTTCGACTTGACGGCACAATTCGCCGATCCGGCAGCGAATCGTCGCGTCCAGCTCCCGTGTGAGTTTTTCCACAGATTCGCTCACGAGGCACGGAAAATTGGCGTGCGCACCCCGTTGCAATCCGTCGATTTCACCCCGTAACTCGGTGTGCAGCCCGCGAATCCTGGCCCCTACCTCGTGCAATAGATCCACCCGCGCCAGTTGCAGCCGATTGCGCACCACCGCCATGGCACTCCCCCGCCCGCCGTCGTTCACCGCCAACAGCCGCGCCCGCTCCTCCCGTAGCACGGCCACATCCGCGCCCTCCCGCACCTTCCCCGCCTGCGCCTCGATCCGCCGTCGCGTCTGGGCCACCACCCGCTCGCGCACGATCCCCACCTGATCGCCCACCGCCCCCGCCCCCACCGCGGCCACCAGCCGCGCGTGCAGCAACCCGACCCCCGACCGATCCACCAGCGCCGCGTCCCCCAGCCCCCGCCCGACGGCCGCCATCCGAGCCGAAACCGGCACGATCTCCTCCCCGCCCCCGACCTCCGCCAGCAGCTCGGCATCCAGCTTCCGGACCTTACGCCATTCCCGATGCGCATGAATTCCGTCCAGCGCGAACACGATCCGCGTCCCGTCCGCCAGCAACTCCCGCACCCGCCCCACCAGCTCCGCACCGATCAGCGCCCCGGCATCGAGCACGACCAGCGCCACCGAGTACGGCCGACGGTCCGCACCGAACCGCTCGCCGATCCCCGCCCGGCGATCGCCATGGGCGTCCACACCCTCGGCAACGACGGTGAAATCGACCTGCGGCCGGAATCGGGCCAGTTCGACCCGCAGCGCCGCCGCGTGCGACTCGTCCCCGCCGACCAGGGCGATCGTCCGTTCCGGCTCCGGGTCCGCACCCGCCACCGCGCACAGCAGCGCGAAACCGTGTGGATTCCAGCGCATCACAACGCTCTCCGCGGCCGCGGACAACCCACCGCGCCCGGTCGGCTCCCGGTCGCCACCGGATTCGGCGGATGGCGGCACCGGTACCGCCGCGACACGCACCGACGGCGGCAGTTCGAGCCCGGCAACCACCCGGTCCGGCCGCTCATCCCGGTCCGGGCCGGAATCCGGCTGGGCCGCAAGACGTTCCGGCCGACCCCCATCGGGTTCGGGTACCAGCGCTCGATCGGCATCATCGTTCGCCGTCGGCGGGGGCCGCTCCAGCGCGGAGAAATCCGAGTCCGGACGGCTTTCGGAGTCGGCACCGCCCGGTCCGGAGGCTTCGGCCCGGACCGCCGGGACCCGCACCGGCGGCGGCAGTTCCAGATCCGCGGCATCCCCGGCACGCACCGGAGGGTCGCCCGCGCCGGTGGCGCTGGGCGGGAATGTCGCCGGGCCGGGCAGGGTGGCACGCGCGGGCCGCGCGGCCACCGGCTTCGGCCGGGGAGGCAACGGATCGGTGGAACGATCTTCTGGAGTCAACACCGCTGATTCGTTCCCGAGAGTGGGTTCGGCTTGGCCGGAGGCGAATTCAATCGCCGAGGGCAGCCGCGGCGACCGCGTAGCGGCGGTGGAGTTCGTGGTGGAGGGGATCTATTCCGCTGGCGCAGTGCAGGATTTGCAGGAGCAGCCGCGGGCCCAGGGTCGGGTCGTGGCGGAGGGCGGTGAGCGCGCAGGAGATGCCGTACAGGTCCCAGCGGTCCAGGAGGGCCTGGCGGGCTTCGGAATCGAGGGCGAGGGCGGGGGTGGTGAAGAGGTCGTGGGAGAGCGTGAGAGGTGGGTCGGGGCGGGTGCGGTGGCGGTGGAGGGTGTCGAGGTCGGCGTCGGTGAGGGTGCCGGAGCGGGTGTGGGCGGCCAGGGCGGCGACCACCGGAAAGGCGTTCAGACCGAGGTCGGCGGTGAGGGTTTCGGCCAGCAGAGCGGCGTCGGACCAACCGGTTCCAATGGAATCGGACTTGTTGAGGACGACAATCGTGCGATCCGGCGGGAGGGTGGCGAGCAGGCGACGGTCGGCCGGGTCGGCGCGGCCGGGGAGGACATAGAGGAGCAGGTCGGCGTCGAGGGCCGGCCGCGGTTGCCCGGGGTGGTCGACCGGTCGGGTTTCTTCGGCGCTGAGCAGCGACAGCGCATGTCGCAGGGTGGTTTTGCCCGCGCGGGCCCGGCCCGTCACCTGGATGCGCGGAGATCGCCCGACCGGCACGCGGGCAGCGTAGCCGGAATCACCTGGGCGCGTGGCCGTTTCGAATCACAAACCCGCAGGTCAGGCCGTGAGGAAACAGACCTTTCCGGGTCCACCTGTGCGTCGGCACAATTCGGCGGGACACCACTTTTCAGACCCTCGCGATTCCCCGACTCTGGCGATTCGGTCGGCACCGGTGCCGATGCACGGCTGCGGCGATCCCTCTCGGTCCACGGCCGCCGTAACGAGGGGAGGTAGCGATGACCGTCGATGTCGACGTCATCGAGCGCGATCGGCCACTGCCGCCGAGCCGGGATCCGTTCTTCCACCCGCCGCGCGGTTTCGCGCGATACCCGGCGGGGACGATCCTGCGCAGCCGCACGGTCGAGATCGCGTTCTTCGGCCTGGTGCCGCAGCGCGTGACCGCGTGGCAATTGCTGTACCGCAGCCAGGATCTGCACGGCGCGCCCGAGGTGGCGATCACCACGGTGCTGCTGCCCGAAGGGGCCGAGCCGGATTCGGAGCGACCGCTGCTGGCCTTCCAGACGGCGATGGACGCCGTCACCGACCGTTGCGCGCCGTCCTACGCGCTGCGCCGCGGCGCCCTCGCGCCCGGTTCCATCACCCAGCTGGAGTGGCTGCTGGTCGCGGGCGCGCTGCGCCGCGGCTGGGCGGTCAGCCTCGCGGATCACGAAGGGCCGCAGGGGAATTTCGGGGTGGCGCGGGAGCCGGGCTATCGCGCCCTCGACGGGGTCAGGGCCGCACTGCGTTTCGCACCGCTGGGCCTGCACGCGGACACCCGGGTCGCGGTGTGGGGCTATTCCGGTGGCGGCATGGCCAGTTCGTGGCTGGTGGAGATGGCCCCGGAGTACGCGCCGGAGCTGAATATCGTCGGCGCGGTGCTGGGCGCGCCGGTGGGGGACACCCGTCACGTGTTCCTGAATCTGGACGGCAGCCTGTTCTCCGGCTTCCCGGCCATCGTGATCGCCGCGCTGCGGCAGGTGTATCCGGTGATGGCCGAGGTGGTCGAGCGCGAATTCACCGCGGAGGGCCACCGCCTGCTGGAACGCGCGCGCAGCCTGGGTCCGATCGCGGTGCTGCCGCTGCTGGTCGGCCGCCGCATGGACGACTATCTGCACCGCCCGCTGGCCGAGATCCTCCCGGACCTCGAGCCCATGTTCGACGACCTGCGCCTGGGCCATCGCACGCCCGAGTGCCCGGTGCTGGTGGTGCAGCCGGTGCACGACCAGGTCATCGACGCCGCGGGCATCGACGGCCAGGTCGATCGGTACCGCGCGGGCGGCGCGGCGGTCTGGTACGTCCGCGATCGACTCAGCGAGCACTTCTCACTGCTGCCGCTGGCGACCCCGATGAGCCTGGACTGGTTGGCCGATCGGCTGGCAGGGAAAACTCTTACCGAACCCACAACCAAGACCGTCTGGTCGGTCGCGCTGTCCCCGGCGCATTGGCGCAGCATGGTGGAAATGGCAACTACCGCAATGCGAGTCACGCTCGGACTGCCCCTGCGGCGGCCCGATACAGCGGTGTCCGACGAGGTGTCGGGCCTGGCAGCCTGACTGCGCGCGGCCCCGGCAACCCCGGTCGATTGCTGCGCTAATCATCCAATACTGGACAATGGACGCCGTGAACGACGCCGCGAACCACACTGCCGAGCCAGTTCCCGGCCAGCCCGGGGGCAATCGCCTGTACCCCCGCGTGACCAGCTTCCGCGCCCGGCGCGGCGCGGTCTCGCCGGCCCGGCAGGACGCCTGGGATCGGGTGTGGCCGCGGATCGGCAAGGACGTCTCCGACGAAAAGCTGGACGCCGACGCCTGGTTCGGGCGCTCGGCCCCGCTGATCATCGAGATCGGCTGCGGCACCGGCACCGCCACCGCGGCCATGGCGCAGGCCGAGCCGCAGTTCAATCTGATCGGCATCGAGGTCTACAAGCCGGGCCTGGCGCAGCTGGTGCAGCGCGTGGAGCGCGAGGACATCGACAACCTCCGGCTGCTGCGCGGCGATGCCGTGGATGTCCTGGAAAATATGATTGCTCCCGAATCGCTGACGGGTGTTCGAGTGTTCTTTCCGGACCCCTGGCCCAAGGCGCGTCACCATAAACGCCGGCTGCTGCAGCCGGAAACCTTCGCACTCATCGCAAGTCGCCTGATTCCCGGCGGCGTGTTGCATGTCGCGACCGACCACGCGGATTATGCCGAGTGGATCGGGCAGTACGGAAATGCGGAACCCCAGCTCATCGGCATGAATGAGCCGACGGGCGGGGACCCCGCGGCATACCGAACCAAGGCACCGATTGGTTTCGAACGTCCGATTACCAAGTTTGAAAACAAAGGACTCCGCGCGGGTAGCGCCATCACCGAGTTCATTTGGGGGAAGATCGAATCATGAGCGTCAGTGAGATGGCCCCCGAGGTCGCGGATGTTGCCGGAATAATGCACGGCACCGCGTCGACCGAAATGCCGGGCACCGCAGGGCTCGGCGGAAGCGCCACGGTCGCCTTGGGCGGCAATGCCACCGACGTGCGCCGCGTCCTGCTGGTCTGGGATGCCCCGAATCTCGATATGGGCCTCGGCGCCATCCTCGGCGGTCGCCCGACCGCCGCGTACCGCCCGCGCTTCGACGCGCTCGGCCGCGGGCTGCTGGCGCGCACCGCGGAACTATCGGTGGGCAGCACCACCCGGGTCGAACCCGAGGCCACGGTCTTCACCAATATCGCCCCGGGCACCGCGGATGTGGTGCGGCCGTGGGTCGCGGCGCTGCGCAATGTCGGCTACGCCGTCTTCGCCAAACCCAAGATCGACGAAGACTCCGATGTCGACTCCGACATGCTCGCCCACATCGAACTACGCCGCCGCGGTGCCGGTTTGGCCGGAATCATGGTGGCCTCCGCCGACGGGCAGGCGTTCCGCGCGCCGCTCGAGGAGATCGCCGCCGCCGGTGTCCCCGTCCAGGTGCTGGGTTTCCGCGAGCACGCGAGTTGGGCGGTCACGTCGGATATTCTCGAGTTCATCGACCTCGAGGACATCCCGGGCGTGTTCCGTGAACCGCTGCCCCGGGTCAGCCTCGACTCGCTGCCCGACGAGGGAGCCTGGCTGCAGCCGTTCCGGCCGCTGTCGGCCCTGCTCACCTCCCGCCCCGCTCAAGGAGTCGCTTAGTGTTCACCCGCTGGGGCGACCTGGTCTACAAGCTGCGCTTCACCGTTCTGGGTGTGATGGTGGCTGCACTGGCCTCACTCGGCGTGTTCGGGCTGGGGATCGAAGACCATCTGAGCTCCAGTGGGTGGTTCGACCCCACTTCGCAGTCGACAAAGGCTTCGATACTGAAGGATTCGGTGTACAGCCGCGATCACAACAGTGACGTGGTGCTGCTGTACACCGCCCCCGACGGCAAGACCGTCGACGATCCGGCGTGGAGCCAGAAGGTCATCGACAGCCTCAACGCGCTGCCGAAGGATCACCCGCAGATCAGCAAGGTCAATCTCTCGCCCTGGAAGACCGACACGGGTCAGCAGGTCGCGCAGACCGTCAGCGCCGACCGCAAGCACGCGTTCGCCACCATCGCTCTCAACGGCAACAACGACACCGAGATGCTGGCGGCCTACGGCGCGGTACAGAACGCCTTCTCGGTGCCGGGCGTCAAGGTCGAGGTCGGCGGTCTGCAGCCGGTCGCTTACACCCTGAACCACACCATCGCCAGCGACGTCAAGCGTATGGAGATGCTCGCGCTGCCCGCCGTCGCGGTGCTGCTGTTCTTCATCTTCGGCGGAATCGTCGCCGCCGCACTGCCTTTGATCATCGGCGGCCTGACGATCATCGCCGCCAACGGCATGATCATGGCGCTGACCAAGTACACCGAGGTGAACTCGTTCGTCTCGGCCGTGGTGTCGATGATCGGCCTGGGTCTGGCCATCGACTACGGCCTGTTCATCGTCAGCCGGTTCCGTGAGGAGCTGGCCGAGGGCTACGACACCCGGGCGGCCGTGCGGCGCTCGGTGATGACGGCCGGGCGCACGGTCACCTCCTCGGCGACCATGATCATCGCGGCCAGCGCGGGCATGCTGCTGTTCCCGCAGGGCTTCCTGCAATCGGTCGCCTACGGCACCATCGCCGCGGTCCTGCTGGCCATGATCACCTCGCTCACCGTGCTGCCCGCACTGCTGAGCATCCTGGGTCCGCGCGTGGACGCCTTGAGCCTCAAATGGATTCGCAAGACCAAGACGGCCGAGGAGATCGAGGCCGGATTCTGGGGCAAACTCACCGCCTGGGTGATGAAGCACCCGCTCAAGGTCGCGATCCCGCTGACCATCGGCCTGCTGCTGCTCATCATTCCGGTGAAGAACCTGCAGTTCGGCGGCATCTCGGAAACCTATCTGCCGCCGGACAATCCGGTGCGGCTGGCGCAGCAGCACTTCGACGAGACCTTCCCGCTGCGCAAGGCGGATCCGGTGCAGCTGATCATCATCACCGACAACTCCAGGGACATCGGACCGATCCTCGCGACGGCGAATCAGGCTCCGGGACTCGTGAAGAACGCCCAGTTCGGCATTCCGCAGAAGCCGCCGAACGGGTCGAACGTGTGGGTGTCCGACGCGACCATCGTGGACAGCGCGCATCCCGAGGCGACCGTCGACTACCTGCGGTCGATGGAGGTGCCCGACAGCGCCGAGGTGCTGGTCACGGGCCAGCCGGTGCTGATGATGGACAGCCTCCAGTCGCTGATGTCCCGCATGCCCTGGATGATCGTCATCGTCCTGCTGGTCACCACCATCCTGATGTTCCTCACCTTCGGCTCGCTGGTGCTGCCGCTGAAGGCGGCGCTCATGAGCGCGCTCGGTCTCGGATCGACGCTGGGCATCCTGACCTGGATCTTCATCGACGGTCACGGTGCGTCACTGCTGACCTTCACACCGCAGCCGATCATGGCGCCGGTGCTGGTGCTGATCATCGCGATCATCTACGGCCTATCCGTGGACTACGAGGTATTCCTGTTGTCCCGCATGGTCGAAGCGCGCACCCAGGGCGCGAGCACCACCGAGGCGGTGCGCGCGGGTACCGCCCAGACCGGGCGCATCATCACCGCCGCCGCGCTGATCCTGCTGGTCGTGACGGGTGCGTTCGCCTTCTCCGATCTGGTGATGATGCAGTACATCGCCTACGGAATGGTGGCGGCGCTGTTCATCGACGCGACCGTGCTGCGCATGCTGCTGGTCCCGGCCACCATGAAGCTGCTCGGCGACGACTGCTGGTGGGCGCCCAAGTGGATGAAGAAGATCCAGCAGAAGATCGGGCTGGGCGAGCCCATCCTCGACGATGAGCGGCCCGGCGGCGGCGAGGTGATCGACCTGGTCAAGACCACCCCGGTCACCGACCCGGTCACCATGCAGATCCCGATGATCACCGACGGGTCGGAGCCCGCCCGCGCGCGCAAGCCGCGCCCGCGCCGGACCGTCGATATCGACAGCGAGGCTCCGACCCAGCGCATCGATGTCCCGGCGGCCACCCCGTCGACCGCCACTCCGCCGCCCGCCGCCCCGGCACCCGAGGCGGAGCGGCCCGCGCCCGGATTCCCGTCCGCCACAGCGCGTCCCGGGCACGGCGTCACCCCGTCGACCGCCACCACCCCGGCCTTCATGGCCAATTCCGGCGGTGCGGCGACCCCGAGCCCGCTGGCCGGGCTCGTCGGGAAGACCGAATCCGATTCCGCCGCCCCGGTTTCCAGGGACGCCGGTGCCGCGACCCCGGCGTCCGGAGTCGAATCCGGTGCTCCCGCAACGGCGAACCCCGCGCCGCTGACGAATCTAAGCGGCCCGGCGGATTCCGGTGCGGCACTGCCGCCGCGCCGGGTGACCGGTGCCGCCTCGGCGGATGCGCCGACCACCGATCTCGGTGCCGGGTCGACCGCCCGCGGCCCGCTGCCGATCGGCGATTTCGCCTCTCCCGGTGCGGGTTCCGCGCCGGCCGATGCGGCCACCCCGGGCCAGGACGGGGCCTTCCGGACTCCGATCCCACCCCGCACGGTGCCCCCTGTCGCAGGCAGTGCTGTGCCCCCCGTCGCAGGCAGTGCTGTGCCCCCCGTCGCGGGCGGTACGGTGCCGTCCGTCTCGCAGCCGGCTTCGCCTGCGGCACCGGTGGATTCGCAGCCGCCCGCGCCGGCGATCGGCTCCGAGCGGGTGCTGCCGCCGCAGGGTCCGAAGCTCCCGCCGCATCCGGCGACGCGGGCTCAGCTGTACCAGCCGCAGCCGTCCGAGGCCGAGGCGGCCGCGGATTCCGCCGACCCGGAAGCGCAATCGGCGCACCACGCGTCCGACGACGAGGCGCCGGGTGACGGCCGCAGCAATATCGAGCAGTGGATGTCGGATCTGCGCTCGGCGCGCCGCCGACCCAAGCCCGACGAGGACGCCAAGCACCGGGGCGGTGAGGGACGCCAGGTCAGCGTCAACGAACTGCTCCGCCGCCAGAACCGCGACTGATCGCGAGACCGCGAACGCCCGGCCGAATCCTCGGCCGGGCGTTCGTTTTTCGATCGCTCACGGAGTGGGCGGGCGCGAGTCCAGATCGGCGAAGGCCCGCGCGTAGCGGGTGCCCACCAGCAGGAGCAGGACACCGACCACCAGGAAGGCCGCCGCGCGGACCAGGCCGTCGAGGGTGGCCAGGTCGAAGAGGAACAGCTTGGCCAGGGCGGCCGCGGTGACCAGCAGCCCCGCGCCCAGCGCGACCTTGGCCCGCTGCGGGCTCCGGCTCAGCCGGCGCAGACCGAAGAGCAGGGCCGCCGTCGCCGCGGCCATCCAGACGACGGTCGCGATGGCGTGACCGGCGCGGAAACCATTGGGATCACCGGTGGCGACGCCCAGCGAGACCGTCAGCACCGTCACCGCGTACAGCCCGCCCATACCGGCGAACACCGACAGGACGGTGGCATCGGACTCCCGGTCCAGCAGGCCGAGACGACGTCCGCTCCAGCCCGCCACCACCAGCACCGCGAGGATCGCGAGCGCCGAGAGGGCGGTCGACATGCCCAGGTGTGCTTCGGCTTCCGACTGCGCGGCCAGCGTCGCGGGGTCGGCCCGGAAGGCGAAGGTCAGCACGCCGAGCGCGCCGTAGCCCGCACCGATGCCCGCGGTGATTCGCGACCGCTGCTGACCGGCCACCGCCAGGAAGCCCATGGCGACCACCGACAGCGCCAGCGGCAGCGTCTGCACCCGGGTGACCCCGATGCACGCCTCCAGCAGCGCGAAGGCGCCCGCGAGCCCGGCCACCACGGCCAGCTGCCCCGGAATCTGCAGCGCAGCTCCGAGTGTCGGCAGCCAGGGCAGCGCGGCCACCACCAGCAGCACCGCCGCGACGGCGGCCGACACGATGACCGATCCGGTGCGCCCGAACATGATCGGCGCGGCCAGCATCGGGACGACCGCCGCCGCGAAACTCAGGCTCGCCGCGATATCCCCGGCCCGCTTGCGCACCGCGAGCACCGCGCCCACCAGCCCGGCGATCGCGATGACAATGGCCGCGGCCAGCACCTGAAAGCGATCCGAGGCCGGAGTCCGGTCGGTATCCAGCCCCAGCGCCGAGGCGGCCACCGCCACCAGCGTGGCCAGCACCGCCGGAATCGTGCGCACGAAGTGCAGGCCCGGCCAGTCGCGCACCGATTGCACCGGGAGCGCGGCGATCTGCAGCACGATGAGGAAGCCCAGCAGCGCCAGTTCGGTGGTCACGAACGGCGCCAGCAATGCCGCACCCAGCATGACCATCACCGCCAGCGCCTGCGACCGCCACTGCACCGCCAGCGCCACACCCCCGGCCGCGATCCCCAGCGCCACCACATATCCCACCACCGGATGCAGCCAGTGGTACATCGTGGTCATCGCGATGACATCCAGGTATCCCCCTGCGATACCGGTGGCCGCCAACGCGATTCCCCCGACCCGTCCGCCCGCCTTCGCATTGACCCGCGTCCCCGAGAACACCAGCGCACCCGAGAACAACGCCCCGGCAACGACTCTCGGCACCGGCCCGAAGAACCCGGCCTGCGCCGCCAGCACCAGCAGCATGACCACGCCGATGAGCGTGACAGCGACACCGGCAACGGCCAGCACCCGGCTGATCACCCCTTCCCGCTGCCACCACGGCGCACGAATCGGCCGCGCATAGGCGCTACGCCGCTGCGGCGGAACCGGCGGCATGGGCCGATACCCGGGCTGCGGCGCACCGGCGGCCATCCACCCGGGCCGCGCCGCCCCCGCGCCCCCCGGAATGCCCTGTCCCACAGGCGCTCCCATGCCGATCGGCCCAGCACCCGGTGCCGAGCCCGGACCCGCGACCGCTCCGGTGATCGGCGCAGGCACCGGCCCCCAACCCGCGGCAGGCGGAATCGGCGGAGTCGGGCCCATCGTCCCGGCGGGGGTGGACCAGGTGGGCGCGGCCGGCGGCTGCGGAATCGGCCCGGCGGCAGGGATATTCGCGGACTGTGCCGCCGCAGCCGCCGCGGATACCCCGCGCGCGACTACCGGATGCTCGCCGCCCGGGACCGGGGATGCCCATGGAGTCGCTTCGGGAACCGGCGGGATCGCCGAAGTCGTCGGCGGGATCCCGCCGGGTACCGGAGCCGGGGCGGGCTGCGCGGCCGGGGGCATGGATTCGCCCGTCACCGGTGGTGCGGTGACGGGTGGGGTGGTTCGAGTGGGTGCGATGCGGGCGTTTTCCGCGATGACCTGGCAACGCAGGGTGTCGAGGTCGCGGCCGAGGACGTTCAGGCGCTCGCCGAGCGAGGTGAATTCAGTCGACAGCCGCGCGATCAGGCGAGGATCGATGGCGAGATTCATGTCCGCCATACTCTCGACCTGGGCGTTCGGTCACATGAGTAGAAACACCCGGGCTACGCCCGATTTGTACCCCACTTCGGCCCTATCCGGGCGGGGCACCGGTCAGGCGGGGCGGGCGGGGGCGATGGTGCGGGCGATGGCGGCGTGGATCTCGGCGGTGATGAGGTCGGGGGCCTCGAGCATGGGGACGTGACCCAGGTCCGGCAAGCGGCGCACGTCGACGGAGGGGGTCGAGGTGAGCGGCAGGTAGACGTGGGGCGGGAGGACTCGGTCGTTCTCCGGCAGCAGGATCGTGGTGGGCAGGTCGAGTTCGGCCAGGCGGGTGAAACCCGTTGGGAGCTCCGGGTCTTCGGCCAGGTCGTCGACGATGGCGCATTCGGTGATGGCCGCGGTCATGGCCTTGGCCAGAGGATTCGGGACATCGGCGGGCCGGTTGGCGAGCAGCGGGAGCAGCAGGCTGCGCAGCAGGGAGGGCATGGTCGGCCGCTGACCGGGGCCCAGTCCGATGAGCGGGCCGAAGGCGCGGAACTTGCGGAGCAGGGAGTCCGCGGCGGCGGGGGTGCGCCACAGACCGGCCGGGGCGATGGCGGTGCAGGAGCGCGCGCGGCCGCGGGCGGCGAGTTCCAGGGCGATCCAGCCGCCGAGCGAATTGCCCGCGATATGCGCTGTCTCCCAGCCGGATTCGTCGAGCAGGCGTTCACAGTGGTCGACCAGGGCGGCGACGGTGGCGGGGCGAACAGCCTCGGGGCCGCCCCAGTGGCCGGGCAGGGTGGGGGCCAGGACGCTGTGTTCGGCGGCCAGGTCGTCGAGGACCGCGCCCCAGGACTGCCAGGTCAGCAGGACGCCGTGCAACAGCAGCAGCGGTTCACCGTCGCCGGATCGATGCACAGCCTCCGGAACCTCGACGCCTTCCACCATACAGGTGACCTTACCGGCCGGAATCGATTGCCGCCGGGCCGGTCACGCGCCGTTGAGGAAGCGCTTCCAGTTGGTTCCGAAGGGCTGCTTGGCTTTCACGGAACTGAACCGCAGCGTGCCGTGCACGATGATGTGCAGGCGGCCGATGGGCGGGCCGGTGCGCACCTTGGTCTCGGCGCTGGACCCGATCAGATCGATGTGATTCAGATCGACGGTGGCCTCGGGCGGCACGATCAGCTCCAGCGAGCCGCAGGTGTCGTTGACGTGGATCTCCACCACCTGGGTGGACATCACGGCCTGGGTGAAGTCCAGTCGCACGCTGCCCAGCAGGCTGGTGATCATCAGTGTGGGCGGCACCTGCCAGGCGCCCTTGCGTTCCACACTCGACAGCCGGGCGCGAATCACATTGCCCGGCACCGCCGGCGCCATCCGCTGCGACGGCACGTACCGCGGCTGCCCGGTGAACGGCTGCGGCTGCGGGTAGCCCATCGGCGCGGGCTGTCCGACCAGCCGGACGCCCGGCAGATCGACCAGCACCGTATTGAGTTCGCCGCGGGTCTTGGCCGCGAGCGCGGTGTCCATGCGCTCGGTGAATTCCCCCAGCGACAGCATGCCCAGCCCCACTGCGCGCTGCAGCAGTCGGCCGACATGTTCGCGTTCGACATCAGATACCCGTAGATCCCGGTCGCCGATCACGGCGTTGCCGGTAGCGATCGCGGAAACCGCTTCAGGACCTCCCATGCCATCGAGGCTAACCAGCCCGGGCCCCTCCCCGCATCAGGGCAATCCCTGATCCGCGCCCCTATTCGAGGCCCTGTTCGATGGCGTAGCGGGTCAGCTCCACGCGATTGCCCAGTTGCAGTTTGCGCAGCGTGGACTGCACGTGGTTCTCGACGGTGCGGTGGCTCAGGCCCAGCCGGGTGGCGATCTGCTTGGCGGACAAGCCCTTTGCCACCATGCGCAGCACATCGGTCTCGCGGTCGGTGAGGGCGGGGCGGTGGGGTTCGTCGCGGTCGGGGGGCGTATTGGCGATGCGGCGGAATTCGCCCAGGACCAGTCCGGCCAGGCCCGGGGTGAATACGGCCTGTCCGGCGGCGGTGGCGCGCACGGCGTCCAGGAGCTCGGTGGCGGAGGCGCTTTTCACCAGGTAGCCGATGGCTCCGGCCTTGATGGCGTCGAGCACGTCGGCGCGTTCGGCCGAGGCGGAGAGCACCAGCACCCGGGTGCGCGGCGAGACCCGCAGCACCTCGGCGGTGGCGTCCGCGCCATTGCCGTCGGGCAGCTGCATGTCCATCAGGACGACGGCGGGCTGCACGGCCTGGGCGCGGGCGCCCGCGGCGCGCACGCCGTCGGCGGTGGCGACCACGTCGAATCCGGCCTCGACGAGATCGCGGGCGACGCCGTCGCGCCAGATCGGGTGGTCGTCGACCACCATCACGGTGATCGGCCGCGCTGTTTCGGTCATGGTCGCCTCCATTCTCATTGTCGCGATTCGCGGGGCACGGTCAGCGCTCGAGCGGTACCCGGAATTCCCACTCCGCACCGGCCCCTTCCTCGCCCTCGACGGGCGTCGCCTCGAACAGCAGCTGGGCGGTGCCGCCCAGCGCGGCGACCCGGCCGACGATGGACCGTGAAACACCCATGCGCCCTTGGCCTTCCGCTTCGGCGAGGCGGCCGGGCGGGATGCCGGGTCCGTCGTCGCGCACGCTCACGATCAGCTCGTCGCCGGTATCCTCCAGCAGCACATAGGCTTTCGCGCCCGGCCCGGCGTGCTGCACCACATTGGCGAGGGCGGCGGCCACGGCGGCGGCGAGCTCGCGGGCGGCCCAGCGGCCCAGTGGCACCGGATCGCCCGGGGTGGAGACGAACACCGAGGGCGTGGCTTGGGCGGTGAGCAGAGGCCGCAAATCCTCCTCCGCTCCCCCGGTATCGGGTCCCGCGCCCTGTTCCGAGATGAGCACCCGCAGCGCCACCTCCTGCTCGCCCGCGCGCTGTGCCAATTCCGCTGTCGGACCGCCGATCTCGTTGCCGCGGCGCTTGATGTAGCTGAGCACCTGCAGCACCCCGTCGTGCACCTCGCGGGCCAGGCGTTCGCGTTCCTGGGCGGCGGCGGTGAGCCGGACGGCGCGTTGCAGCTGGGCGTGGGCGCGGCGGGCGGTGTTGGAGGCCAGGCCCAGGGCCAGACCGGTCGAGATGAGCACGGGCAGGGTGGTGTCACGCCAGACGTCGAAGTCCCATTGTTCGCGGGTGGTGATGACGGCGGCGGAGATGAGCAGTCCGGAGCCGATGCCGCCGAGCGGTCCCCGCAGAATCGCCGCGGAGACAACGGCATTGGCGGCCCACAGGGTGGTGGGCAGGGTCTGGTGACCGTGGTACCAGTCGAAGGGCGCGACCAGCCGGGTGGCGAAGATCAGGGCGATCACCACCACGTGGTCGCCGATCACGACGGCGGTGCGCACCCGCGGATGGTGCCGAATCCGCCACTGCGACAACAGCACCGCCGAGATACCGGACCACACCACCATGATGGCGATCAGAAACCAGCTCAGCCGCTGATTGGTGTAGTACGGCACCGAGGCGACCTGCTGGCCCACCGCGTACAGCAGCGTGACCAGCCGGAACGCCTGCACCGCGCGCCACAGCGGCGCGGACGCGGCCCAGTCCGGGTCGGTGTCAGTCCCCGGTGTCACCGGAAGGCTTCGGTGCCGGGTCGTCGTCCTGGACCGCCGGGACCCGAACCAGCGGCTCGTCCGGTTTATCGGGTTCGGCGTGGTACATGGGGTCGTGTGGATCGCCCGTATGCAGTTCCTGATACGCCTCTTCCGGCGAATCGGCCAGCAGCGAGCGGATGGCGGTATTGAGCACCGCCACGAACGGCACCGCGAGCAGACCGCCCGCCAGCCCCGCCAGCACTACCCCCGCGGCAATGGCGAGCACCACGGCCAGCGGGTGGATGCGCACGGCGCGGCCCATCAGCAGCGGCTGCAGCACATGGCCTTCCAGCTGCATGACCGCGATGGTGATGCCCAGCACGATGAGCGCGGTGACGATGCCCTTGGTCATGAGCGCGATGAACACCGCCACCGACCCGGCGATGAAGGAACCGACGATCGGGATGAACGCGCCGATGAACACCAGCGAGGCCAGTGGAAGCGCCAGCGGCACATTGAGAATAGCCAGGCCCGCGCCGATGCCGATGGCGTCCACGGCCGCCACCATGACGGTGGCCCGCACGAATCCGGTGAGCGTCCCGAATCCCAGCACCCCCGCGGTCCGCACCCGCTCCCGATGCTTGGTGGGGACGATGCGGGTGACGAACTGCCAGATCTGCTCCCCGCCGTAGAGGAAGAAGATGAGGATGAACAGCGTCAGGAACGCCCCGGTGAAGAACTCGCCGATGACCGTGGCAGTGGTCAGCGCCCCATTGGTCAGCGCGTCCTTGTTGGACTCGACGGTCTTGACGATGGTGTCGCCCGCATTGCGAATCTGATCGTTGCTCAGGTGCAGCGGCCCGTTGATCAGCCAGTCCTGCACCTGGTGCACCGACGTCTTGAACTCGTCTGACAGCTGCGGCACGCCGGAGACGAACTGCTCCACGACGAACGTCATGATCCCGGCGAGTATCCCGAGCGCCCCGACCAGCGTCACGAACACACCGATCGCCCGCGGCACCCCGAACCGCTGCATCCAATTGACCAGCGGCGCCATCAGCGCCGCGCCGAGCAGCGCGATCGACATCGGAATGGTGACCGTCGACAGCTTCCGCGCCAGGTAGGCCACGGCCAGCACCGCCGCGAAGATGATGAGCAGCCGCCAGCACCACTCCGCGGTCTGCCGCACGATCGGGTGCACGGCCTCGCCATCCTGGCGGCGCAACCCGCCGGACTTACCGGACCCGCTGGACGTCGCCTGCACCTCGCTCACGCAGCCGAGCCTAACGGCCGAAACCTCCCCGGGCATGTAGCCGCGATCCAATCGGGCCGAGCGTCTCTTCCACGGTCTCGACTCAGTGGTGGGTTCCGTGGTCGGCACGGATGTGAGCGGGGCGGCCCGTGCCTAGCGTTATGAGCATGGAAATCAACGCGAACATCAGCACCGACATCAACATTCAGCTGGAGGTGGCCGATCCCCAGGCCGCCGCCGCGATCTATGACGCCGCGTTCGGACTGGGTGACCGGGTCGGGTTCCGGGCCGCGGCGGCGCCGACGACCGGGTTCCGTGGATACATCTTGTCGCTGGTGGTGTCGCAGCCCTCCACCGTCGACAGCCTGATCGGCACCGCGGTCGACGCCGGGTTCACGGTCCTCAAGCCCGCGAAGAAGAGCCTGTGGGGGTACAGCGCGGTGGTGCAGGCGCCGGAGGGGACGATCTGGAAGGTCGCCACCTCGAAGAAGAAGGACGTGGGCCCGTTCACCCGCGAGATCGACGACCTGGTGTTGCTGATGGGCGTGGCGGATGTGAAGGCCAGCAAGCAGTTCTATGTCGATCGCGGCTTGACCGCGACCAAGAGCTTCGGCGGCAAGTACGCCGAGTTCGCGAGCCCGGACTCGACGGTCACCCTGGCCCTGTACCCGCGCAAGGCCGCCGCCAAGGAGGCGGGGGTCTCCCTCGAGGGGAGCGGATCGCATCGCATCGTCATGGACAGCGGCATCGGTTCGTTCGCCGACCCGGACGGGTACGTGTGGGAGGCGACGGCCTGAGCTCGATGATCAGGAACCGTTTTCGTCGAGGAGGGCGGCGGCGCGCTCGACGATCGGAGCGGCTATCGGGTTGCCGGACACCGTGGTCCGGGCCGCGGCGACGAAGCCGCGGGCATCCGGATGGCCGGCCAGCACGGCGGCTTCGGCACGCAGGGCGGCATACCAGTGTCGCCAGATCCAGACGGTGCGCTCGTCCAATGCGTCCGGCTCGGTGGCCATTCCGGCCAGTGCCCGTTCGGGTTGCCCACGGTCGAGCAGCATGATGGCCTCGAAGACGGCGCGGTAGGCGACCTGATGGCCGAACGTGCCGCCGAGGGCGTCCACGATGGCGAGCCACTCGGCGCGTGCGGCGTCGTCACCGCGCAGACCGTGGGCCATCGCGACGGCCGCGGCGGCCGGGGCGAGACCGGGGACGGCGGGGCGGCCGGAGAGTTCCCAGGAATCGACGAATCGTCCACTGCCGGCGAGTACTTCATCGAGATTGCCGAGCAGGGCGTCGACGACCAGGAGCGCCGAGGTGGCGAAATCGCCGCGTTCGGCCAGCAACGGCAGGTCACTGAGCTGTTCGGCCCAGCGGCGGGCGCCCTGGAGATCTCCGACTCCGATACCGATATCGGCCGCCTCGGACAGCGCGTTGACGCGCTCGAGGGCGCTGGCGGGCGTCAGCGGCATGGCGGTCAGCAGGGCGACTCGCCGACGGGTGGTGTCGGCGGCGGCGAAGACGTCGCCGTACCAGAGCTGGGCAGCGGTGAGGGCGTCGAGTGCGGCGCTGCGGGCGAGCGGGTCGCCGGTGCCATCGGCCAGTTCCACCGCTCGTCGCGCGAGCGAGATCGCCACGGTGGCAGGCGTTTCCGATTCCGGCAGGTCGGTGCGTGCGAGATCGGCGGAGGCGACACCGCATTCGGCGAGGGCGACGGCGGCCAGTGCCGCCGGGTCCACGCCGGCGAGTTCGCGCGCCCGCGACAGCAGCGCCGCGGCCTCGCCCGCCGCGACGGGCCGGGTGAAGGTGTCGGACATGCGGTAGACGGTGATCGCGGCGGTGGCGAGATCCCGGGCCGACGCCGCGGAATCGCCCGCGCCGCCGATGGTTTCGGCGGCGGCACGGTAGAGCCGATACATGTCCCCACCACACATCCGGCAACCGGCCACCTCGGCGGCGCTCCGCAAGGCCGCGGCGGACGCGACCGGGTCATCGGTGAGTGTCGCCGCCTGTTCGTAGCGCCGCTGCGATTCACCGATCAGGTTTCGGGTGAACGTCAGCCGCGCCAGCGAAATCGCCAGCGCGTGCGCGTCGACCCGGCGTTCGGGCAGCGCCGCGGCCCAGGTCAGTGCGGCGCGCATATCGTCGGCGGCGGCATCGAACGCGGAGCGCCATTCACGGGTGGCCGGTGCGGGATCGGCGACCAGCCTGTCGGCGGTCGCGGCACACCAATTCAGATGGCGCACGAGGACTTCGTCGATTTCACCGGCGGCGGCCAGTTCCTCGCGTTCGTATTGGCGGATGGTCTCCAAGGCCCGGTACCGGGTGCCGCGCGCGGAACGCACCACGGTCAGCAGACTTTGCTCGGTGAGCCGACCCAGCCCGTCGGCGACCGCGATCGGGTCCAGGTCCGGCGATCCCGCCACCGCCATGGCGTCGGCGGCGGTGAACGGCGCGACGAATACCGCGACCCGGCGCAGCACGCACCGGTCCTCGGCGGTCAGCAGCGCCTGGCTCCAATCCAGCATGGCCCGCACGGATTGATGCCGTTCGTCGGCCCGGCGGCCACCGACCAGGAGCCGCAATGGATCCGCGAGACTCGCGCCGAGCCCGTCGAGCCCGAGGGTGGGCAGCCGGGCGGCCGCGAGTTCGATGGCCAGCGCCAGCCCGTCGAGCCGTCCGCAGATCTCCCGCACCTGGTCCAGCTGTTCGAAGTCCACGGGCCAGCCCAGCGCCGCGGCCCGATCCGAGAACAAGGCGACGGCGTCCGCGGAGTCATCGCCGAGCGACAGCGGCGGCACCGGGAAGACCTGCTCGAACGGCACCATGAGGCGCGCCCGGCTGGTGGCCAGCACGGTCACGTTCGCACACTGCGCGAGCAGGTTTTCGATGAACGGCGCCACCCCGTCGCGCAGATGCTCACATTTGTCGAGCACCAGCAGCACCCGGCGCTCGCCCAGCGCGGCGGGCACCGAGTCCTCGAGACTGCGCCCTTGCTGCTCACCGAGTCCCAGCGCCCGTGCCACCGCGGCCCCGGCCATCGCCGGGTCGGTCACCGGCACCAGGTCCACAAACCATGCGCCGCCGGTGAATTCGCCGGCCAGGTCCGCGGCCACGGCCAGGGCGAGCCGCGTTTTGCCGACTCCGCCGGGCCCCAGCGCGGTCACCTGCCGGTGCGCCCGCACCGCCTCGCGCAACGCGCCGCGTTCCCGCTCACGGCCGACGAACGAGGTCGGCGGCGCGGGCAGCGCCATTACCCCCGCCGGTGCGACGCGGCCCGCCGCGCCGCTGTCCTCCGCCTGCACGAACTCTGCCGCCCGGGCGGCCAGCGCCCGCCGATCCGCGACCCCGATCTTGCGCAGCAGTGAGGACACGTGGGTCTCCACGGTGCGGACGGAAATGAACAGCTGCGCGGCTATTTCGGCATTGCTGCGATGCTGCCCGACCAGGGCGAGCACCTCGGCCTCACGATCGGAGATCGCGACGACCGGCTTCGACTTCGACACGTCCACATTCTCACTTACGGCCATTTCGCACGTGCGCGAACACCTTCGGCGGGCATCTCAGTGGCACGCTCCGTGGTCACCACGGATGTCACGCGGTCGCGCCGCAAATACCGTACTTCCCATACCGACCAGCACCAACGCCGGAAATACAGGAGTGCACATGACCGCCACCGCAGCCAAGGGCATCAAGACCGTGCTGCATCCCGTCTCCGATCTGGCCGCGGCCACGGCCGTGTACACCGCCCTGTTCGGCGTGCCGCCGCAGATCGAAGGCACCTACTACGTCGGCTTCGAGATCGACGGCCACCACATCGGCCTGGTTCCGGACGGCGGCCCGCAGGCCATCACCACCCCGGTCAACTACTGGGAAGTGCCCGATATCGAGGCCAAGCTGGCCGAGCTGATCGCCGCCGGCGCGACGGTGAAGCAGGCCCTGCGCGATGTCGGCCAGGGCCGCCGAGTCGCCGAGGTCATCGACCCCGACGGCAATATCCTCGGCCTACTCCAAGATCGCTGAACGACCGCACGACAGGAGCATGACCATGAAATTTCGGACCCACGTGGAACCGCCCGAGCCCATGCGGGGCCTGGAGGTTCCGCCCGAGGTGGTCGCGGCGCTCGGCGAGGGTGCGCGCCCGCCGGTGACGATCACCATCAACGGGCATTCCTGGCAGAGCCGGGTCGCCATCATGCGCGGCCGCCACCTGCTCGGCCTCAGCAATGCCAACCGGCAGGCCGCGGGTGTCGAGATCGGCGAGGAGGTCGAGGTGGAGCTGGAACTCGACACCCAGCCGCGCGTCGTCGTCGAGCCCCCCGACTTCGCCCGCGCCCTGGACGACGACCCCGCCGCCCGCGCCGCGTACGACAACCTCTCCCACAGCCGCAAGCGCCAGCACGTGCACGCCATCGAGAGCGCGAAGCAGCCCGACACCCGCCGACGCCGCATCGAGAAGGCCATCGCCACCCTGCGGGGCTAGGAGCGCCTCGGTGATCTCACCGTCGGTCAGGTTGTGGAGATCGCCGGAGGTCAGGCTCGGCGGTCCGGTCGACCGGTGGCCTGACGACGGAACGCGTCCGGCGTGTGTCCGGTCCAGCGGAGGAAGGCTCGCCGCAGCGCGCGGGCGTCGACGTAGCCGACGCGGGCGGCGATGGATTGGACGGGAAGATCGGTGTCGCGCAACAGCTCCGCGGCCCGGCGATGGCGCATCGCCTCGACCTCCGCGCGCCAGGTGGTGCCGACCTCACTCAGCCGGCGTTGCAGGGTCCGGGGGCCGATGGCCAGACGCTGTGCGACGCGACCGAGGTCGAGCTCACCCTCGGCGAGGGCCGCGATCATGGCGGCATGGAGCTTGTCCTGCCAGTTGGGAGCCGATCGGACGCGGCGATGTTCAGTTCGGCGTGATTGCGCATCAGCTGTCCCAGGTGCGGGTCGAGCCCGGTGGGCAGAGCGACGACATCGAGAAAGGTGATCTCGGAATGCCGAGCGCCGAAGTCGATACGGCCGGTACCGAATTCGTCGACCAGGTGCGTGTAGCGGTGCCGGGCACGATGGCTGAACGCGACCCGCACGGGCGTCAGGTGCTGCCGGGTGGCCTCGCGCACCTGCCGCAACATGGTCGAGAGCACGAACTCCTCGACGGGAGCCAGCACCATCTCGGGTTCGACGGTTGCCGCGACGCGGATGGTGAGCAGCCCGCCGTCCTCCAGCACTTCCCACCCGACGCTGGGATCGGTGACCACGGCCCGCAATTCCATGACGGTGCGCAGGCTCTCGGCCAAGGTCGCCCGACTGGAGAACAGGTCGCCCCAGACAGATAACCCGACCTGGCCGGCCTCCGCGGTGGCCAGCAGGCCGGAGCCGGCCCCGGCCGTGGCGTCGATCAGTTCCCATATCCGCCAGACCGATTCCGTGGGCACCCGCAGCAAGCCGTCGCCGAGTACCGCCGGGTCCAGGCTCGTGGCGTGCGCGAGCTGCACGGGCGTCACGCCAACCCGCAACGCGGTCGCCCTGATCACCTGCGCGTGCCCCCGCTCCGGCCGCCCCTAGATTCATGAACACGAGCGGATCCGACGCAATCGCGGAAGAAGAGCGCGCAGCCGGGAATCAATTCGAGGAACCTAACCGTTCATAGCCGTATAAACGGTTAGATGCTCGTGGAATCCGCTGTCCGACAGAACGAAAGGCCGACCATGACGACGCCCAAGCAGGTACATCAGCCGGGGCAATCTCGATCACGACGATCGGGTGTCCCTGTTCCGCGCGAGACAGTTCTGGAGGCGGTCGCGAGCCTGCGCGAGCGGATCGCCGAGCTCGAGGGTGAGAACACCGCATTGCCCGCCGCCGCCGCGGGACAGCCCGGCTGAGCGTCCTCGACTCGATCACTACGCATATTCACTTGGGAGACAATCCCTTTCATATTGGAGACAGCCATGCGACCGGAACGGATCGCTTGGGCGGGGCTCGCGGCCATGACCGTGTCCTTCGGCCTGAACTTCACCATGGGCGTGTTCTTCGCCCCCACCGCCGCCCAGTACGGCATCAGCGCGGCCGCCATGGCCATGGCCGCGGCTCTCGGCACCACCGTCACCGGCCTGGCCCAGCATCCGATCGGGCAGCTGCTCGACAGCATCGGGGCCAAGGCGGTGCTGGTCGGCGGGCTCACCCTGATATCGGGCAGCTACCTGGTGCTGTCGGTGGTGGACCGCACCTGGGAATTCGTCGCCGCCTACATGGTGCTGGGCGGACTGGGTTTCGCGGCCTCGTCCACCCTCACCGTCACCACGCTGTTGGGCCGGGTGCACGGCAACCAGGCCGGACCGGCGCTCGCGCGGGCCGCGCTGGGTATAAACCTGGGCCAGCTGATCACTCCGTGGGCCGCCACCGCCTTGTTCGACCCCATCGGGGTGCGCGCCACCTACGCGGTGCTCGGCGCGATCGGTCTGGCGGTGACCGCCTACCTGGCCCTGCGGCTGCCCACCTGCCCGGGCGCCGGCACGCCCGCGGGCGGCGCGGAGTCGCTGCGCGGCCGCGGAAAGCTGCTGTCGGCCTTCGGATTACATGCCGCGACGCTATACGTGGTGATCCTCATGCTGCCCAAGCACGCCACCGAACTGGGCTGGAGCATCACCGACGCCGGCCGCCTGGTCGCGCTCGCCGCGCTCTCGGCGGGTCTGACCTCGGCCGCGCTGGTCCGGCTGCTGCGCACCTATCGGCCCGAAAACCTGTTGCGGGCACTGTATCTCGTCCGCATCGCCGCGTTGGTCCTGGCCGTCTTCGTCCCCGGTCCCGGGGTGCTGATCGCGGTGGCGATCCTGTTCGGCGCGGCATCGTTCCCGATCGTGCCGCTCACCATGGCCGTCATGTCGCGCGGCCTGGACCCGGCGCGCATGGGCCGCACCCTGGCCCCGGCCTGGATCACCCACCAACTCGCGGCTGCGGCCGGTTTGGGCGTCGCCGGCGTGATCCATGCCCAAACCGATAGCTACCGAGGATATTTCGCCCTCGGACTGATCTTCAGCATCGCCTGCGTGGCGCTGCTGACCCCGGCCCGCACACCCCGGGCCGAACTCGCAACCACCGTTTAGCCAGATCGAGGAAAGAACATGACGAACGCGGTCCGCCACCACACCGTGCAGATCCAGGACCTGGACGTGTTCTACCGCGAAGCAGGCGATCCGGCCAACCCGACTCTCGTACTGTTGCACGGCTTTCCGTCCAGCTCAGCAATGTTCCGCAACCTGCTGCGCGAGCTCGGCGACAGCTACCATCTCATCGCTCCCGATCACATCGGCTTCGGGCAGTCCGCCATGCCGCGGGTGGACGAATTCGACTACAGCTTCGACAAACTCACCGAGATCACCACCGAACTGCTCGACGCCCTCGGCCTCGACCGCTTCGCCCTCTATATCCAGGATTACGGCGCGCCCATCGGTCTACGGATCGCCTCCCGCGATCCCGAACGCGTCACCGCGATCATCTCCCAGTCCGGCAACGCCTATCTCGAGGGCTTCACCCCCTTCTGGGACGTGCTGTTCGCACACGCCAAGAACCGCGCCACCAACGAGGCCGATGTCCGCAAGCTGCTCGAACTCGACGCCACCGAGTGGCAGTACACCCATGGCGTCCCGGCCGACCGCCTGGCACTGGTCAGCCCCGACACCTGGACACTGGACCAGGCCCGCCTGGATCGCCCCGGCAACAAGGAGATCCAACTCCAGCTGTTCTGGGACTACCAGTTCAACCTCGACGGCTACCCCGCCTTCCAGAAGTACCTCGCCGAGCACCGTCCCCCGGTCCTGATCACCTGGGGTGAACACGACGAGATCTTCGGCGCCGACGGCGCCCGCGCCTACCTGCGTGACCTCCCCGACGCCGAACTGCACCTGCTCGACGCCGGCCACTTCGCCCTCGAAACCCACGGCCCCGAGATCTCCGCGCTCATCCGCGATTTCCTCGGCCGAATCTGAAACCCCGACGACCGGCGCCCGGCGAGCCGCCCGACGGCCGCCGGGGTCGCTCGCTGCGGCCCCGCGGGAGCGGGACCGCTAGATTGGTGATCGTGTCAGCGCCCCTGGAAGCGGTCAAACAGACCATGAAGACTCGCTGGCCGCTGTATCTGACTTCCATGCTCGCGGCCAACGCGTTCGGTGCCGTGCTGGTGTGGGCGTTCATTCAGTACGGGTTGCCGGTTCCCGAGGGGGAGACCAGTGCGACCCGGCAGACGGGGCTGCTGGTTCCGGGGCTGGTTTTCCTGATCGGGGGGCTGTTGAGTGTGACGGCCTCGGTGTTGATGCTGCGGCCGGTCATGCGGTGGCAGATGCGGGGCGGGCCGCCGTCGCGGCAGGAGCAGATGTCGGCGCTGCACGCGCCGCTGCGGCAGGCGATCCTGCATCTGGTGTTGTGGCTGGTCGGCGGTGGCGTGCTGGCGTGGCTGATCATCGTGCGGACCCCGCAGCTGGCCGCGGCGGTGATCGTCACCGAATGCATGGCCGCCACCATCGTTTTCGGTTTCACCTACATGCTGGGGGAACGAATTCTGCGGCCGGTCGCGGCCGAGGCGCTGACCACGGGGGCGTTCGACCACACCCTGACCGCGGGTGTCGGCACCCGGATGGCCATGACCTGGGGCATGGGCACCTTCGCGCCGACCATTGCCATTGTGCTGCTGTGCGTCACCCAGATTTCTTCTCGGGTTCAGTTTTCCGCGCAGTCGCTGGCCGTCTCGATTCTGCTGTTGTGCGGTGTGGTGATCATGCAGGCGCTGGCGCTTTCCATGCTCACCGGCTCTTCCAGTTCCGATCCGATCCGCCAGCTCAGCCAGGCCATCGACCGCGTACAGGAAGGCGCGACCGAGGTGCAGGTGGAGGTTTTCGACGGTTCGGAAATCGGACTGCTGCAGGTTGGCTTCAACCGAATGATGGGTGAGGCCGCGAAACGGCGGGAACTGCAGGAATTATTCGGCCAGCACGTCGGTGAGGATGTCGCGCGCCGGGCCCTGGAGTACGGCACCGAACTCGGTGGTGAAACCCGATTCGTGGCCGTGTTGTTCGTGGATATGGTCGGTTCCACCGCGACCGCCGCGGAACGCCCGCCGACCGAAGTCGTCAGTCTGCTCAATGAGTTCTTCCGGGTCGTGGTGGATGTCATCGACCGCCATCACGGGCTCATCAATAAATTCATGGGCGACGCCGCGCTCGCCATCTTCGGCGCGCCGCTGGACCGCCCGGACGCGCCCACCGCGGCCCTGGCCGCCGCCCGTGAGCTGCGCGAAGCCCTGCGCGAGGTGGCCGGACTGGATATCGGCATCGGCGTCTCGGCCGGGCTCGCGGTGGCCGGGAATATCGGCGGTGCAAATCGTTTCGAATACACCGTGATCGGCGATCCGGTGAACGAGGCGTCCCGCCTCACCGAACTCGCCAAGGACCGCCCCGGACGCGTGCTGACCTCCTCGAGCGCACTGTTTTTCGCCGATGAGAACGAGCAGCGGCATTGGCAGACCGGCGAAGAAGTGCAACTGCGCGGCCGCCGCCGCAAAACCCGCCTGGCCTGGCCATTGGAAAGCGCCGACCCGACTGATGCAGACGAGGCGGCGGCGAGTTCGTTAGGCTGACCAATGTGACGGCCCATGGGGAGCTGGCCGGCGATCCTGCGCCGCCCGCGAATGACTCGTACCGGGGCAGGTTCTGGTGGGCCAAATGGGTTCTCGGCGCCGCACTGGTGGCACTGCTGATTTCCGAAGGCGTGTATCTCTATCCCCGCCTGCACGAATCCTGGAAGAACCTGACCGAAATCCATTGGGGTTGGGTTGCGGCCTGCATCTTCATGGCGGCGCTGTCCATGAGTGGATTCGGCCGCATCCAGAAACAACTGCTGCACGCCGGCGGCGTGGAGGTGAGCCAGCGCAAATCGGTGGCGGTGGTGTACGGCGCGACCGGCATGTCGCTGACCCTGCCCGCGGGCCAGGTGTTCTCGGCCGCCTTCACCTACCGGCAGACCCGGCGCTGGGGCGCGAGCCCGATCGTGGCGTCCTGGCAGCTGGTGATGTCGGGCGTGGTGGCGGCGGCCGGACTGACCCTGCTGGGCCTGTTCGGCGCGGTGCTGACCGGGGACCGGGTCGGCCCGCTCAAGGTGATCCTGACCCTGGGCACCGTCGCGGCGCTGGTCTGGGCGGTGAACTACGTGTCCCGGCACCCGGGCGGCATGGAGGCGCTGGCGCGGCGAATCCTGCGGCGGATCAACCGGATTCGCCACCGGCCCGCCGATGCCGGGATGGACCGGGTCGGCGAGATCCTGTCCCAGGTGGAGTCGGTGGATCTGGGGCGGCGCGACGGCGCGTGGGTGGCGGTGTGGGCGCTGGTGCACCGGTTCGCCGATGTCGCCTGCCTGGGTTTCGCCTGCTACGCGGTGGGCGCTGACCCACGCTGGGCGGCGCTCATGCTGGCCTTCGCGGCCGGAAAGGCCGTGGGCACCATTCCTTTGGCGCCGGGCGGCATCGTCTACGTGGACGCCACGCTCATCTACTCGCTGACCGTGGCGGCCGGGCTGCCCGCCGCGCAGGCCGTGGCCGCGGCCTTCCTCTACCGGCTGATCAGCTTCATCCTCGTGGCCATCGTGGGCTGGATCGTCTTCCTGTTCCTGTTCCGCAAGCCCCAGGCCGATGACGCCCAATACGAGAAGGAATTCGAACAGCGCGGAAATTCACTGGTCACCGACCGCCGCCGCACCACGCCCCCGGCCGACACCGACGGCAGCGCGGCCTGAACTCTGCGTGACTGGCCAGGGTGCAGTGTCCCTGCACAGGTGAGCCCGGCCCGCCCGATACCCTGTGGCGCGTGAGGAAACTGGTGCCGTTCGTCGCGGATGTCGTGCTCGTGGTCGTGTTCTGCCTGCTCGGGCGAAACGCTCACGACGAGGCCGTGCTCGGTGCGGGCCTGTTGCGTACGTTCTGGCCGTTCGGCACCGGGCTGGTGCTGGGCTGGGCGATCGCGGTCGCGGTGGCGGCCCGCGACGGGGCAGGCGCGGCAAGGCGTTTCGACGGCCGCGCGGTATGGCCGACCGGGGTGATCATCTGGTTGAGCACCCTGGTCGGCGGCATGGCGCTGCGCGCGGTGGCGGGCCAGAGCGTCGTGGTCAGCTTCTTCATCGTGGCCGCGACCTTCCTGGCCCTGTTCCTGATCGGCTGGCGCGCCGCCGCCCAGATCCTGCGCGCCCGCTAGCGATTCCCGCGCCCGCTAGTCGCCGGGCGAGGCCAGGGACTGGAGCAGGCGCGCCGCCACGCGGGCGGTGAGGTCGCCGCTGTCGGGATCGTCGATGTGGATGGCGAAGGCCAGGTCGCCCATGGTGGCGATGAGCCAGCCACTGTTGCCGGTGGTGGCGCCGAAGGCCTGGACGTCGCGATACCGGTTGAGAGCGGCCAGTTCCGGCGCGCCGACGCCGTCGCGCAGCATGGCGCGCAGCCGGTCGGTGGCCTCGCCGGGCAGCGCGGCCAGGTCGGCCTCGACGGTGGCGGGCTGGCCGATGGTGATCATGGGCTTGGGCACCTGGCCGTTGGCGATGGCGGCCGCCGCGATGGCCATGCCCCACGGGCTGGCCAGCAGCGAGTCGGCGGCATTGCCGCGGCCCACGTTCTCGGCGGCGTTCTTGCCGGTGGGCAGCCGCCCGGTGGTCTCGTCCAGGCCGGGCACCTTGAAGTCGATGCCGATGCCGAGCAGGCTGGCCGCGTCCGCCGCGTCGCCGACCGAGACATCCTGCGGCGCTTTGTGTTTGGTGACCGCGGCGACATTCTTGAAGAGCTCGATCATGCCGCCGACCGGGTACTGCCCGGTGAAGGCGATATTGCCGCGCTCACTGGCCTGGCTGTTCTGCGCCACCGCGACCAGGGCCCCACTGGAGGGCTGGATGGCCACGATGGAGGTCGGCGAACCGGTGCTCACCACGGCGTCCTCGGCCGCGCGCTGCAGACGCTGGTCCATGGTGGAGGGAATGTCGGGTCCGGGCGGGCCCTGTTCCCCGGCCAGCTGGGTGACGAATTTGCCGTCGGGCTCGAAGAGCTGAACGCCCCAGCCGGAGTGCTGATCCCGATTGTCCAGCCACACCTTGGTGAGCGCGTCCAGCATGGGCGACCAGATGCGGCGATCGGCGGAGATGAGCTTGGGCTGCTTCTCCAGCACCACGCCCGGGATCGGAGCCATGCGCGGCTCGAGGATATTGAAGTCGCCGTCGCGCAGGTTGACCGCGACGATGGGCTTGCCCTGCGAGGCCGAGAGCTGTTGCATCAGTGCCGGTCCGTCGATGAGCGGCGCGACCGGTGCGATGGCGGTGGCCAGTGCGTTGGTGGAGGCGACCGGGTCGGTGATCTTGGCCGGGTCCAGCTTGACCACATTGATGGTCTGCTCGGTCATGAGCGGCTGCCCGACGATGTCGTTCACCCGGGGTGACGGCGTGGCGGAGGTGCGCACCAGTTTGGCGCTGCGTTTGGCGTCGAGCTGGGGCATGACCAGGGCGGGATCCCACGAGATGCGCCAGCCCACACTGAGTTTGCGCACCGTGCCCTGGAGGTCGTACTTCCAGTCCCGCTTCTCGCCGAAGTTCCAGGCACCGGTCATGGAGAAGAGGCCAGTCGTACCGTCCAGTCCGATGTATTGGGTCATGCGGCAGTCAGGCTTGCCGGGATCGAGGCCCTCGAAAACTTGCTTCAGCGTTGCCGAAGCCCCCGCCGGATAGGAAGTCAGTCGCGACGCCCCGTCGTAGTCCTTCTTGTCGAGCAGCGTTGCGAACCGTTCGACCACCGCTTCCGCACCCGTCGCCCGCTCCCGAAATCCACATGACCCCATCGCGATCGCGACGGCAGCCACGCCCGCGAGTGCGATCGCACCCCGTACCCGGAAGCGGCGGGATCCCCACACATCCATATCGCCCACTCTTCACTCTGGCCACATCAGCAACAGGTCCACGGTACCGCGCGCCGACCGCCCGCGGTTCTGCCTTTCCACCAGGCGTGCTTGTTCTGAGCACCACCATAGTGCCGAAATCGGTCAGCAGTGACCACTTACATGATCACCGGTCGGTTACGGCGCTGGCGTACTCGAGACGCTCCAGACTGTTCGGTTCTCACTGATGACAGCCCTCCGGAGCATTCGGGGCGAACCCGGCGAACCCCGTTCTCCCAGAGCGGAATCCACATGCGCCGAAAAGAAGTAACGTTGTAATCAGTATTACAACTCCATGCCGTAAGTGAGAGTGACCAACATGAGACACGGACAACGCGGACACGGTTTCGGGCGCACCGGCGGCTGGCAACAGGCCGACCTGCCCGACGTCTCGGATGCCACCGACTGGTTCGCTGGACGATTGCCAGCCGACTGGTTCGCCGGTCCCGCAACCCTCGAGATCGATCGCGACGAGATCGTCGTGGTCGGTGAACTTCCCCTCCCGACAGCCGAACCCGCCGCAGACGCGCCCGCCGACGCCGCCCCGGCCACGATTCCGCAGGCCACCCGCGAGGGCGTCATCGCCCGCTTCCGGGAGACCACCCGCCCCGCCCGCATGCAGATCGCCCAGGAGGCGCAGGGCCGCTACGGCCGCAATGTGGCCTGGGGTGTCACGGTCAACGGCGAGCGAATCATGTTCACCCACCTGGCCGTTCCGGTCATGACCCGGCTGCGCCAGCCCGAACGCAAGGTGCTCGACACGCTGGTCGACTCCGGCGTGGCCCGCTCCCGCTCCGACGCGCTGGCCTGGACGGTCAAGCTGGCCGGCAAGCACGCCGAGGAATGGCTCGAGGAATTGCGCTCGGCCATGCGCAAAGTCGACGACCTGCGCTCGGAAGGACCGCAAGGCCTCTAGCCAGAGGGGACCGCGAGGTCTGTGGCCGTAGAGTGAGCCCATGGCTGCGATCGGTCCGATTCTGGTGCTCAATGGCCCGAACCTGAACATGCTCGGCACCCGTCAGCCCGAGGTGTACGGGGCGGACACCCTCGACGACGTGGTCGAACTGTGCCGCAAGACCGCGGCCCGGTTCGATCGGGAGATCGTGGCGTTCCAGTCCAATCACGAAGGGGCGCTGATCGACCGGATCCACGCCGCGCGGGGCATGGAGTCCGGCATCGTCGTCAACCCGGGCGGGCTCACCCACACCTCGGTGGCGCTGAGGGACGCGCTGGTCATCCCCGAGGTGCCGATCGTCGAGGTGCACATCAGCAATGTGCATGCCCGCGAGGAGTTCCGGCACCACTCCTACGTCTCCCCCATCGCCACCGCGGTGATCGCGGGGATGGGGATCCAGGGCTACGCGGCGGCGATCGAGTTCCTCTGCACGCGCTGAAACCGCTGACCAGCAGGGCCCGGCTCATTTCGAGCCGGGCCCTTTTTCATGCCTCGGTCAATAGCTTGAACCCGTCAGAATGTAGTAGGTATGCTACATATGATCCGTCTTCTACTACGGAGGGGAATCATGTCGGTGGACGAAGGCGTCGTGCTGGACGTCGAGAACTTGCGCATGCGCTACGGCACCCGCGATGTCTTGAAGGACGTCACCTTCCAGGCGCATCGCGGCGAGGTGGTCGCCCTGCTCGGCCCGAACGGCGCGGGCAAGACCACCACCATCGAGATCCTCGAGGGCTTCCGCATGCGCTCGGCCGGACGGATCGAGGTGCTGGGCGCCGACCCCGCGCACGGGGACGAGGCGTGGCGGGCGCGGCTGGGCGTGGTGCTGCAATCCTGGCGCGACCACGGCAAGTGGCGGGTCCGCGAACTGCTCGACTACCTGGGCATGTTCTACGCGCCGTACTCCACCGCGACCATCCAACGGCCTTGGCACACCGAAGAACTCATCGCCGCGGTCGGGCTCACCGAGCACGCCGACGCCAAGGTGATGACGCTGTCCGGCGGTCAGCGCCGGCGCCTGGACGTGGCCATCGGCATTGTCGGCCGTCCCGAACTGCTGTTCCTGGACGAGCCGACCGCGGGCTTCGATCCGCAGGCACGCCGCGAATTCCACGATCTGGTGCACCGCCTGGCCGACGACGACCACACCACCATCCTGCTCACCACCCACGATCTGGACGAGGCCGAGAAGCTGGCGGACCGCATCCTGATCCTCGCGGGCGGGCGCATCATCGCCGACGGTTCCGCCGATCAGCTCTCCCGCCGCATCGCCGGTGAGGCCGAGGTGAAGTGGACCCGCGACGGCCAGCGCTTCGTGCACACCACCACCGAGTCCACCAAGTTCGTCTACGAGCTCTTCCAGCAGTTCGGCGAGTCCGTGGCCGAGCTCGAGGTGCGGCGGGCCTCGCTCGAGGACACCTATATGACCCTGGTGCAGCGGTTCGAATCCGGCCGGGGGACACCGAATTGCACAGTCTCGAGGAGGTTGCCCGATGAATCCGACCACCGTCGCGGTCAAGGCCGGTTTCCGGCGCGGCCACATCGAGCTGATCCAGACCCTCACCAATGGGATGGACGTCTTCTCGCAGTTCTTCTGGCCGGTGGCCACCGTGGTCGCGGTGTTCTTCATGCGGCACGGCAACTTCCAGGGCACCGGGGTCGGGCTCGGCGCGCTGGCGCTGCCCAGCGTGCTCGGCATGATCGTGGCGTTCACCGGCATGTTCGGGGTGGCCCAGGGCCTGGCCATCGACCGCGAGGACGGCACCCTGTTGCGCGCCAAGGCGACTCCCAACGGCATGCTGGGCTATCTGATCGGCAAGGTGGTCGCGGTCTCCGGAACCACCCTGGTGCAGGTGGCGCTGATCCTCGGCTTCGGGCTGATCGCCATCGGCGGGGTGCGCCTGGACAGCGTCGGCGCGTGGGCCACCCTGATCGGCGTGCTGGCGCTCGGCCTGCTGGCCTGCCTGCCGCTGGGCGCGGTGGTGGGCTCGGTCTTCGACAGCCCGCGCAGCATCGGCTTCGTGTCGTTCCCCATCATGGGTGTGGTGGCGATCTCCGGAATCTTCTACCCGATCACCGGCCTGCCCGGCTGGTTGCAGGCGGTGGCGCAGGTCTTTCCGATCTACTGGCTGGGCCTGGGCATGCGCTCGGCCATGCTGCCCGACAGCGCGGCCGTGGTGGAGCTGACCCACTCGTGGCGGCACCTGGAAACCGTTGCGGTGCTGGGCGCCTGGGCGGTGCTGGGCTTCGTGCTGGCCCCGATCGTGTTGCGCCGCATGGCGCGGCGGGAATCCGGGTCCTCGGTGGCGGCGCGGCGCGAGAGGGCCATGCAGCGTGCCTACTGAGCTCATCTACAACCGGATCGCCATGCTCCGCGCCGAGCGCGGCATCTCGCGCCGGGAGCTGGCCGAGGCACTGGGCGTGCACTACCAGACCGTCGGGTACCTGGAGCGCGGGGAGTACAGCCCGAGCCTGCATCTGGCGCTGCGGCTCGCGCAGTATTTCGAGGTGTCGGTGGAGACCATCTTCTCCACCGCACCGTTCCCGCGCATCGGATCGGAAACCGCTTAGGCCGCAGTGCCTTTCAGTATCCGAAAGACCGGTACCGGGGCCCCTGCGGTTTCGGAGGCGGCAATGGCCTTGCGCCACAGGGCCTGCGCGGCGTGCGCGAGCGAGGCATCGACCCCCGCGTCCTCGCTCGCCTCGATGACATGCTGCGCACCCGCGTCCATCATGCGCAGGTTGGCCAGGTCGCCCCAGCCGCCCGCCTCGGCCGCGGCCGCGAAGTTCGCCATGAAATCGGCGAAGGGGGTCTGCGAGCGCAGCGCGTAGGGCAGGAAATGACCGATCTCGTTGCCGGAGTTGACGATCAGCGCGAAAGCCTGGTCCAGGGCCAGCATCCACGAGTGGAAGATGGTGAGCAGGGCCTGGTAGTAGACCTGGGACAGACCGTCGTCCGCGCCCAGGTACTCCTGCGGGCTGAGCGGGCGCAGCAGCTCGGCGTGCGCGTCGAAGACCTCGCGTGGGCCACTGTAGAAGATGTACGAGGCGGGGTGCAGGATATCGTCGGAGACGGTCATGCAACCGCCCGAAAGGAATCGCGCGCCGAACGATCGCACCGAGGCCGCGCCCTTGCGGGCGTTCTCCGGAGAATCGGAGGACAGGTTCGCGATCACCTTGCCGCGCAGTCGATCCGCGACCGGCTCGAGCACGTCGTACATGGCCGCGTAGTGGGTGAGGCTCACGACGATCACCTCGTTGGCGTCGAGGGCCTCGGCCACGGTCCCGGCCCGCTTCGCACCCGACTCGGCCATGGCATCGGCCTTCTCGGGGCTGCGGTTCCACACCGTGACCTCGACCCCGGCGGCCAGGAACGCTTTGACCATCGCGCGGCCCATCGGGCCCAGGCCGATGACGGTGACGGATCGACGCGGTTCAGACATGATGTTGCCCTTCGATTTCGGGTGGTTGGGGAGCAGCGCGCTGATCTCGATGGTGTCCGCGATCGGTAGCCTCGGGAAGACCGCACGTTCGAGTGCGGTTGCTTACCTGAAGGTTCGAAATCCGGTCAGGAGGGCACGATGAATACCGACGGTGATGTGGATAACACGGTGTCCACGGACACTGGGTCCATGAACAACGCGGTGTGCGGCATGTCCGTGGCCATCGACGTGGTCGGCGGCAAATGGAAGATGCACCTGATGTGGGTGCTGGCCGAGGGCCCGCAGCGCTTCGGGCAGATCCGCCGCCTACTGACCGGGGTCAGCGAGAAGGTGCTCGCCGAGAACCTGCGGCAGCTGGAGGCCAGCGGCGTCGTGCACCGCGAGATCTACCCGGAAATCCCACCGCGCGTGGAGTATTCGCTCACCGAGCTGGGCTGGGACCTGAGCGCGGCGCTGCGGCCGCTGGAGGAGTGGGGCGACCGCAATCGCGACCGGGTGCTCGGCCGCGCGCTCACCCCCGCGAGCTAGCTCAGCCCATGCCCAGGTAGGCGTCCTGTACGCGGCGGTCGCGCCCGCGGAGTCCACCATCACCTGGCCGTTGCGCTCCACCACCGGCATGGCCGCCCCGGTGGGCGCGGTGCCATAGGGACCGAGCAGCAGTTTCACACCGCGATCATTGAAGCGGTCCACGATCTGACCGGCGGTGTCGGGAACGGAGGTGTCGTCCTGGTAGTCGATGTCGAGCTTCAGCTTCTTGTCGCCGACCTGCACGCCGCCCTTGGCATTGACCCGATCGATGCACAGGTCGTAGCCCTCCCGGGTGAGCACACCCTCCCGCACGGTCGCGCCCGAGAAGGACAGCGACGCACCGAGTTTGAGCGTGTCCCCGGTCTGGGCGGTGTGCCCCGCGCCCTTGGAGCCGCACCCCGCGGCCACCAGCACGACGATTCCGGCCATCCCCACGGTGCGGGACACCCCGCGCAGGCCCCCTCGAAATCCCCTGATCGATCCCACGTTCACTACTCACTTCCGATCCGTGTCGCCGCCGCGACCGGGCACGCCTCCCCGCGTACCTGAAGACCACAGGTCCACCGGACGCGGTGCGTCCCGTGATCGCGCAAGGCCACCCTGGTGGGCGCGGATTGCCGTCGGATCGGAAACGAATAAGCGCGTGACCGCTAGTTTTCGGCTATCCGCGCGCCGATCCGCTCCAGCAGCGCGGCGGCGTCGGCCATGCTGCGGGCCGGGGCGGGTTCCAGATCGGAGAGCGCGTACGCACCGGCGAATCCGGCCGCGCGCACCTGCTCGGGGGTGAGCGCGATGCGGCCCGCGACCGCGATCACCGGCACCCCGGCCGCGCGCGCCGCGTCCAGCACCCCGAGCGGGGCCTTGCCCGACAGGCTCTGCTCGTCGAGCGAGCCCTCCCCGGTGATCACCAGGTCGGCGTCGGCCAGTTGGGCCCGGAAGTCGATCAGGTCCAGGACGAGTTCGATGCCGGAGCGCATGCGCGCGCCCAGCGCCGCCAGCGCCCCGAATCCGGTGCCGCCCGCCGCGCCCGCGCCCGGCTTGTCGGCCCATTCGGGTCCGAGCACGGCGGCCCAATTCTTCAGTGCCGCTTCGAGAGTGGCGAGCTGCTCGGAATCGGCGCCCTTCTGCGGCCCGTAGACGGCGGCCGCGCCATTGGGACCGAGCAGGGGATTGTCCACATCGCTGGCCAGGACCACCGTGGCATCGGCCAGCCCCGGATGCAGATCGGTCCGGTCCACGCGCACCGCGCGCGCGAGTGCCGCTCCGCCGCAGGGCAATTCATTGCCCTCCGCGTCGAGGATGCGCAGTCCGAGGGCCTGCAACATGCCCGCACCGCCGTCGGTGGACGCGCTGCCGCCGAGCCCGATCACGATATTGCGCGCACCCCGGTCGAGCGCGTCGCCGATCACGTCGCCCACGCCATAGGTGCTGGAATGCAGTGGATCCGGTTGCCCTCCAGGCATTTTCGTGATTCCGCTGACGGCCGCCAGCTCCACCACCGCCGTCGTCACGCGCACCGCGTAGGACGTGGTCACCGGTGCGAGCGTCGGCCCGTAGCTCTCGATCTCCACCCGCTCCCAGCCCGCCGCCACGAAGGCGTCGACCGTGCCGTCCCCGCCGTCGGCGACCGGAGTTCGGTGCACCGTGGTCCCGGGGGCGGCCCGGGTGATCCCCGCGGCCAGTGCGGCGGCCACCTGCGCGGCGGTGAGGGAGCCCTTGAATTTGTCCGGAGCCAGCAAAACCCGGCGCGGCGGTGGGTTCGTCATCCATACATTCTGATCATCGATGTGGGAAGCGACACGCCCGGCGTCACCCTTCGGCCAAACGGACAAATTGCCGTGGCGGGCGCACTAACGTCGCACTTATGTCGAGTGAGTCGATCGAGGTCCGCAAGAACGCCGCACTGGATCGGTTCGAGTTGTACGTCGACGGATACCTCGCCGGTGTCACCTCCTACCAGGACACCGCGAACGAGCGGGCCTTCGTGCACACCGAGATATATCCGCAGTTCGAGGGCCTGGGCTACGGGCGCAAGCTGGTCCAGGGCGCGCTGGATCAGACCCGGGACGAGGGCTACGGCATCCTGCCGCTGTGCCCGATGGTGCACCACTTCGTCGAATCCCGGCCCGACTACCTGGCTTTGGTGCCGCAGTGGTCCAGACAGCGCCTGAACCTACCCCAGAGCTAGTACGCCTTCACCGCACCATCCAGCGCGACCTGTAGTTCGTCGCGCACCACCCGCGTGATCTCGGCGGGCTTGGTCGGCAGTTCCGCCACCGGCACACCGAAATAGAAGCTGGCCGAGTGCGCCTCCTCCTTGGAGGGCTCCACCCTGGGATCCGGCCGCGGCCCGTAACTCAATCCCAGACTCACCAGCACCGGTTCCGCCCCGAGCTTCTTGGCCCGGAAGGCGATGTGCCCGATGCCGGTTCCGACCTGCTGCACCTGCGTCGGGTCCACGTCATTGCAGGTGCCCTCCGGGAACACCGCCACCCCGTCCCCGCGCGCCATGCGCTCGGCGCAGATGTCGATCATGCGCTGCCCGGCCGCGTTCACCGCCCGCAGCCCGTGGTCCTTGCCGCGGAAGACCGGGATGCCGCCCATCATGTCGATGCGGCCGCGCAGCTTGGGCTCGACGAACAGCTCGTCCTTGGCCAGCACCCGGGTGCGCCCGATGACCGGCCGCAGCCCGCTGCCCCAGGCCGCGGCGGCGACCGTGTACGGATCCAGCTGCGAGAGATGGTTGACCGAGATGAGCAGCGGCCGCCCCTGGGAGATGAACTCCCGCAGCCGTTCCCGCGCCTCGGGCGCGTAGTCCACGCGCGGCCGGTAGCGACGCCCCAGTAGCCAGTACGCCGCCCGCGCCTTCAGCAGGTTCTGCTGGTGATCACGATAGAAGTCGTAGACGGCATCGCTGTTCTCGAGGAGCACCTCGGGACGTTCCATACCGATCACCTAAACACGAACCCGACTGGACAGCTACCCAAAGGTTCGCGGCCGTCTCGATTCTGGACTGACTGGAGCGGGGGAGCGAAGCGGAGGAGCGGAGGGAGCGAAGCGGAGGAGCAGAGGGAGCGAAGCGGAGGAGCGGAGGGAGGGAAGAATCGAGACTTCGGGGCCGCGAACCCGTCCGGAGCGAAGCGGAGGGCAATTTAGCGCAGCAATCAGCCTGTGTCAGTGCGATGATGGCGGAGTGGCACGCGCAGACGAACACGGTGACCGTTCTCGACGCGAATTCCGGCACGAGGACCAGGTAGTTCGGCCTGGCACACTGCTGGTGTCCGCAACCGATCTCGTAGAGCCGTCGTTCCGTCGCTCGGTGGTCTACATTCTCGAACACAATGACGGCGGCACCTGGGGCGTGGTTCTGAACAAGCCCAGCGATACCGCCCTGCACGATGTGCTCCCCAACTGGTCCGAACTCGCCGCCGGGCCGCGCGCGCTCTACATCGGCGGTCCAGTGAAACGCGATGCGGCCCTGTGCCTGGCCACCGTCAAGGTGGGTGCGTCCATCGCCGGGCTGTCGGGCGTGCGCCGGGTCGACGGCCGCGTCGCCCTGGTGGACCTGGACTCGGATCCGGATCAGATCGAGGGCCTGATCGAGGGCCTGCGCGTCTTCGCGGGCTACGCCGGGTGGACCTTCGGGCAGCTGGAAGGCGAACTGGACCGCGGCGATTGGATCGTGCTGTCGGCCCTGCCCACCGACCCCCTGGCCGGTCGCGGCGACCTGTGGGCACAGGTCCTGCGCCGCCAGCCGCTACCCCTGTCCCTGCTGGCCACACACCCGATCGAACTAGAACGCAACTAGGATCGTGGAAACGGTATGGCCTACATGCCGTCCGGTACGGGACAACTGATCTGGTGCCGTATGGGTAACTCCCCGGGTACGCCCAGAACCCGAGCGGCTCCGAACCGCCGGTCCGGTGATCGACCGGAGTGGCTCCCAGCCGTCGGCAAAAGGCGCGGAGAGACGGGTTAGCGCGATGCCGGAGGATCAGGCCGCATTGCTCCGCGCGCTCTACGACGAGCACGCGGCGGCACTGTGGCGCTACACCTATGGGTTGGTCGGGGATCCGGGCCGCGCCGAGGACATCGTGCAGGAGACACTGCTGCGCGCCTGGCAGCGGCCCAATGTGCTGGACCAGACGACGACCTCGGCGCGGGCGTGGCTGTTCACGGTGGCCCGTAATCTGGCCGTGGACGAGCACCGCAGCGCGCGCAGTCGGCGCGAGTTCCGCACCGACCACCCGCCGGAGGTCCCCGAACCGGACAAGACGGATCGGGCTCTGGACGGATGGCTGGTGGCCGATGCGCTGGCGCGCCTGAGCATCGATCACCGCGACGTGATCGTCCGTGCCTACTACCGGGGGCTTTCCACCCACCAGATTTCGGAGGAGCTGGAAATCCCGGAGGGCACGGTCAAGTCCCGGATGCACTACGGCATGCGGGCATTGCGATTGGTGCTGCAGGAGATGGGGGTGACGAGATGACCGAGGGCCATGAGCTGTGCGATGGCTACACCACCTGGGATGGCGCGTACGTGCTCGGTGCTCTCGCCCGGGACGACCGCCGCGAGTACGAGGATCATCTGATCGGATGCGACGCGTGCCGCACGGCGGTGTCGAAACTGGCCGGGCTGCCCGGGTTGCTGGCGCTGGTGGACACCGATACCGCGCTGTCGCTTGCGGCGCAGGAGGATCCGCCCGCCACCGTACCGCCGCCGCCCGAGCGGTTACTGCCGACGCTGGCGGCGCAGGCCGTCAAACGGCGGCGCCGAAGGCGATGGTGGACGCTCGGCGGACCAGTGGCGGCGGCCGCGGCGGTGATGATCGCGGTGCCGGTGACCGCCACCGTGGCCCGCGAGCAGACCCCGGCGGTGGTGCAGCAGGTGGTGGCGCAGGGCCCGCTGAAGCCGCAGTCCGCGACCCCGATTCAGGCCACCTTCAAGGTGATCACCGTCAACGGCCAGACCCGGGTGGACATGTGGTGCAAGTACCCGCCCGCCACCGACAAGGACGACGAGGGGTACCTGTGGACGCTGTCGCTGTGGGTGACCCGCGAGGACGGCGTGCAGTCCAAGCTCGCCGAGTGGACGGTCAAGCCGGGCCAGGTGCTGACCCCGGACGGCACCACCTCGGTGTCGCCGGATCAGTTGAAGACGGTCGAGATCCGCAACATGTCGGGGAACGTCCTACTGGCAGCGAATATCTGAGGCCGCAGGAAAGACGGCGCACCCCGATGAGGAGTGCGCCGTCGCGCTGTCCCGCCTTGGTCCTGCGATTACTTGGTCTTGCGGCGGAAGGTCGATGTGGACCAGAAGTATCCGGCCACGCCGATCACCACCAGCCAGCCGATCGCCAGGATGCCGTTGTGCCCGATCGGCCCGCCCATCAGCAGCCCGCGCAGGGTCTCGGTGATCGGCGTGAACGGCTGGTACTCGGCGAATTGCTGCACCCCGGCCGGCATGGTGTCGGTGGGCACCAGGCCGCTGCCCAGGAAGGGCAGGAACAGGATCGGCGTGGGCATGTTCGACGCGCTCTCCGGGGTCTGGGCGATCAGGCCGAAGCCGACGCCGAGCCAGTTCAGCGCGAAGATGGTGAGCGCGATGAGGCCGAAGGCCGCCACCCATTCCAGCGGGTTGGCGTTCGGGCGGAAGCCGATGGCCAAGGCCGTCAGGGTCATGGCGGTCACGCCCAGCAGGCCCTGAATGAGGGTGCCCACCACCTGCCCGGTCAGCACCGAGGCGTGCGAGAAGCGCATGGTGCGAAAGCGATTGCTGATGCCCTTGGTCATATCGGTGGCCATGCCGACCGCGACGCCCGCGACCATGTACGCCGGGATGATCAGCATCATGCCGGGCGCCAGGTAGTCGATGTACCTGCCGCCGGTGGAGGATTTCAGCGCGCTGCCGAAGACGAAGTTGAACAGCAGCAGCAGGAACACCGGCATGATGACCAGCGCGAAGGTCATCCCCGGATACCGCTTGGCGTGCAACAGGTTCCGGCGCAGCATGGTTTTCGAGTCGGCGAATGCGGTGCTCATCGGGAGGTCTCCTGCTCCGGAACGTGGCCACCGGTGAGGGCCAGGAATACGTCGTCGAGATCGGGGGTGTGCACTGACAGCCCGGCCGGTTCCACCCCGGCGCTGTCGAGGCGGTCGATCACCTCGCGCACCGATCGCACCGCGCCGTCGCTCGGGATGGCCAGCGTGAGATCGCCGTTCACCTGCGCGGCATTGCCGAACAACAGTGCGGCGGCATCGAATTCGTCGCGCACGCCGAAGTCCAGCCGGATGTGGCCGCCGGGCACCAGGCGCTTGAGCTGATCCGCGGTGCCCTCGGCGACCAGCCGGCCCCGATGCAGTACCGCGATGCGGTCGGCCAGTTGGTCGGCCTCCTCCAGGTACTGGGTGGTCAGGAAGATGGTGACGCCGCGCCCGGTGAGATCGCGGATGATGTCCCACATGGCCCGGCGGCTGCGCGGATCCAGGCCCACGGTGGGCTCGTCGAGGAAGATGATGCGCGGGTCGCCGACCAGGGTCATGGCCAGGTCCAGGCGGCGGGTCATGCCGCCGGAGTAGCTCGACGCGATCTTGTCGCCCGCCTCCTCCAGATCGAACTTGCTCAGCAGTTCGGCTGCGAGCCTGCGGCTTTCGGCCCGCGGCAGATGGTGTAGGTCGCCCATGAGCAGCAGGTTCTCGCGCCCGGTCAGCAGTTCGTCGACGGCCGAGAACTGCCCGGTGACGCCGATGGCCGAGCGGACCCCGTCGGGGTCGGTGGCGAGATCGTGTCCGCCGACGGTGATTTCGCCGCCATCGGGGTGCTTGAGCGTGGACAGAATCTCGACGGTGGTGGTCTTGCCCGCGCCATTGGGGCCGAGCAGCGAGTAGACGGTGCCTTCCGGGACGTCGAAGTCGATGCGGTCGAGCACGATGTGCTCGCCGAAGGATTTGCAGAGGCCGGTGACCGCGATGGCCGCCGTTCCGGGGTGGTTCATGACTCCCCTCTCATTCATCAATAAGTAGGCATGAATGCATACGTCATCCACGCCGTGACCGCCGAGGCTTGCGATCAAAGTTTTCGAATCCAGCTATTCAGTTGCGCTACAGGGTTTTTCGATCAGATATCGAGATCCTCGACCTGCGGGTGCGCGGTGGCGTCCACGACGCGGGCGTAGAGGTTGTCGGGGATCTCGCCCTTCAGGTCGTCGAGGGTGTCGTAGACCTCCAGGGTAAAATCACCCCAATCCTGTTCGCCCAGACCGAGAAAGCGCCGCCACTGCCGCCAGTCCTTGAGCGGATTGGTGTCGGTCGGGAACTCCGACCAGTTGGAGAAGTGGCTGTGCACCGCGTACGCGCCCTTGCGTGTGCGGTACACCCGGATGTCCTCGATGCGCTCGTTGGCCATCTGGTGCCAGTGGGTCAGCAGGGCGCCGGAGAAGCGGACCTGCCGCACCCCGTCCTTGCCGACCTTGAGGACCACCTCTTCGTAGCCCTCTTGACGGCCCTCTTCGAGCTCGATGAAGCGCCGCAGTGCCGTCACGATCGCGCCCGACAGATTGCCCCCGACCAGCTCCTGCGCGCGCTGAAACAGCTTGAGGTCATCATCGGATACGTAAATCGTCTTGTTCGGCATGACTCCAACTATACGTAGATGTATACGTACACCGCAAGACTTGTCGCGAAAAGCGGAGATTGAACCGCTCATGACTCGCATTCGTATCTCGGGTGAGGCACCGGTGGTGGCTACCGAAGGGAAGCGCCCATGCACAGCGGAACACGGGTAGCGGACCACCTGGTCAAGGCGGTTTCGGCGCTGGGTGTCGGGCACATCTTCGGGGTCGGCGGGGCCAATATCGAAGATCTCTACGACGCGGCGTTCGAGCATCGGAAGCTGATCACCGCGGTGGTCGCCAAACACGAGTTCGCGGCCGCCACCATGGCCGACGGCTACGCCCGCTCCACCTCGGGGATCGGGGTGGTGTGCGCCACCTCCGGCGGCGGGGCCGTGAATCTGGTGGCCGGACTGGCCGAGGCGTTCGCCTCGCGGGTCCCGGTGCTGGCATTGGTCGGGCAGCCCCCGACGGTCCTGGAGGGCAAGGGCGCTTTTCAGGATTCGAGCGGGCAGGCCGGCGCCTTCGACGCGGTCGCGCTGTTCACGCCGATCTCTCGGTACTGCGCGCGCGTCGAGGCCCCCGCCGACCTGCCCGCGCACCTCACCCACGCGGTCACCGCGGCGCGGCGCGGCGGACCCGCGGTGCTGTTGCTGCCCAAGGACATTCAGCAGGCCGACCTGGTGGCCCCGGATTTCGTGCCGCCCTCGCACGCCTACCGCCGGGAGATCGAGAGCCTGTGGCGGGTGCTGGACATCGTGCGCGGGGCCCGCGCCACCGGCAAGCTGGTGATCATCGCCGGTGACCAGGTGGCCCGCGACAATGCCCGCGCCGAACTGGCCCGCTTCGCCGCCGCCCTGGACGCGGCCGTCGGCGTCGCCCCCGACGCCAAGGACGTCTACCACCACGCCGATCCGGGCTACTGCGGCGTGTCGGGCAGCATGGGCAATCCGGAACTGCTGGACGCGCTGCACGGCGCGGCGCTGTGCCTGCTGATCGGCACCCGCATGCCGGTCACCGCGCGGGCCGGGATGGAGGAGGCGCTCGCCGCGGTGCCGACCGTCAGTATCGGTGCGCTGCAACCCTTTCTGCCCACCCGGCACGCGGGCAGCAACGACCTGGCCAAGACCCTCGCCGAACTGATCGGCGAATTGGATTCCGGCGCGGCCGATTCCGCTCCGGTCATCCCGCTGCACCCACGCGTGGAGCCCGGACACTCGTTGACGCCGCTGCCGGTGCCGCCCTCCGACGGCCCGGGACTGCGCTACCGGGAGGTGGTCGAGACCATCAACGACGCGCTGCCGCCGGGGTCGGATGTCTTCGCCGACGCGGGCAATACCGGTGCGGCCGTGGTGCATCACCTGCGGCTGCCCCGCGACGGCCGCTTCACCGTCGCGCTCGGCATGGGCGGGATGGGTTATGCCTTCGGGGCCGGGATCGGGTCCGCGTTCGCGCGGCACCGCCGCCCGGACGGGAGCCTGCGCCGGACCTATGTGATCGCCGGCGACGGGGCCTTCTTCATGCACGGCATGGAAATTCACACCGCCATCGAGCACCGCCTGCCCGTCACCTTCGTGGTGCTCAACAACAACGCGCACGCCATGTGCATCACCCGCGAACAACTGTACTACGGAGATCGCTACAGCTTCAACCGATTCCGTCCCGCGTATCCGGGCGCGGGCATGGCCGCCATGTTCCCGGATCTGTGCACCCACGCACCGGAGTCCCCGGCCGAGCTCGCCGCGGCGCTGCGGCACTGCGCCGACCGCCCGGGCCCCACCTTCATCGCCGTCGACTGCGACCCCGACGAAATCCCGCCGTTCACACCGTTCCTGACGCCACCCAGGAGGTAATCCGTGACCACCAGCGCCCTGCCCGCACTCAGCGATATTCCCGAAGTCGTCCCCGGCGTGCTGCGCATCGAGAACTCCGACCGCGAGGCCACCACGCCGATCATCCTCGACATGCTCCGGTCGGTGTACCCGCACGACCAGATCTTCGGCGACTACTGCCCCGTCCAGGGCTACATCGACGCACCGCCACGGGACCTCTACGACTATCTCGCCGACACCCGGTCCCTGGAGGAGTGGACCTACAGCCTGCGCGGTTTCACCGAGACCGACGAGCCGGGCCTGTGGGTTTCCTACGACCGGCTGGGCGAGAGCACCAAGATCTACACCCGCACCGTCGCCAATCCCGACGCCATGACCGTGGACTACCACTGCGCCTGGGACCAGGGCGAGCACCTGTGGATGATCTACCTGATGCGGGTGGTCGACGCCCAGGTGGTGTTCGACAAGCCGGGATCGGTTGTGCTGTGGACGAATTGCCATCACCCGTTCTACGACAAGAACCCGTACAAGGACGCCGCGCCGGACAAGCGCAAGGTGTGGGTGGGCGACTTCTGGGAGATGTTCTCCGCCGGGCACCAATTGGAGCTCGACAACCTCAAGGCCATCGCGGAATACCGCGCCGCACATGGCCTACCCATCAAGCCAAATTGGATGAAGTGAGTTGTCTCCCATGGACTTTACGAACCCCACCCTGAGGACGCCGCCTGTCAGCCTGGTCGACGTGGCCGGGTACCTGCCCGGTGAACCGGTCGGCACCGAGTACTTCACCCAGTTCTCGCGCTCGGACCGGATGGCCAAGAACGTCATGTTCCGCGCGCCCAAGGGCCGCCACCACGTGGCCCGCGACGAGACCGCCGTCGACATGATCGAGCGCGCCGTCGCCCCGCTCGTCGATCGCCATGGGACGCAGCAGATCTCGGAGATCGACGTGCTGCTCACCCACACCCAGCTGCCCGACAATCCGGTGCTGGGCGCGGGGACGGAGGCGGCGCGGCGGCTGGATATGAAGCCGCGCTGGGTCTTCGACGTGCACAACGGCGGTTGCGCGGCGTTCATCCACATGATGTGGATGGCGCGGATGATCCTGCAGACCACCGACGCGCGCACCGCGCTCATCGCGTGCGCGCAGAACTGCGCCGGACCGGTGTTCACCCAGTCCGATATTCGCGGGCTCGCGCAGGCTCCGGTTCCCGGCGACGGGTGCGGGGTCGGGCTGCTGGTGAAGAACAATTCCGCGCCCGTCCTCGATATCGAGTGCCGGACCTATCCGGAGTTCGCCGGGGACATGGAGTTCAGCACCAATGGCGAGCGCAAGTACTGGGAGCCCGGCGAGGGCCAGGGCTGCGTGACCTTCACCGAGTCCAAGGTGGCCAAGGTGATGACGCGCGGCAATCGGCTGGTGCCCGAGGTGGCACAGGCGGTGTGCAAGCGCATCGGGGTGAAGTCCCGCGATATCGACACCTTCGTCACCAATCAGCCCAACCGGCTGTTCCTGCGCAACTGGAACGAGGCCATGGAGTTGCCGCCCGAACGGCATCCCGACACCTTCGACAGCTGCGGAAACCTTTTCGCCGCGGGCATTCCGGTCACCCTGGACACCGAGAACCGGGCCGGGCGGCTGCGCAATGGCTCGGTGGTACTGATGGCGGCGTTCGCGCACGCCGGGGACTTCGCGGGGGCGGCGGCCGTGCGCTGGGGAGCCGCGCGATGACCCGCGACGGCGTCGAGGAGGACAGCCGCCCCGCGCCGCTGGCACCGCTGCGGTCTCCGGTCGCACCGATGCGGTCCCAGGTCACCCCGATGCGGTGGCCGACCGGGTTGCGCGGCGAGGAGCCCGCCGTCCGCTACGACCTGAGCCTGAGCGAGAACCCGTTCCCGCCACTGCCTTCGGTCATCGAGGCGCTCGACGACTGCATCGATATGGCCAACCGGTATCCGGAGTTCCTGCCCACGCGGCTGCCGCAGGTCATCGCCGACCGGCTGGGCGTGCGCGCCGACCAGGTGGTGGTGGGTTCCGGCGCGACCGGGGTGGCCATGCAGATCATGCAGACCCTCCCCCGCGCCGGAGCCGGATTCGTCTACGCCGCACCGACCTTCGACGGCTATCCGATCATGGCCAATATGGTCGGGCTGCGACCGGTGGCGGTGCCGCTGGATCCGCACGGCCGTCAGGACCTGTGGGGCATGGCGCGGGCGGTGGACGAGCGCACCGGGCTGATCGCGGTGTGCCGCCCGCACAATCCGACCGGAACCGTGGTCCCGGCCAGTGAATTGAAGGCGTTCCTGTACGCCGTCCCGGCCCGGGTGCCGGTCATCCTCGACGAGGCGTACGTCGAATTCCTCGGCGCGACAGACACTCTCGACGCCCGCGAGCTCATCCGGCGGCACCCCAATGTGCTGGTGCTGCGCACCTTCTCCAAGGCGTACGGTCTGGCCGGGCTGCGCATCGGCTACGCCTTCGGCGCGCCCGAACTGGTGCGGCGGGTGCACCGCCTGCAACTGCCGTTCGGCGTGCCAGCCACCGCGGTGGCCGCGGTGCGCGCCTCCTACGCGGCCGAAGCCGAACTGGGAGAACGGATTCTGCGCATCACCACCGAACGCGAACTACTGCGCGCCGAACTGCGCCGCGGCGGCATCCGGGTGCCGCGCAGCAGCGCCAACTTCCTCTACCTGCCCGGGCGCGATATCGCCCCCGCGCTGGCGCTGGCCGGAATCGTGGCCAAGCGCTATCCGGACGGCAGCGCCCGCATCGCCGTCGGCGATCCGCTCGCCGACCGCGCCGTACTGCACGCGCTGGCCGGGCGGCCCTCGGCCGGCGGGCGCTCGCTGCGGCGCGAGGACAGCCGGCTGCTCACGCTGACGGCGCGGTACGAGCCCAGCGTCCGGCGAGGGCCGCGCACGTGATCAGCTGAATCTGGTGGAACATCATGAGCGGCAGCACGATCAGGCCCACCGGGTGACCGGCGAACAGCACCGTCGCCATGGGCAGACCGGTGGCCAGGCTCTTCTTGGAACCGCAGAACACCACCACGATGCGGTCGGCGCGATCGAATCGCACCGCCTCGCCGAGGAATCCGGTGGCGGTCAGCACGATGGCCAGGATGGCGCAGCACACCAGGGCCAGCAGCAGAATCCGCCACGGCGACATGGCATGCCAGATGCCCTCCACCATGCCCGCGCTGAAGGCGCTGTAGACCACCAGCAGGATGGAACCGCGATCCACCAGCTTGGTCGGCTCGGCATAGCGGGACAGGAAGCCCTTCACCTTGGGCCGGATCAGCTGTCCGACGAAGAACGGCACCAGCAGCTGCAGCACGATGTCCACCACGGCGGACGGATCGACCCGCGCCTGGCCGGTGGTGTTCATGAGCGCGATCACCAGCGCGGGAGTCAGGAAGACGCCCAGCAGGTTCGACACCGTGGCGCTCACGATCGCGCCCGCCACATTGCCCTTGGCGATGGAGGTGAAGGCGATCGAGGACTGCACCGTGGACGGCACCAGGCACAGGAACAGCACACCGGTGTACAGGTCGCTGGTGAGCACGTGCGGCACCAGCACCCGCGCGGCCAGGCCGATCACCGGGAACAGCACGAACGTGCAGGCCAGCACGGTCAGATGCAGCCGCCAGTGCTTGAGACCTTCGACTGCCTCCCGCGGCGCGAGCCGGGTGCCGTAGAGCAGGAACAGCAATGCGATAGCGATCTTCGTCAACCAGCTCACGACCTCGGCGGCCTCGCCCCGGGCTGGGAAAACACTGGCCAGCAGGACCATCGCAAGGATCGACAGGATGAACCCGTCTATGTAGAACTTGCTGATAAATCGCACCGAACCAGGCTAAACACCCCAAAATTCTCGGGATAACACCGCACCCGCGCGACGGCGATACTGGTGGTGATCGAACATCACGACGACTCCCGAGGGGAATCGCCATGGTCCAGTGGACCGCCGCGGCCACGACCGCACCCGACACCTGGGGAATCTCGGGACCTGCCTTTCTGGGGTACTACGCGCTGGGCGCACTGCTGGCGCTGGGCCTCGCACTCGCCTGTCGCCGCGCGGTACTGAACAGGATCACACCGGCATCGGACCCGAACGGCCCCTTGCGTCCCACCGAACTGGCCATGCTGATCGACGAGAAGCGACCGGTGCTGGCGGGCCTGGCGCAACTGCGCGGCAGGCACCTCATCGACTCCACCGGGCGGTCGATCCGCACGCCGACCGCCGCCGAAATGTCTGCCCTCGACCCCCTGTCGGTCTCGCTGCACGCGCACCTGATTCGTACGGACCGGCGCAACATTCGAGACCTGCGGGCGGCGGGCATTTTCGCGGTGGTCAAGATGCGCGCGGATCTTCGCGCCCGCGGGTACCTGTCGGGTCCGCGACAGCGGAAAGCATTGATCCTGGCCACCCTTCCGCTCGACCTGCTGCTCGTGATCGGCCTCGCGCGGTTGGTCGCCGGCGCCTCGACACACCACAGCGTCGGATTCCTGGTGGTGGCCTTGATCGTCACGTTCATCGCCGCGGCGCTGATGTTGCGGCCGCCCCGGGTGGCGCGGCGTGGCCGTGACACGCTCGCGGCCGAACAGGAGCGCAATCTGTATCTGCGGCCGGGCAATTCGCCCGCCTACAGCTCCTACGGTCCCGACAGCGCCGCCCTGGCCGTGGCCCTGTTCGGCGGTGCCGCGCTGTGGATGATGGATCCGGAGCTGGCCGGAGCGGTGAGCATGGCGGCCGTCCCGGTCGGCGGTGGCGGCAGCGGCTACAGCTGTAGCACCGACAGCGGCAGCAGCGGTGACAGCGGCGGCGGAAGCAGTTGCAGCAGTAGCAGTTGCGGCAGCAGTTGCGGGGGAGGCTGCGGCGGATGAGCGGATCACCGCTCCCGGCGGGGGCGCTGGGCATCGGCTGGCGGCGCGAGATCTGCGGACGGTCGCGGCGTTGGAGGGCATCGGCTTCTGCGAGGTGATCGCGGAAACCCTGACCCCCGGCGGTTCCGGGCGCGGCGGCCTCGGCACATTGCTCGGTCGCTCCGGATCGCGAACCGGCATCGCCGTGCCCGAGGAGCTGGCCGCTCTGGTGAACCGGGGCATTCCGGCTGTGCCGCACGGTATTTCGCTCTCGCTCGGCGGGGCGGAGGCGGTGGACGACGGACGCGTCGCCCACCTCGCCGGATGCGCACGGACACTGGGGTCACCGCTGGTGAGCGAGCACATCGCCTTCGTGCGCGCGGGTGGCTTGGAGGCCGGGCGCCTGCTGCCGGTCCCCCGCACCCGCGAGGCGCTGGATGCACTGGAGCGCAATATCTTCCGTGCCAGCAGGCAGCTGGACGTGCCGTTGGCCGTGGAGAACATCGCGACGCTGTTCGAATGGCCCGACGCCGAATACACCGAGGCCGAATTCCTTCGGGAGCTGGTCGACCGCACCGGCGTCTACCTGCTGCTCGATATCGCGAATGTGTATGCCAATGCCCGCAATACGGGACGCGATCCGCTCACCGAACTGCTGCGCCTGCCCACCGAGCGGCTGGCGTACTGCCATATCGCGGGCGGCCACGAGTCCGGCGGCCGCTATATCGACACCCACGTGCACGCCGTCCCCGCCGAGGTGCTGGCCCTGGTCGCCGAGTTCGCGCCGGGCCGTACCGTCCCGCTCATGCTCGAGCGTGACGGGAACTACCCGCCCGCAACCGAACTCGCGGCCGAACTGAATGCCATCGCCGCCGCGGCGGGCCGCCCGGCCGTCACCCTGCACCCGGAACCGATTCGGACATGACACTCGCACAGCAGCAGGCGGCATTGGTGTCGGCGCTGGTGGCGGGGGCCGCGGTGCCGCCCGGTTTCGACGCGGCCGATCTCGCCGCCACCGCGCAGGGACTGCTGCACAAGCGGGCGCACGAGGTGGCCCGGCGCTTCCCGCACCTGGCACTTGCCGCCGGACCCGACTTCACGGCCCGCTACGTGGAGTGGGCGCGGACCCGGCCAAAGACCACCACGATCGCGGACGCGGCCGCCTTCGCGAGCGAGTTCGGGCTGCCCGGGCCGGGACCGAATCGGGCCCGCCGCTCACGCTGGCGAACTCTCGGCAAGTGAGCTCGGACACTCAGGCATGCTGGACTCATGATCCAGGTCGTCACCGTCAGTACCGAACAAGAACTAGCCGACGCCTATGCCGTGCGCATGAAGGTGTTCGTGGATGAGCAGGGCGTGCCCGAAGAGATCGAGATCGATGAACTCGATGAGGTTGCCGATCATTTCCTGGCCCGCCTGGACGGCAAGCCCGTCGGGGCCGGACGCCTGATCGTGCGGGACGGCGTCGGCGTGCTCGGCCGACTGGCGGTGCTGGAGGAGACCCGGGGTACCGGACTGGGCGCGGCCCTGGTTCGGGCCATCGAGGAGCGCGTGGCCGAGCGCGGATTGGGCGCGGTCGAACTGCATTCGCAGACCCGGGCCCGCGGCTTCTACGAGAAGCTCGGCTACGAGGCGTACGGCGAGATCGGCATGGACGCGGGCATCCCGCACATCTGGATGCGCCGCGACCTCGCGAACTGAGTACTCGTCGCGAAGCGGCTAGGCGGGCTCGCAGGCGTCGCGCAGTGAGCAGGAGCCGCAGGCGCTCCCGCACCCGCCGACCTTCTCCTCCGGAAACGCCACGGCCAGCGCCTTCTCCGCGGCCGCCGCACCCGCCCCGAGGGTGAACACCGCGATCACCACGGCCACCACCGCGACGATCAGCGCGGGAATCCCACCCGCCACGATCGCCACCGCACCACTGGCCGCGAGCAGCAGCCCGGCCACGATGGAGGTCGGTGCCGCCACCTTGTTGGCGAGCTTGAAGGCTTCCTCGGTTTTCACCGCCGCCTCCGAGTGCACGCCGAAATACCGGTTGCCAGGGAGGGCGCCCGTAAACCCGAGCACGCCCGTGACCACGGCCACAGCCGCGAAGACAAAGAGGATCAGCGCCACGACGAACACCCGGTAAACGGTACCCCTACCCTTTTTGGGCCTGGGGAAGGCCACGTTTTACCCTGGTGAGCGACCTTTATCGGGGATTGGCTGGACACAGAAGGCAGGACAGTGCAGGACACCCGTGCAACCGAAACACCCACCGCGACCGCGGGTGGGGGCGGCGACGTTCCCGCACACCGCTACAACGCCGACCTCGCGGGGCGCATCGAGCGCAAGTGGCAGGGCAACTGGCAGGAGCGCGGCACGTTCTACGCGCCGAACCCGGTCGGTCCGCTGCAGGGCGAGACCCCGGCCGACAAGCTGTTCATCCAGGACATGTTCCCGTACCCGTCGGGCGCGGGCCTGCACGTCGGGCACCCGCTGGGCTATATCGCCACCGACGTGTTCGCCCGCTATCACCGCATGCACGGCCGGAATGTGCTGCACGCCCTGGGTTACGACGCCTTCGGCCTGCCCGCCGAGCAGTACGCGGTGCAGACCGGCGCGCACCCGCGCGACACCACGGTCGCGAACATGGCCAATATGCAGCGGCAGCTGGACCGGCTGGGCTTGGGCCACGACCGGCGGCGCACCTTCGCCACCACCGATCCCGAGTACTACCGGTGGACGCAGTGGATCTTCCTGCGCATCTACAACGCCTGGTTCGACGCGGGCCTGGGCAAGGCCCGCCCGATCGCCGAGCTGATCGCCGAATTCGCCGACGGCAAGCGCGAAGCCGTTCAGGGACGCGCCTGGAACGAGCTGTCCCCGGCCGAGCAGAATTCCGTCGTCGACTCCTATCGCCTGGTCTACCAGACCGATTCGATGGTCAACTGGTGCCCGGGCCTGGGCACCGTGCTGTCCAACGAGGAGGTCACCGCGGACGGCCGCTCCGAGCGCGGCAACTTCCCGGTGTTCCGTAAGCGCCTGTGGCAGTGGATGATGCGCATCACCGCCTACTCCGATCGCCTGGTCGACGACCTGGACGAGCTGGACTGGCCGGAGAACGTGAAGGCCATGCAGCGCAACTGGATCGGCCGCTCGCGGGGCGCGCAGGTCAAGTTCGAGGCGGGCAGCGACCTGATCGAGGTCTTCACCACCCGCCCCGACACCCTGTTCGGCGCGACCTACGTGGTGCTGGCCCCCGAGCACGAGCTGGTCGACACCCTGACCGGCGCGTCCTGGCCCACGGGCACCGACAAGCGCTGGACCTTCGGCGGCGCGGATACGCCCGCGGAAGCCGTTGCGGCCTACCGCAATTCGATCGCGGCCAAATCGGATCTGGAGCGGCAGGAGAACAAGGAGAAGACCGGCGTCTTCCTGGGCACCTACGCCACCAACCCGGTCAACGGCGCGCGCGTGCCGGTCTTCATCGCCGACTACGTGCTGAGCGGCTACGGCACCGGCGCGATCATGGCCGTCCCCGGCCACGACGCGCGCGACTGGGAGTTCGCCACCGCCTTCGGCCTGCCCATCGTGGAAGTGGTCGCGGGCGGCGACGTCTCGGAGGCCGTGTACACCGGTGACGGCGTCATGGTGAACTCCGGCTACATCGACGGCATGGACATCGAGTCCGCCAAGGCCAAGGTGATCGCCGAGCTGGAGGCCAACGGCCACGGTAGGGGCACCGTCCAGTACAAGCTGCGCGACTGGCTGTTCGCGCGGCAGCGCTACTGGGGCGAGCCGTTCCCCATCGTCTACGACGAGGACGGCGGGGCCCACGCGCTGCCGGAATCCATGCTGCCGGTGCGGCTGCCGGAGATCGACGACTTCGCGCCGGTCACCTTCGACCCGGACGACGCCGACTCCGAGCCGTCCCCGCCGCTGGCCAAGGCCACCGACTGGGTGAACGTCGAACTGGATCTGGGCGACGGCCCGCGCAAGTACCGCCGCGACACCAATGTCATGCCCAACTGGGCGGGCAGCTCCTGGTACCAGCTGCGCTACGCGGACCCCACCAACGACGAGACCTTCTGCGCCCCCGAGAACGAGAAGTACTGGCTGGGCCCGCGCACGGCCGAGCACGGTCCGAAGGATCCGGGCGGCGTGGACCTGTACGTCGGCGGTGTGGAGCACGCGGTGCTGCACCTGCTGTACGCGCGGTTCTGGCAGAAGGTGCTGTTCGATCTGGGTGACGTGTCCGGCTCCGAGCCGTACCGCCGCCTGTTCAACCAGGGCTACATCCAGGCCTTCGCCTACACCGACGCGCGCGGGGCCTACGTGCCCGCCGCGGAGATCGTAGAGCGGGACGGAAAGTTCTTCTGGACCAATGCCTCCGGCGTGGAGGAGGAGGTCTTCCAGGAGTACGGCAAGATCGGCAAATCGCTGAAGAACGCCATCTCCCCCGACGAGATGTGCGACCTGTACGGCGCGGACACCTTCCGCTTCTACGAGATGTCGATGGGCCCGCTGGACACCTCGCGGCCGTGGGCCACCAAGGATGTCGTGGGCGCGCACCGCTTCCTGCAGCGCGTGTGGCGACTGGTGGTGGACGAGGAGACCGGCGCGCTGAAGGTCACCGACGCCGAGCCGTCGACCGATGCGCTGCGCGTGCTGCACAAGACGATCGCCGGTGTCGACGACGACTTCGCCAACCTGCGCGACAACACCGCGGGCGCGAAGCTGATCGAGCTGACCAACTACCTGACCAAGAACTACGGCGACGGTGCGCCGCGGTCCCTGGTCGAGCCCCTGGTCCTGATGCTGGCCCCGATGTCCCCGCACGTGGCCGAGGAGCTGTGGGAACGCCTGGGCCACACCGTCGCCCTGGCGCACGGCCCGTTCCCGGTGGCGGATCCGGCGCTGCTGGTGGCGGATTCGGTCGAGTACCCGATCCAGGTCAACGGCAAGGTCCGCGCCCGCGTCAGCGTGCCCGCCGACGCCGATCAGGCCGCGGTCGAGGCCGCCGCCCTGGCCGACGAGAAGATCGCGGAACTGCTGGGCGGCAAGCCGCCTCGCAAGATCATCGTGGTGCCGGGCCGCCTGGTGAACATCGTCGCCTGAGTCCGTTCGCGGAAAAACCCGCGCCGCTTCCGGTTTTCGGAGGTGGCGCGGGTTTTTTCGTGCCCGGGTAAGCCAAGTCACACGGGCGGGCGGGGCCAGGGCCACAGGGTTGTCCACCGAATCGCCGAAAGTCCCCAATCGGACGCCAGAGGTCCCCGAAAGGTCCCTTCGGCCTGGTCGGGGCCGGTTCCCCGTGACTACCGTTCGGTTGCTTTGCGCATTTCCGCCAATTCTGCTGCCGGGTGCGCGTTTTCGGAACGGTCGCTCAGGAGGATAGGTGACACAGGTAGCTCCCATGCCGAGATCGGATTCACCGGATCGATCGGCACTGCCGGTGGCGGTGCGGCCGCATCCGATCCGGCGCTCCCCCAAGGGCTCGTTCCTCTACAAGGTGGTCACCACCACCGACCCCAAGGTCCTCGGTCAGATGTATCTGGTGACCTCGATGGCCTTCTTCATGATCGCGGGCCTGATGGCGCTGATCATGCGCGCCGAGCTGGCCAAGCCCGGCATGCAGTTCCTCTCGCCCGAGCAGTTCAACCAGCTGTTCACCATGCACGGCACCATCATGCTGCTGTTCTACGCGACCTCGATCATCTTCGGTTTCGCGAACATCCTGCTGCCCTTGCAGATCGGCGCGCCCGATGTGGCGTTCCCGCGCCTGAACGCGCTCAGCTACTGGCTGTATCTGTTCGGCGCGTCACTGGCGACGGCGGGCTTCATCACCCCCGGCGGCGCGGCCGACTTCGGCTGGACCGCGTACACCCCGCTGAGCGACATCATCCACTCCCCCGGTGTCGGCGCGGACATGTGGATCCTGGGCGTCGGCGCGTCCGGCCTGGGCACCATTCTGGGCGCGGTCAACATGCTGACCACGGTGGTGTGCCTGCGCTGCCCCGGCATGACCATGTGGCGTCTGCCCATCTTCACGTGGAACGTGGTGGTCGCGAGCTTCCTTGTGCTGCTGGTGTTCCCGCTGCTGACCGCGGCCGCGCTGGCGCTGTACTACGACCGGCACCTGGGCGGGCACATCTACGATCCGGCCAGCGGCGGGACCATGCTGTTCCAGCATCTGTTCTGGTACTTCGGGCATCCCGAGGTGTACGTGATCGCGCTGCCGTTCTTCGGCATCGTGTCGGAGATCTTCCCGGTCTTCTCCCGTAAGCCGATCTTCGGCTACACCGGCATGGTGTACGCGACGCTGGGCATCGCGGCGCTGTCCATCGCGGTGTGGGCGCACCACATGTACGCCACCGGAGCCGTGCTGCTGCCGTACTTCTCGTTCATGACCTTCCTGATCGCGGTCCCGACCGGCGTGAAGTTCTTCAACTGGATCGGCACCCTGTGGAAGGGCCAGCTCACCTTCGAATCGCCCATGCTGTTCTCCCTGGGCTTCCTGGTGACCTTCCTCTTCGGCGGCCTGTCCGGCGTCATCCTCGCGAGCCCGCCGCTGGACTTCCACCTGTCCGACACGTATTTCGTGGTGGCGCACTTCCACTACACCCTGTTCGGCACGGTCGTGTTCGCCACCTTCGCGGGCATCTACTTCTGGTTCCCCAAGATCACCGGGCGCATGCTCGACGAGCGCCTGGCCAAGTGGCACTTCTGGACCACCTTCCTGGGCTTCCACCTGACCTTCCTGGCCCAGCACTGGCTCGGCAATATGGGCATGCCCCGCCGCTACGCCGACTACCTGCCCTCGGACGGATTCACCCTGTTGAACCAGGTCTCCACCATCGGGGCCTTCCTGCTGGGCGCGTCGATGCTGCCGTTCCTGTGGAACGTCTTCAAGTCCTACCGCTACGGCGAGGTCGTGGCCGTGGACGACCCGTGGGGTTACGGCAACTCCCTGGAGTGGGCGACCTCCTGCCCGCCACCGCGGCACAACTTCTACGAACTCCCCCGCATCCGTTCCGAGCGTCCGGCTTTCGAGTTGCACTACCCGCACATGGTGGAGCGCATGCGCGCCGAGGCGCACGTCGGCTGGGGCGCGGGGGCCCATCAGGTCACCGAAACCGCTGCGGTGGAGGCGAAATGACGCGCCCCCAGCACATGTCCACCTTCCGCATCCCGCGGGTGCCGCTGGGTCTGGTGGTGATTCTCGGGGCGCTGGCACTGATCGCGGCTCTGATCCTGCTGGATCACGCGATGGGCATCGGCGAGTCACGTCCGGCGATCACGGTCGGGGGCGGGGTGCAGTCCACCCCCTGACCGCACGAATCTCGTTCAGTAGGAGAGAATTTCGTCCAGTGGACGGCGGGGCGTGGACTCTATCGGGTCCGCGCCCCGCGGCGCTTCGCCGACCCGGATCACTACCTGAGGTGTGCCGGGGTAGGGGACCAGGGTTTCCAGCAGTTCCCGCCCCGCCGGGAGTTCGGTGATGTGGGTCAGGGCGCAGCTCGCGAGCCCGTCCGCGGTGCAGCGCAGCAGCACCGCCGACAGCGCCTCACCGGTTCGCAGCCAATGTGTCACCGAGGATTTCGCGGTGCTCAGCACCACCAGCCGGGCGCGATCGTCGAGCCCGGGGCGGCGCGCGGAGGGCGCGCCGGACGGGAAGATCCGGCCCACCCCGACCCGGTCGAACTCGGTGTCGGAGACCAGGGCCGTCGCGGGCACGCCGTCGGCCCCGTCGGAATGTCCTGTCCACATGTCCAATTCGGTTTCGTACAGCAGGTCGAGGCGGCGCAGGTCGCCGAAACGGCGGGAGGCCGCGGCCAGGCTCGGGCGAGCATCCTCGGCGAGCACGTCGACGGCGATGCGGTAGGGCGCGGCCACCTCACGGAGTGCCCCCAGCGTCTGTTCCCAGTGCGCGGGAGCCCGCAGCGGCAGTCTGTCGGTGCGCCGCCGCTCGATCGCCCGTGCCCGCTCCCGGAGTTCGGCCGGTACCTCGTCCCACGGCCGGAATCCGATGGCGGCCAGGTAGTCCGGGCGCTTCGGGTCCGGCAGGCGGAGCACCTCGGCATGCCAGCCCCGATCGGCGAACGCGGTTCGCACATGGTCGAGCATGGCGCCGCAGCTGATCACCAGTTGCCGGCCGTGGGGGTCCACCGCGGCCAGCCGACGCGTCGGATCCGCGTGGAGCCGCAGGCGAAGTCCGTCGAAACGCCAGCGCCAGGGCTGGGTGTTGTGCACCGACGGCGCTCGCGCCGCCAACTCCATGGCCTCGGTCATCGTCGTACGATCCGGCACCGTCAGCCTGTCTTCATCGACCCGCATAGCCCGAGTGTCGCGGGCCGGAAGATCGTGGAACACGGGCTTTTCGCCCGACCCTCCGGGCATTTGGTCACCGCCGCCGCCGCGCACGCCGGGCGGCACGGCTGAAGATCGCCGTGCCGCCCGATGAGTGCCGCACCCCTCAGCACTTCTGCCAGTAGCCGGGCCTGGTCTCCTTCAGCGAACTGGTGTTGTAGGTATTCCACAGGCCGAGAGCATCATTCGACCCGTTGGCATAGGTCTGGCCGAGGTTCTGGTGCGCCCGGCCGGCCACGGCCTGGTTGTAGTTGCTGTCGGTGATGCAGGTGGGCGCCGGAGTCGTGGTGGTCGGCGGAACGGTGGTGGTCGGCGGTGTGGTCGTCGTGGTCGGGGGCGGTGTGGTCGTCGTGGTCGGGGGCGGTGTGGTCGTGCTGGTCGGCGGTGTCGCACCGCCGCTGAGCTTGTGGACCATGGCCATGATGGCCTCGATCTGCTTGCCGCCGTGCCAGGCGTAGGCGCTGTCACCGCCGTAGCCCCACCAGTTCCAGCAACCGTTCGGGTTGGTGGTGCTCGCGCTGCTGAGCGGAATCGCCTGGGAGTAGAGCACGATCATGTTGTTGGTGTCGGCGTATTCGTTGAGGTTGGCGTCCTTCATGAAGGTGTCGCCGAACGACTGGTAGTCGTAGCCCTGTTTGCAGCCGTGCAGGGCGACCATCAGGCGGCAGCTGGTCCCGCCCGCGCAGGATTGCGGAATATAGGCGAATCCCTTGTCGTCCATGCTGATAGCGCTCGCACTACCGCCCGGCGCGTAGGTGTTCTGGTCGAACTGGACCAGTTTGCCGTTCAGCGTGGCGGCCGGGGCGCTCACGGTGCCGAAGAACTTGGCGAGCATCGCCTTCTCGGGATCGTTGCCGCAGTTGTTGATGAAAGGCGAGCTGGTATCCGAGCAGTTCACCGGTCCCAGCGGACTGACCCAGGCATGCCCGGCCGCGCTGGTCTTGTCGTAGGTGAGGTTCGCGCCGAAACCCGCGTAGTAGGCGGCGAGATCGTCGTTGACGGCCTGGAGCACGGTGTTGTCGTTGGTGCCGTGGTACAGGTACACCGGCGCGCCGGAGAGATTGGCGACGGCGTCCACCTCGCCCTGACTCGCCAGATCCCGTGTCTCGGTTTCCAATTGGGCGGGAGTCTGCCGCCCCGACCCGTTCTGCATGCACGAATTCTGTGCGCGCACCGCGTAATCGAAGTCCCCGGCGCAGCGGTAGGGACCGGCGGTGAAAATGCCCGCGCCGGCGAACACTCCGGAATAGGCGATGTGCAGCTGGTTGGCCATGTAGCCGCCGGACGAGACGCCCGACACGTAGGTGGCGCTGATGTTGTAGCCCTGCAGGGCGCCCGGCGTGGGACTCGGAACGGCGGCGGTCACCATGGACGCGGTGGCCGCGGCCAGTCCCGCGGCAACGGCCAAGGCGGATAAAGCGTTTCGCAACTTCATGCGGGTTTCCTCAACATTGGGATGAACCTCGCCGCCCGGCACTGCCCGCCGGGCGGCGAGGGCCTTACTTCGCCGGTGTGAACGGCGCGTTGATCGTGGTGAATTACTGCACCGCGGCGGCGATCGCGACAGGGGCCGTGATGAACAGCTGACCCGCCAAGGTGCCCAGGAAACCGACGGCGCCCGCACCGATCACGCAACCCGCGCCCGCGGCGCCGAGCAGCGGCACGAACATGGCGGCGAGGATGCCCGCCGAGCCCAGCCCGACGATCCCCGCCGCCGCGCCCGCCCCGACGAGGCAGCCCAGTGCGGCCCCGCCCAGGCCGCCGACCAGCGTGCCGATCGTCGCTCCCACACTGATGGTGTCGCGCATCCGGGCCCACGCCGCCTGCTCACGGTCGTACTGGCTCTTGAACGGAGCCTGATCCTCGTAGGGCAAAGCGACCGGCTTGTACACCGCGTGCGCCTCATCGATCTGCGGGGTCAAGGTCGCCGTGTGGTCGGAGATCCGCGCCGCGACCGGGAACTCGAAATCGTCCACCCGCAGCTTCAATTCGGTCCCGGCTATCACGGTGCCGTCCGGTGCCTTGATCTCGAAGATGCCGTTGTCGTTCACCAGCGAACCGGCGTCGGTGCGAATGATCGCGCCGGTCTCGGTCGTGGTGGCGGTGTAATCGATGGCATTGCCACCTGCATCAGCCGGAGCCGCTCCCGCGGGACCCGCTGCGATGCCCACCGCGGCGGCCAGCAGCAGCGATGCCGTCGTGATATTCCTCATCATTCTTCCTTCTCTCAGTTGCCCAGCGGGCAGGTAGCGGCCGGGTCGCCGACGGCGGTCCGGGCCAAGGTCGCGTCCGGCGTCGGCAATTGCCCTGCGGCCGTCCATGATTCGAGTGCGGTGGAGGCGCTGCGGAAGCAGGGCAGCATGGGCCGCAGCAGATTCGGGTGGGTGTCGTACAGTCCGTCCACGTGGTTGCCACCCTCGACCCGGTAGTACCGGTGCAGATCGCCCCGGCCCCGGTCGCGGATCATGGCGGCATACACGTCGGAGTCCCGGCCGATGGGCAGCAGGGTGTCGAGGGTGCCGTGAATCGTGATGAGCGGCTTCTGGATTCGTCCCGTCAGCGCGCATCGTGGCCATTCTGGGCGTGCCGATGAAGCTGGGCGAGCGGGTGATCGGGGTGCTGTTCGCCTCGCACCGCGATGCCCGCCCGTACGCGCCCGAGGAGATCGCGCTGCTGTCTTCGCTGGCCGCACACGCCACCATCGCACTGGACTCGGCCCGGCTGCTCACCGAAACCCGCACGGCGCTGGCCGAATGGAGCGCCGCCAACGAGGCCATGCACGCCCACTACAACACCGTGGAACGGGCGGCGCAGGCACACGACCGGATGACCGACGTGGTGGTGCGGGGCGGCGGCGTGGACGATGTCGCCGCGGTCGCCGCCGATATCCTCGGTGGGGCGCTGCTGGTCCTCGACGCCGACGGCCGCCGTGTCGGCCTGGTCGACGCGCCCGGCCCCCGGCCGCACGGGCAGCTGGAGGACGACCGGATGCTGGGCGAGATCGTCACCACGGCAGCGCAATTGGGGCGCACCGCGCAGCTGAAGGAGCTGTGGGCCGCGCCCGGCGGTGCGGGCAGCGAACCGCTGTGCACCCTGGTGCTGCATCATCCGGACCCGCTGTCGGTCTCCGATCAGCGCATTCTCGAACGCGCAACGCTGGTGACCGCGCTGCTGCTGTTGTTCCGCCGCAGCATTGCCGAGGCCGAGGGCCGGGTCCGCGGCGAGCTGCTCGACGATCTGCTGGCCGGGCGGGTCGCCGATCGCGCGGCGCTGGAGAACCAGGCCGCGCTGCTGGGCATCGATCTGTCACGGCCCCATGTGCTGGTGGACGTCGATCACGGCGAGCATCGCCGAATGGCCACCTGGACAACCGGTTACGGCATGACCCAGCACGGCCTGGCCGCCACCCGCGGGGAGCACACCGTGCTGTTGCTGCCCGGCTCGGACCCCACCGCCGCCGCCGAACAGCTCGGCCGGGAGCTGGCGGCGGCGCTCGGCTCCCGGGCGACCGTCGCGGGCGCGGGACCGGTGCAGCTGCCCGCCGGTACCGAGCCCGCCTACCGCGAGACAATGCGCTGCGTGCGGGTGCTGCACGCGCTCGGCCGCGCCGCATCCGCCTCCAGTGCAGCACATCTGGGCTTCGTGGGCCTGCTGATCAGCGGTGACGCCGACGCCCCGGCCTTCCTCGACAATGCGCTCGGTCCGGTGGTCGATTACGACCGCCGCCGCCGGACCGAGCTGGTCCACACCTTGGAAACCTACTTCGCCAGCGGGTGCAGTCTCAGCGCCAGCGCCAAACAGCTGCACGTGCACGTGAATACGGTGACGCAGCGGCTGGAGCGGATCACCGGGCTGCTCGGCGAGGGCTGTCAGCATCCGGATCGCGCGCTCGAGATCCAGTTGGCCCTGCGCCTGCACCGGCTCCGCGAATCCGCCGTGTTCACGGGCTGATTCGCGGCGGCCGGGCGCTAGCGCGGCGGGATCAGGACGTCGTTGAGGGTGACCAGTTGCAGGCTGCGCTCGCGGATGAGGTCCATGAGCTGGTCGTAGATGTGGGTGACGGTGGGCCGGTTGGCGTGGCCGATGACGATGGCCTGGGCGCGGAACCACTGGCGGGCGGCGTCGAGCAGCATGTCCTCGCTGATCACCTTGTTGGTGTCGCTCAGGCTGCCGTACCACATGGCCGGGACGCTGTAGCCGCAGTCGGCGGCGACAGCGTCGACGCTGCCGTTGTGGCGGCCGAAAGGCGGCCGGTAGTAAGGGGTTCCGTCGGTGCCGTACTGGTTCCAGAGGAAGTCCTTGCACCGGTTCAGCTGGTCGGCGACGGCGCCGCCGGACAGCCGGGTCAGGTCCGGGTGGTCCCAGGTGTGGTTGCCCAGCTGGACCTGACCGGAATCGACCAGGGGGCGCAGCACATCCCGGTGATCGAGCCAGCCCGGGTAGTAGGCGGTCACGAAGAAGGTGATCCGGGCCCCGGTATTGCGGGCGAAATCGATGAAACCCCGGATGGTTTCGGAGCTGGCGCCGTCGTCGATGGTGAGCGCCATGTGGTTGCCCGCGCCGGGCAGGGCATTGATGGTGCCCGGGCCGATCGGCGTCTTGGGGCCGAAGTCCGGGGCCAGGATCTGCGGTATGCCGGGGATCTGCGGCACGATCCCGGAGGATCCGGTGTCGAAGGGGAAGTCGGCGCGCGATTCACCGGTGCCCAGCAGGGTGGCGGCCGTGCCCGCCGCCAGCATCGTCAGCAGCCGTCGCCTGTCCATATCGAACCTCATTCCCTCGTCTCCAGCGCCCGTGGCGCCGGAACATCCACTCCCCCGGCCGAATCCGGCTACGTCGGCGACCTCAGTACGTCATTGAGCGTGACCAGCGACAGATTGCGCTGGCGCACGATGTCGATCAGCTGCCCGTAGCAATGGGTGACCGGGGGATGATTGGCATGCCCGATGACGATGGCCTGCGCGTTGAAATACTTTCGCGCGCACTCGATCAGGTAGTCCTCGGTGATGACGCCGGAGTCCGACAGCGAGCCGTACCACATGGTGGGGACGGTGTACCCCAGATCCGCTGCCACCTTGTCGACCGTAGCATCGTGGCGGCCGTAGGGCGGCCGGAAGTAGGGGGTGCCGTCCACGCCGAAGTTGTTGTGCAGGAAGGTTTTTGCCTTGCCCAGCTGCGTCGATACCTCGGCCGCGGAGAGCTTGGTGAGGTCGGGGTGGTCCCAGGTGTGATTGCCCAGCTGGATCTGGCCGGACTCCACCAGCGGCCGCAGCTCGGCGCGATGGGCGGTCCAGGAGTCGTAATTCGCGGTCACGAAGAAGGTGAACCGCGCGCCGGTGTCCTGCGCGAATTTGATGTACGCGCCGACCACTTCCGGGCTGGCCCCGTCGTCGACGGTGAGCGCCAAATTGCTGCCGGTGCCGGGCAGTGCGGTAATGGTCCCGGCGGGAATGGCGGACTTGGGGGTACCGGGCGGAGCGGCCAGCGGCTCGGTAGCCGCCGTCGTCGTGGACGCGGTGACCGGTCCGCTGATACGCGGGGTGATCTTGTGCGGGGAGGCGTCGCTCGCGGAGCAGCCCGTCAGGGCCGTCGCAGTGCCCGCGGCGAGCATTGCGAGCAACTGTCGTCTATCCATAGGTGTCGTTCACTCCGAGATATATCTTTTTACGCCGTGCCTCCCTCGCAGC
>NZ_BJWY01000014.1 GCF_007990715.1 Nocardia seriolae NBRC 15557 | reverse complement strand
GTCCATATCGTCGAGGGCGAATTCCCGCCGACGCCCTATCCGATCGTGCCGGGGCACGAATTCGCCGGGGAGGTGGTGGCGCTCGGGACGGAGGCGGCCGGGGTGCGGGTCGGAGACCGGGTCGCGGTGGATCCCTCGCTGTTCTGCGGGCACTGCCACTTCTGCGCGATCGGGCGCGGGAATCTGTGCGAGCACTGGGGCGCCATCGGGGACACGGTGGACGGGGCCATGGCCGAGTACGTGAAAGTGCCCGCCGCCAACTGTTATCGGCTACCCGGTCATCTGTCGCCCGCGCACGGCGCACTGGTGGAACCGCTCTCGTGCGCGGTGCACGGATTCGATGTGCTGCCACGGCAACTCGGGTCGCACTATCTGATCTACGGCGCGGGCACCATGGGACTGCTCATGCTGCAACTGGCGCTCACCGCGGGCGCGGCGTCGGTGTCGATGATCGACACCAATGCCGATCGCCTCGCCATCGCCCGCACCCTGGGCGCGGACGCGGCGACCATCTCCGCCGACGATATGGACCGGCCCGAGGGCTGGGAGATCGTGATCGATTGCAGCGGAACGGTGGCCGCGTTCGAGGACGGGCTGTCCCGGGTCCGGCGCGGCGGCACCTATCAGCAGTTCGGTGTCACGCCCGCGGCGGCGCGGGCCGTCATCTCGCCGTTCAGCCTCTACAACGACGAGATCCGGATCGTGGGCTCGATGGCCGTGCTGCACAGTTTCGGGCGGGCCGTGGACCTGTTGGGCGAGGGCGTGATCGACGCGGACACGGTGATCACCCACGACTTCGCCCTCGACGAATTCGGCGATGCCCTGCGGACCTTCCGCGCGGGCACCGGACGCAAGATCCAGCTGCACCCCGGACGACGGGCGGCACGATAGACGGGAAATGACCAATGACGGTCGTTGCCGGAGTGGATTCCTCCACTCAGTCCTGCAAGATCGTGGTGTGCGACGCGGATACCGGAACGGTATTGCGGCACCGCCAGATTCCGCACCACGACGGGACGGAAGTGCCGCCGCTCATGTGGTGGGAGGCGCTGCGCGCGGCGTGTGACCGCATGATGCGCGATGTCGAGGCCATCGCGGTGGCCGGGCAGCAGCACGGGCTGGTGGTGCTCGACGCCTCCGGGCATCCGGTGCGCGATGCGCTGCTGTGGAACGACACCCGCTCCGCGGAGGCGGCCACCCAGCTGGTGAGCGAGCTGGGCGGGCCGCAGGCGTGGGCGGACGCGGTGGGCAGTGTGCCGCTGGCCGCGCACACCGTGGCCAAGCTGCGCTGGTTCGCCGACCACGAACCGGAACTGGCCGACCGAACGGTTCGCGTCCTGCTCCCGCACGACTACCTGACCTGGCAGCTGCGCGGCGGCGATCCGGCCACCGAACCCACCACCGACCGCGGCGACGCCTCCGGCACCGGCTACTGGTCCCCCGCCGAGGGCGCCTACCGTCCCGACCTGCTGGCCCTGGCCTTCCGCGGCCGCCATCCCGCCCTGCCCCGGGTGCTGGCGCCCGCCGAGATCGCGGGCCACACCCCCGGCGGTCGGCTGGTGGCCGCGGGCACCGGCGACAATGCCGCCGCCGCACTGGGTCTGGGCATCGAGGACGGCGACGTGGTGGTCTCGCTGGGCAGCAGCGGCACCGTCTTCACCCGCGCGGCGAGCCCGAGCGCCGACCCCTCCGGCGCGGTCAACGGCTTCGCCGACGCCACCGGCGCGTTCCTGCCGCTGGTCTGCACCCTCAATGCGGCCCGCGTGCTGGACGCCACCGCCACCCTGCTCGGCACCGACGTGTCCGGCCTCGAAGTGCTGGCCGCCCAATCCCCCGCCGGCGCGGACGGTCTCACGCTGCTGCCCTACATCGCCGGTGAACGCACCCCGAACCTGCCCTACGCCACCGGCAGCCTGCACGGCCTGCGCCCGCACACCATGCGCCCGCACCATCTGGCCCGCGCCGCCATCGAGGGCATGCTCTGCAATATCGCCGAGGCCCTGGACCGCCTGCCCACGGTCCCGCATCGAATCCTGTTGATCGGCGGCGCATCCCGCTCCCGCCTCATCGCGCACGCCGCGGCCACCATCTTCGGCCGCACCGTCACCGTCCCCAACCCGAGCGAATACGTCGCCCTGGGCGCGGCCCGCCAGGCCGCCTGGGCCCTGCGCGGCGGTCCCCGCCCACCCCGCTGGCCCACTCCCACCGGCACCGAGTTCCATTCCCTGACAGCGGGAATCGGCGCCGCCATCCGCCAGCGCTACGCGGAGATCAGAGACACCTACTACCCATAGACAACCGACCCGTCGGAGAGGTATTCATCCCACGTGCTGTGCCGGTTGATGTAGTTGCGGATAGCGTCGCGGGCGATCTCGTGCTTCGACCGCCCTTCCATCACCGCCTGCGCGCTCAGCGCAGCTTCTTCGTCCTCGCTGAGCCGCAAAGTCCATGCCACCGGGAAGTCATACCACCTCGAGGTGACCGGGAGCGACACAACTCTGAAATATCCATCCTTCGCAAATGACGGCCGTGGGTCAGGTCGCGGCGCGGTGCTGCTCCCGGGCGAGGAAGTGGGCGGTGGATCTGGTTGCCTCGTAGAGGGATCGGTAGTGGCGGTAGTAGGGGTCGTAGCGGGCGGTGCGGGTGGGGTCGGGTTCGATCGTGGCGATGATGGGGTTCCAGGCGGCGGTGTCGATGGACTGGGATTCGGCGGCGAGGAGGGCATTGCCCAGGGCCGCGCCGACGGTGTCGGCGGGGAGTTGCTGGGGCAGGCCGGTGACGTCGGAGACGCTGCGGGTCCACAGGCCGCCCTTGGTGCCACCGCCGACGGCGACCAGGCGGGTGGCGGGAGCGCCCGCGGCGGACATGACCTCGAGATTGTGGCGCACTCCGTAGGCAATGCCCTCGAGGACGGCCCGGTAGAGGTCGGCGCGCTGGTGGGTGAGGGTGAGACCCGCGATCATGCCGCGGGCGTCGGGGTCGAACAGCGGGGTGCGTTCGCCCGCGAAATAGGGCAGCACCAGCAGGCCGCGGCTGCCGGGCGGGACGTGGGCGGCCTCGTCGAGCAGGTCGGTGAAGTCGGTGGCGGTGAGGGTGCGCAGCCAGTCGGTGATCGCGCCGGAGGTGGCCATCCCGGCGGCGGAAGTGTATGTGCCGGGCCAGGTTCCGCAGGTGGTCCACAGGCCCGGTTGGGGCCGGGGGTGGGTGAGGACCTGGGTGAGGAACATGGTGGTGCCGTACATGATCATGCAGTCGCCGGGGGCGCGGACGCCGACTCCGGCGGCCTCGGCCCAGGCGTCGATGGTGCCGGTGGTGACGGGCAGGCCCGCCGGGAGGCCGGTGGCGGCGGCCGCCTCGGGGGTGACCTGGCCGACCGTCTCGGTGGGCCAGGCCAATTCGGGCAGGCGCAGGCCGGGTGCGACGGATTCGGCCCAGTCCCGGGCCCAGTCGCGGGCCATCAGGTCGTACATGGGCACGCACTGGCTGGCGGATTGATGGTCGAGTACGTAGCGGCCGGTGAGCCGGTGCACCAGGAAGGAGCTCGCCATCAACAGCATGCGGGTGGACTTCCAGACCCGCGGCTCGTGGCGGATGAGCCAGCGCAGTTTCGGGCCGACGGCCTGGCTGGTGAGGGGTGAGCCGCAGCGCTCCAGCACGGTGTGCGCGCCCAATTCCGCTTCCAGTTCGTCGATTTCGACCGTCGCGCGGGTGTCGACGCCGTAGAGGATGGCGGGGCGCAGCGGGTTGCCCGCCGCATCGGCGGGCAGCAGGCACGGGCCGATGCCGCTCACCGACAGCGCGTCGATGGGGTCGCCGTCGGCGGCGGCCACCAGCTCGCGGGCGATGGCGGCGAAATCGGCCCAACACACGGTTTCGGCGTCGTGTTCCACCCAGCCCGGGCGCGGGGTCGAAACCCGTTGCGGGCGTTCGGCTCTCATGGCGACCATGCCTTTCTGGTCGACCAGGACGCCCTTGGATCCGGAGGTGCCGATATCTATGCCGAGGAGCATGTCAACTCGCCCTGGTGAATTCGTCGAGCGTGACGCCCAGCAGCTCGCAGGCCGCGCGCACGGTGGCGCGGTGGTCGCCCGGCACGGCGTGAATGTGGTTGGCCCCGAAGCGGGACAGGAAGTCCCCGGCGTCGGCGTCGAGGCGGGCGAAGGCGTGCGGCCACTCCCAGGTGGACTGCTTCATGAGCGACTCGTTGGTGGCCCGGTCGTAGGTCTCGAACTCGCCGATCATCAATTGCATTCGGTAGGAACCGTTTCAGCGGGTGAGGCGGGCCAGGGTCATCTGCCCGGGCGCGGCCAGGTGATGCACGGACGCGCCACCGGCGGGGAAGAAGAACACCTCGGGGTAGAGATGCACGCGTGCCAGGTTCTCGGCGGGGTCGTCGCTGCGGGCGGCGTACCAGGTGGCGTGCTGGCCGGAATTGCACAGGTCCCAGATGTCGCGGTCGGCGTGGTAGTGGCGGACATCGGCGAAAAGCACCGGGGTGTCGGCGATCCGGTGCAGCAGCTGCATGGTGAGCGCGCCGTCCATGTCGGCCTCGGTGGCGCACACGTGCGGCTGTTTGGGGCCGTTCCAGTCGTAGGGGTCGTTGAGGAAGGCCTCGGTGATATCCATGGTGGCGAAGTACTGGGTCAGCTCCGGCTGGCCCTTGATGCCCGAGAAGTCCAGGCGCCATTCCGCGATCAGGTCGCGCATGGCCAGATAGGAGCGAATCTGCCGTTCCAGCAGCTCCGGCGTCAGTTTGCGGCCGTCGTAGTGGACTCCGGCGGCATTGCGCTCCAGCCACTCTCGCGCCGCCTTGGCCTCACCGGTGTCGGCGAGGTCGGCGCGGCGCACGATCTCCCACTGGTCGATCTCCTCCACGTCGATACCGAACACGCGCTGCCACTGATCGGTATTGGCGACCGCGGTGTTCATGCCCATGGGGCGGCCGCCGATGCGCCCGAAGGTGCTGCCGCGCAGGCTCGCCACCGCCGCGGCGGCCCGCGCGCGCTCCCCGATGGCGGCGATCAGATCCGGGTCGGCGGGGTCGCCCCACAGCCGGGCGTGCTCGCGCCCGAGCTGATCGAGCGCGCCGCCCGCGGCCAGCATGCCGACCATGCCCGGCTGCACCGGATCGATATTCGACAGCAGCAGCAGCGGGCCGCGCAGGGCTCCGGCCGCCAGCATGGTGAAGTGCGGGAACGCCCACACCGCGTAGTGCAGCACGGTCAGATCCACCCCGGCCGCCTCCACCTGGCGGGCCACCGTCACCGCGCACGCATTGCCGCCGATGGGTTCGACACCGCGAATCACGGTGTGCCCGGCCGCGGTCCGCTCGGCCACCAGGCGGTCCTCCGCGGTCCGGATGAAGCCGACGATGCCGCCGTGCACGTAGTCGCGGCCGTCGGAAAGACTGATCACGCCGATTCGGGCCATTTGCCTGCCTCCCCGCACTGGGTGGACTCTCGACTGGGTTCAGAATCCCAGTTCAGACCGCACGCCACGCCCGAAATCGGATTTTCGGGTCAGGTCGGGAAGATCGTCAGGCCGGGAAGATCAAGGGGGCCAGCGCGACTCCGCCCTGGCCCCAGCCCGCGTGCGTGATCCAGAGGCGACCGTCGTGGGTGATCACCTCGGCGGCGTGGGCCCGAATGCGCCCCACGCGGTCGGACGTGTCGAAGTGAAAAGGGTTGTCGCTGCGGAAGATCTCGGTGCCGACGTAGGCGGGGCGGGGGCCGATCGACAGGTACCAGACCTCGCCGCGGCGGAAGACGAAGGGCGATTCGGTATTGCCCGCACCGGTGCCGGTGGTCGGGTCGGTGTAGGCGATGCGGCGGGTGCCCCAGTGCACCAGGTCGCGGCTGGTGCGGTAGGCGACGATGTGATTGCCGCCGGTGGGAGCGCTGGTGGCGCAGTAGTACATGACCCACTCGCCATCGTGGCGCAGCACCATGGGGTCGCGGGCCTCGAAGCCGTCGCGGAATACCGGGCTGTCCGGATGCCGGGTCCAGTGGAACAGGTCGGTGGAGGTGGCCAGCCCCATACCCGTTGCGGTGAGGTCGGTTCCGCCGCCGTCGTAGAACATGAGGTAGCGGTCATCGTCGCGGACCACGTAGGGAGCCCACAGGTGGGTCTCGCCGCGCCCCCGGTCCACGGTCAGGGCCGAGGGCTGCTTGATCCACGGTCCGTGCGGATCCGCCGCCGTCGCGTGCGCGAACTCGGACTCGCCGAGCGGGTCGGCGGGCTCGGGATGGGTGATGCCGAACAGATGCCAGCGGCCGTCGGCGGCCCGGATCAGGGTGTGGTCATTGATGTACCACGCCTGTTCCGGCTCGCTCGGGTCATAGATGTGCCGGAACCCCCCCGCCCGCACGCCGTCCATGATCGCGCCTCCATCTAGGACCCGTTCGGTCCTAGTTCCATCCGACACTGGATTCATGCCCGAGATCTCGCTGCGAACCCTGAACCGCACCCTGCTGCTGCGCCAGAAGTTGAACGAACGGGTGAGTATGCCCGCCGCCGATCTCGTCCGCCACCTCGTCGCGGTCCAGGCCCAGGAACCGAACTGGCCCTATATCGGCCTGTGGACCCGCCTCGCCGGCTTCCGCCACGAGGAGCTGTCGTCGCTGCTACAGGACCGAACCGTGGTGCGCGCCACCACCATTCGCCGCACCGTCCACCTCACCGACGCCGCCGACTACCGCTGGCTCTACCCGACGGTCCGCCCCGCCGTCGCACCCGCCCTCCGCTCGGTCCACCTCCGCGACGCCATCGAGGGCCTCGACATCGTCGAATTGGCCACGGCCGGAACGGAACTCCTCACCGGCCGCACCCTCCCCCGCCGCGACCTCGGCAGACAACTCGCCGCCCGCTTCCCCGGCCGCGAACCCCGTGCCCTCGTCCACGCGCTGGGCATCATCCACCCGCTGCTCCACGATGCCGACGCGGGTACCTGGGGCGCGTGGCGCGGCCGTTCGGTATCGGTGTCGCTGGCCGAAGAGTTTCTCGCCGCGCCCCTGTCCGAAACCCCGCAACCGGAAACCCTGATCCGCCGCTACCTGGCCGCCTACGGCCCCGCCACCATCGCCGACATCCAGGAATTCGCCGGCGTCACCCGCCTCTCCGAGGCCATGACCCGCCTGGGCCCCGAACTCGTTGTCCTGCGCGATGATTCGGGCCGCGAACTCTTCGACCTCCCCGAAGCCCCCCTCGCCGACCCGGACCTCCCGGCCCCCATCCGCTTCCTCCCCGCCTTCGACAATTCCTGCCTGGGCCATCGCGACCGCACCCGCATCATCGGCGACGAGGACCGCCGCCGCATCGCGAAGATCGCTTCCGGCGGCGTCCCCTTCTACCTCGTCGACGGATTCGTCCACGGCCGCTGGGATCTCGACGGATCGACCATCCGAGTAACCCCTTGGCATCCGCTGTCGAAGGCCACCGAGGCGGCCGTCCGAGCCGAGGCGGAACACCTCCTGCCGATGTTCTCCCCCGACGAGGACGGCAAGGTCATCTTCGAAACCCGCTGATCGAAACCGCTGCTTCGGATCGCCATCAAGATCCGGGTGATGGGAATGTCAACTCAGCGGGGTTTTCGGGTGGGGCTGAGGAGGTCTCGATTCAGGCGGGCGATGACGTCCTGGGGGATTTCCTTGGGGCAGGCCAGGGTGCATTCGCCGGTGTTGGTGCAGCCGCCGAAGCCCAGTTCGTCGTGGGTTTCGAGCATGTCCGCGACGCGGGTGTAGCGCTCGGGCTGGCCCTGGGGGAGCAGGCCGAGGTGGGTGATCTTGGCGGCGGTGAAGAGCATGGCGGAGCCGTTGGGGCAGGCGGCCACGCAGGCGCCGCAGCCGATGCATTCGGCGGCCTGGAAGGCGAAGTCGGCGTCGGGTTTCGGGACGGGGACCGAGTGGGCTTCGGGGGCGGTGCCGGTGGGGGCGGTGATGTAGCCGCCGGCCTGGATGATCCGGTCGAAGGCGGAGCGGTCGACCACCAGGTCCTTGACGACCGGGAAAGCCTTGGCGCGCCAGGGTTCCACGGTGATGGTGTCTCCGTCGCGGAACTTGCGCATGTGCAGCTGGCAGGTGGTGGTGGCCTTTTCGGGGCCGTGCGGGGTGCCGTCGATGACCAGTGAGCACATGCCGCAGATGCCCTCGCGGCAGTCGTGGTCGAAGGCGACGGGCTCCTCCCCCGCACCCGCGAGACGTTCGTTGAGGACGTCGAGCATCTCCAGGAAGGAGGCGTCGGGGGAGATTTCCACCCGGTAGTCGACCAGCCCGCCCTGGTCGCGGGCGTTGCGCTGCCGCCAGATACGCAGTGTGAGTTTCACTGTCATCACCAACTACTTGTAGGACCGGGTGGTCGGGTGGACGTGGTCGAAGACGAGCGCCTCCCGATGGAGTGTCGGCGGCCGCCCGCCGTTCCACTCCCAGGCCGCGACGTAGGAGAAGTTCTCGTCGTCGCGCCGCGCCTCACCGTCGTCGGTCTGCGATTCGGCGCGGAAGTGGCCGCCCGCGGACTCGGTGCGATGCAGGGCGTCGATGACGATGAGCTCGGCCAGCTCGAGGAAGTCGGCCACCCGGCCCGCGCGTTCGAGCGACTGGTTGAGATCCGCGCCCGAGCCCGGCACATTGACCCGCTCCCAGAACTCCGCGCGCAGCGCGGGTATCAGCGCGAGCGCCTTGCGCAGCCCCGCCTCGGTCCGTTCCATGCCGCAGTACTCCCACATGAGGTGGCCGAGCGCCCGGTGGAAGGAGTCGACGGTGCGATCACCGCGCACCGCGAGCAGTCGGTCGATCATCGAAACGACCCGTGTCTCAGCGGCTTTCACCGCCTCGGCGGGCACCTCGCCGAGCGGACCGCGAGCGAGGTAGTCACCGAGGGTGGCCGGGAGCACGAAATACCCGTCGGCCAGACCCTGCATGAGCGCCGACGCGCCCAGCCGGTTCGCACCGTGGTCGGAGAAGTTGGCCTCACCGATGACGAACAGCCCGGGGATGGTGGATTGCAGGTCGTAGTCGACCCACAGCCCGCCCATGGTGTAGTGCACGGCCGGGAAGATGCGCATGGGCCGCTCGTACGGGTTCTCCCCCGTGATCCGCTCGTACATCGTGAAGAGGTTGCCGTACTTGGCTTCCACCGCGCTCAGCCCGAGCCGCGCGATCGCGTCGGCGAAGTCCAGGTAGACACCCAGCCCGCCCGGACCGACCCCGTGGCCCTCGTCGCACACGTTCTTGGCCGCCCGGGACGCGATATCGCGTGGGACCAGATTGCCGAACGCCGGGTAGATGCGCTCCAGGTAGTAGTCGCGCTCGGCCTCCGGAATGTCCTCGGGCGCACGGTGATCGCCCGCCCGCACGGGCACCCACACCCGGCCGTCGTTGCGCAGCGACTCCGACATGAGCGTCAGCTTCGACTGATGCTCGCCCGAGACCGGGATACAGGTGGGATGGATCTGGGTGAAACACGGATTGGCGAAGTACGCGCCGTGCTTGTGCGCACGCCAGGACGCGGTGACGTTCGCGCCCATGGCATTGGTGGACAGAAAATAGACATTCCCGTACCCGCCCGAGGCCAGCACCACCGCGTCGCCGGTGTAGGACTCGATCTCCCCGGTGATGAGATCGCGCACGACCACACCCCGCGCCACCCCGTCGACCATGATGAGGTCGAGCATCTCGTGCCGGGCGTGCAATTCGACCGTGCCCGCGTCGATCTGGCGCATCAGCGCCTGATACGCGCCCAGCAGCAACTGCTGTCCGGTCTGCCCGCGCGCGTAGAAGGTCCGGGAAACCTGGGTGCCGCCGAAGGATCGATTGTCGAGCAGCCCGCCGTACTCGCGCGCGAACGGAACACCTTGCGCCACACATTGATCGATGATCTGCGTGGAGATCTCGGCGAGCCGGTGCACATTCGACTCGCGGGAGCGGTAGTCGCCGCCCTTGACCGTGTCGTAGAACAGCCGATGCACGCTGTCACCGTCGTTGCGATAGTTCTTGGCGGCATTGATACCGCCCTGCGCGGCGATCGAATGCGCCCGGCGCGGGGAATCCTGGAAGCAGAACTGGATGACGTGATAGCCCTGCTCGCCGAGGGTGGCCCCGGCCGAACCACCGGCCAGCCCCGTGCCGATGATGATGACCGTCTTCTTGCGTTTGTTGGTCGGGTTGACCAGCTTGGCCTCGAACTTGCGGGTGGTCCAGCGGTCGGCGATCGGCCCGGCCGGAGCCTTGGTGTCGGCGATCGGCGCGCCGATATCGAAAAGGCTTTCATTCATGGCTATTTCACCCATCCGAGCGTGACGGAGACCGGAACCGACAGGAAGCCCGCGACCAGCAGGGCCGAGACGGCGGCCGCCAGCCGGTCAAAGGCCGGGTAACTGGAACCGCTTGCCAGGCCGAGGGTCTGGAAGGCGCTGCGAATGCCGTGCCGCAGGTGGACGCCCACCAGGACCACGGCCAGGACATAGAACACCGTGACGTACCAGTGCGACGGCGCGAAGTCGGCGACGACCTTCTCGTACGGAGTCGCGTTGCGGCCCAAGGGATTCACCGCGCCGAAGGTCAGATCCAGCAGGTGCCAGACCAGATACAGCGCGATGATCACCCCACCCCACCGCATGGTGTGCACGGCATACCCGTGCGCGTGCGACTTGCGCCGCGCCGCGTACCGGACGGGTCTCGCGCGGCGCGCCGTGCGGGCCAGCGAGACCGCCGACCACATGTGCAGGATCACGCTCACCGCGAGCACCACCTCCACGGCCGTGAGCAGCCCGCGGTGCGGAATGGCGGGTTCACCGATGGTCCGCAGCCACTCGGCGTAGTGGTTGAAGGCGGACGCGCCCAGAAAGATCTTCAGGTTCCCGGCCATGTGGGCGATGAGATACAGCACCAGGATGCCCCCGGTCACCGCCATCACGGCCTTCTTGCCCACCGTCGTGCGGTAGAGCTCAGGTAATGCGATAGCCACCGCCGGAAAGTACGTCCGGCCCGCGCGCCCGGTCCAAGTCCGCTTGGATCTGGTGTCCATGACCGTGGTCTATGGACCGAGCTGGGGCCGGGATTACTACCGGCAGTAGTGAATTCGGCGGGTGAACGATGTCACACCGGGTCCGGCCACCGGATGTGATCATCGACTCCGGCATCGAAATGCCGCAGTCCATAGTCCTAGGCTATCGAGTTGTGCAGTTGCAGCAGTTGTCGTATTTCCTGGCTGTGGCGCAGGCCAGGCACTTCACCCGGGCCGCCGACGCGCTCGGCGTCGCCCAGCCCTCGCTGTCCAAGCAGATCCGGACCCTGGAGACCGAACTCGGTACCGAGCTGTTCAGCCGCGCCCGCGGCAATATCGCCCTGACCCCGGCGGGCGAGGCGCTGCTGCCGCTGGCCACCCGCATCCTGGCCGATGTGGACACCGCCCGGCTCGAGGTGCAGGAGCTCGCCGGACTGCGGCGCGGGCGGGTCCGGCTCGGGGCCACGCCCTCGCTGTGCTCCGGACTGCTCGCCGACACCCCGCGGCGCTTCCACGACGCGTACCCGGGGATCAGCCTGCTGGTGGAGGAGGGCGGCTCGCGCGATCTGGTGCGCCAATTGACCAGGGGCGCACTGGATTCGGCCCTGGTGATCCTGCCGCTGGCCGAGGACACCCCGCTGGCCACCACGCCGATCCTGCGCGAGGACCTGATGGTCGCGGCCCGGATCGACGACGATTCACTGCCGCCGCGCCCGCACCTGCGCATCACCGATCTGCGGGATCGGCCGCTGGTGATGTTCCGGTCCGGCTACGACCTGCGCGAGGCGACGATCGGGGCCTGCCGGGCGGCCGGATTCGAACCCCGCTTCGCCGTCGAGGGCGGTGAGATGGATGCCGTCCTGCGGTTCGTCGAGGTGGGACTCGGGATCGCGGTCGTCCCGAGCACGGTGCTGGCCGGGCGGCCCGGGCTGCGCGGGATTCCGCTGTCGGGTAACGACGGGCGCGAGCCGCACGGGCTACACCGGACGGTCGCCCTCGCCCATCGCAAGGACGTCACACCGACCCACGCCGCCGGGGCGTTCCGCGCGACGCTGGAGAGTTTCCTGCGGGAGGCCGCCGCGGACGACGCGCTGCCCGCGGGCGTCCGGTCGCTGGTGCCGCAGACGGGAGCGCCCGGACCCTAGGCGACCAGGACCTCGCGCAGCCGCTGGAGTTCGGATTCGGTGAGGCCGTTGGCGAACAGCCATTTCGCCGCGCCGCCGTGGCCGGTGTGCAGGGTGTCCAGGAAGCCGAGCATGACGTCCGCGGAGACCGCCAGGATGCCGGTATCGGTCTGGGGCAGGCCCTCGTAGGAGGGGAGGGCGTCCAGGCGCTCGCGGACCTGCTGGATGCGCTCGTTGGTCAGGGCGTAGTCGTGGGCGATCGCTTCGGCGGGGACGCCGACCGCGTCCAGCAGGACGGCGGCGAGGACGCCGGTGCGGTCTTTGCCCGCGGCGCAATGGAAGAGGACCGAGTGGCGGTCGGGGTCGATGATCAGGCGGACCGCCTCGACGATGTGTTCGCCGCTGCCGGCGAGCAGCTGGCCGTAGAGCTCGGTGAGGTCCACTCGGGTCTTGTCCGGGACCAGATCCCTTGCGGCCAGGGAGGACTGGGGCGACTTCCGAATAGGGAGGTTGGCAATGCGCACCTCCGCATCCGCGATGAGGCCGTAGCCCTCACGTTCCACCTCGTCGGGGAGACGGAGGTCGATGACCGTGCGCAGGCCCAGCTGATCGACCAAGTGGGACAGGTCGTCGCAGGTGGCCTGCTGCAAGGTGGAGGAGCGCAGGACGATGCCGAAACGGGTTGTGCCGCCGCCGGTTACGGGGAGACCGCCGAGATCGCGGACATTGTCGATCTGGGCGAAGTCGATCCAGCGGGTCGGCATGGCGTCAGCAGGCATCAGGGACTCAGTGGGCACGACCGGCCGCCGCCTCTTCCGCGCGGGTCAGGCCACACAGCCCGATCAGGTCTTCGTGCAGTTCGAACCAGACGGTGTGGTAGCTGTCCATGATCGGCCGGGCCACGTAGGTGTGGTCGCCCTCGGTGATGCGGTCGATGGCCCGGTCGAGACGGTCCAGGTAGCGGGACAGGCGAGGAGCCAGGCCACCCAGGCGAGCGATCAAAGGACGCAGGGTGCGATGAGTGTCGCCCAGGCGGCCCAGGACCGCGGCGTCGTAATCGGCGTCGGCGTGGTCGTTGACGGTGGCCGGGTCCTTCATCTGCCAGTCGGTGATGATGACCTTGAGATCGGCATTGAAAACGCAGAACTCGTCGTAGGCGGCGGTCATGGCGGCCGCGTCGACGGTTCCGCGCTCCTCGGCGAGCAGCTGCGCGAGACGGGGGCGGCCCTCGGGGGTGATGCGGAAGCCGGCGGGAGTGGTGGCGCAGTAGCCCGCGGTCACCAGAACCTCACAGCAGGAGGCGATTTCGGCGACCTCGGCGAACAGGCTGGCGGCCAGATTGTCGGCGTTCACCCGGCCCTTGATGCCGACCAGGCGCAGCACGGCCAGCTCGGTGACGGGAACCTCCACGGAAACCTCTTCCTGCTCGGCGCTTTCGGCCTCGGGTGCACGCTGTTCGAGGCGTTCGGCCAGCCGCGCACCATCCACGCCCGCCCACTGGGCGAGCTGGGCGATATCGTCGAGCACGGCCTGCTCGACCGGCTTGGCGACGACCGCGCCGGGCAGTACCAGCCCGGCACCGCCGTCGACGGTCACGGTCCGGCCGGTGAGCGCGGCGACGACACCGGGTCCGCAGCCGACCACGCACGGGCGGCCCAGCTCCCGGCTCACCAGCGCGGCATGCGAAGTGGTGCCGCCCAATTCGGTGACGATGGCACGGGCGGAGATCATGCCGTGCAGATCGTCGGGGCTGGTGGTGGGGCGGACCAGAATGACATCCTCCCCCGCTTCGGCGCGCGCCTCGGCCTCGTCGGGATCGGTCACGACCACGCCGGAAGCCAGTCCGGGACAGGCGGATTCGCCGCGGGCCAGAGGCTGCTGACCGCCGGTGTCACCGGAGGCCGGGCGCAGCACCTCGCGCACCTGATCGGCGGTGACCCGATCCAGCGCCTCGTCGGCACTGATCAGTCCCTCCGCGACCATGGCGACCGCGGCGCGTACCGCGGCCCGCGCCGAACGCTTGGCCGGACGCGACTGCAGCAGCCACAGATTGCCGGATTCGACGGTGAACTCCACATCCTGGATATCGCGGCCGTCGCGTTCCAGCAGCTCGGCGGCGGCGATCAGCCGCTCGTGCACCTCGGGCTGGGTGGCGGCCAGATCCTCCAGCGGTCGCGGGGTCAGGCGGCCGGACACCACGTCCTCGCCCTGCCCGCCCACCAGCCACTCACCGTAGACCGGCCCATCGCCGGTATTGGGGTTGCGGCTGAAAAGCACTCCGGTGCCGGACAATTCGTCGAGATTGCCGAACACCATGGCCTGCACGGTAACCGCGGTCCCGAGCGTGTCCGGCACCCCGCGATGAGCGCGATAGGTCTTGGCGCGCGGGGAATCCCACGACCGGAACACGGCCTCGACCGCACCGCGCAGCTGCTCCCACGGATCGCCCGGCACCGCGCCGTGCTCGTCCCCGAGCACCGTCTCCCGGTACTGGTGCACGAACCGCCGCCGGGTGTCCTCGGCATAGCCCGGATTGCCGGTCTCGGCGGCCAGCCCGCTGCACCGCATCGGTCATGCCCAGATTCAGGACGGTATCCATCATGCCCGGCATGGAAATCGCCGCACCCGAGCGCACCGACACCAGCAGCGGCCGCTCCGCCGACCCGAACCGCCGCCCGGTACCGCGCTCGATCGTGGCGATACCGTCCCGCACCTGCGCCCAGATCTCCTCCGCGATGGAGCCCCGCCGCGTGTCATCGGCCCACCCGTCGGTGGTGATGACGAACGCGGGCGGCACCGCCAGCCCGAGCGCCCGCATGTGGTCGATGCTCCACGCCTTGCCGCCGATCTTGTCCCGCGACAGCCCGCAGGCGCCGTCGAGCTCGACAACGGTCACCGCGCCCGCCACATGGTCGAGACGCCGCGCAAGCTCCATTCCGGCCGTCATGTCACTCCTCCGAGATCCTGAATTCATCCGCACTCCAGCGCTCCGCCGCTGCTCGAGCGACCTGCCGGGCAATACCCCGTCCCCCCACGGGACCACTACAACGAGCGTGCCGCGTGAGCACCCCCACACCCAACTCCCATCCCGATGACCGGAATCGAGCACGCACAAAGGAACGAACGCCACTCCGATCCCCCGTTCCCCGAGGCGACAACCGATTTCGCGCCGACCGGGGCAACTCCTGCGGCACCCCCGGAATCGGTGCCGCTCCCGCCCGCCGGCACGGGTGCGAGACGGGCCACGGCTCTCGAGCCGCCCGCTCGAGGCACGGAGAGGCGGAGGAGAGTGCGTTCGCACGGCTGCACCCTGGCACGCCCGGTCAGCGGGATGGCACTGCGAAAAGGGGCGTCCGGGGAGCGGGTCTGGTGCAGGATGGGCGGATGGATCGGCGGCACTCGGGCGGGAGCTCCGCGGTGGGACCCGTGACGACCATCCCGGCATTGGTGGCGGACAGAGCCCGGAGGTATCCGGACGCGGTCGCGATTGCCGGACCAGCCGGGCGGTTCACATTTGCTGAGCTGGCCGAGGAGGTCGCCGCGGTGACGCGGGCGGCCATGGCGTCGGGGTTGGAGACCGGGGATCGGGTCGGGATGTGGGCGCCCAACAGCGTGCGCTGGATCGTGACCGCGCTCGGAATGCTCGGCGCGGGTGCGACTCTGGTGCCGATCAGCACCCGGCTGCGCGGTGCGGAGACCGCGGAGGTGCTGGCCCGCAGCCACGCCAAGGCGGTGTGCACGGTGCAGGAGTTCCTGGGGCAGGACTATCCGCGCATGCTGGCCGAATCCGGCCGTGCGCTACCGGATCTGGAGCATCTGATCCTGCTCGACGACGCCCGCGGCGAGGGCGACGCGGACTGGGACATCAGCTCGTGGGAGGGATTCCTGGCCCCCGGCACCGTGATCGCGCCGCAGTCGGCGACCGAGCGCGCCGCCGAGATCGAGCCGGATTCGGTCTCCGACATCCTGTTCACCTCCGGCACCACGGGTGCGCCCAAGGGCGTGCTCGCCACCCACCGCCAGAGCCTGGAAGTGTTCTCGCAGTGGGCCGATGCGGTCACCCTGCGTCCCCGCGACCGGTACCTGCTGGTGAATCCGTTCTCCCACACCTTCGGCTACAAGGCCGGCATCCTGGCCTGCCTGCTGCGCACCGCCACCATGGTGCCGATGGAAAGGTTCGACACCGCCGACGCGCTGCAAGTCATCGAGAGCGAGCGCATTACCGTCATGGCCGGTCCCCCAACGCTTTTCACCGATCTGCTGGCCGCCGACCACGACCGCTACATGTTCGGCTCGCTGCGCCTGGCGGGCACCGGCGGTGCGACCATCCCCGCCGAACTGGTCCGCCGCATCCGCGACGACCTGCGCGTCCCCTTCGTGTTCACCGCCTACGGCCTCACCGAATCCATCGGCGTCGTCTCCATCTGCCCACCCGACGCCCCGACCGAACTGGTCGCGGGCACGGTCGGAAAGACCTTGCGCGGCAGCGAAATCCGCATCGTCGACCGCGAGGGCAAGCCGGTGGCGGCGGGCGAGCCCGGCGAGATCACCGTGAAGGGCCCGAACGTCATGCTCGGCTACCTCGACGACCCCGAAGCCACCGCCGCCGCCATCGACCCCGACGGCTACCTGCACACCGGCGATATCGGCACCCTCGACGACGACGGCTACCTGCGCATCACCGACCGCCTCAAGGACATGTTCATCGTCGGCGGCTTCAACGCCTATCCCGCCGAGATCGAGCGAGTCCTGCTGCAACACCCCGGCATTCACGATGTCGCGGTGATCGGCATCCCCGACGCGCGCCTCGGCGAGGTCGGCCGCGCCGTGGTCGTCCCGGCCCGCGGGACCGCGCCGGACCCGGCCGCCATTATCGAGTGGTCACGCGAGCGACTGGCGGGCTACAAAGTGCCACGGGAGGTCGTCTTCGTCGACGACCTCCCGCGTAATGCCGGTGGCAAGGTGCTCAAACAGCAGCTGCGCGATCCGGCCTGATCAGATCTCCTTGCGCATCTGCGCGGTCAGCGGCTTCATGTAGCCCGAGCCGAGCAGGCGGCGCATGATGTTCATGGCCTTGGCGTCCTTGCCGATCAGGATGAGCGGCTTGTTCTTCCGGATGCCGTTGACGATGACCCGGGCGCAGTCCTCGGGGCTGGTCTGGGCCAGGCGGTCGAAGTTGGCGGCCAGGTCGTCGCGGCTGCGGTTGGCGGCCGCCCGTGCCTTCCAGGCGATTTCGGTCTTGATCATGCCGGGGTGGACGCTGGAGACGCCCACGTTGTAGCCGGCGATGATCCTCTCCTGGCGCAGCGCGTCGCTGATGGCGTGCATGGCGTACTTGGAGGAGCTGTAGCCGCCCTGGCTCGGGCAGGCCACCAGACCGAACATGCTGGAGACATTGGCGATGTGGCCGTCACCGGAGGCGATCACGTGCGGCAGGAACGCCTTCACGCCGTGCAGCGTGCCCCAGTAGTTGATCCCGAAGATCCACTCCAGGTCTTCCCAGGCGACTTCCTCGATATTGGCGGTCAGCGAGACACCGGCATTGTTGATGACGATATTGACCTTGCCGAAATCGGCCACCACCTCGTCGGCGTGCGCGTACACGGCCGCGCGATCGGCCACGTCCAGCCGGTAGGCGCGGGCCTTCGCGCCCTCCTTCTCGCACAGCGCGACGGTCTCGGCCACATTCTCGAGATTGCGCCCCGACAGCGCCAGCTGCGCGCCGTTGCGGGCCAGCTCCAGGGCCAGCGCCCGGCCGATGCCCGCTCCCGCACCGGTGATGACGGCGACCTTGCCGTGGAAGTCCTTCATGGGTGTTTCCTTGTCTCGCAACGGAGTTACTACTGAGAGGTGAAGCCGCCGTCGGCCACGAATTCGGAGCCGGTGCTGTAGGAGGAGTCGTCGGAGATGAGGAACAGCACCAGATTGGCGAGCTCCTCCGGGCTGGCGGGCCGGGCGATCGGCTGATTGGCCGCGATATTCGCCGAGCGATCCGAGCTCGCGACCATTTCGGTGGCGACGATGCCGGGATGCACGGAGTTGACGCGCACATTGTCGGCCGCGAATTCCTGTGCGGCCATTTTGCTCATGCCGCGCACGGCCCACTTGGAGGCGACGTAGCCGAGGATGTTGGAGTAGCCGATGAGGCCGCCGGTCGAGGAGATGTTCACGATCGAACCGACCCCGGCGCGGCGCATGGACCCGATGACGACCTTCATGCCCAGGAAGACACCGATCTGGTTCACGTCGATCACCTTGCGGTAGTCGGCTTCCGTGAGCTTCTCGATCGGGTCGACGTGCACGATGCCCGCATTGTTGACCAGACCCGAGATCGGACCGAACGCGGCCTCGGCCCGCGCGACCACGTCGTTCCACGCGGCCTCGTCGGTGACGTCGAGCGGGAAGAACCGTGCGGCATCCCCGATTTCGGCCGCCACTGCCTGCCCGGCCTCGGTCAGCACATCGGTGATCACCACCCTCGCGCCCTCGGCGGCCAGCTTGCGGGCGAAGGCCGCCCCCATGCCGCGCGCGCCGCCGGTGACGATGACGACCTTGGAATCAACCCGTCCCATATCAGTTCTCCTGTGCCGCTTCGGATTCCATCTCCGCGAGGTGATTGGCCGCGATGTAGCCGAACACCATGGCGGGCCCGATGGTCGCGCCCGCGCCCGCGTAGTCGTTGCCCATCACCGCGGCGGAGTTGTTGCCCGCCGCGTACAGGCCGCCGATGACCGCGCCCTGGTCGTCGAGCACGCGGGCGTGCTCGTCGGTGACCAGACCGCCCTTGGTGCCCAGATCGCCCGGCACCATCTCGACCGCGTAGAACGGGCCACGCTCGAGCGGGGCCAGGGTCGGGTTGGGCTTGACGGTCGGGTCGCCGTAGTAGCGGTCGTAGGCCGAGTCGCCGCGCAGGAAGTCCTCGTCGCGGCCCTTGCGGGCGAAGCCGTTGAAACGCTCCACCGTGGCAGCCAGGGACTTCGCCGGAACACCCAGCTTGTCGGCCAGTTCGGCAAGGGTGTCGGCCTGCTTGATGATTCCCGCGTCGAAGTACTTCTGGGGCAGCGGCCGCTTGGGGAAGTTGCCCAGGAACAGGTACCGGTCACGGAAGTTCTGGTCGAAGATGAAGTGCGCCGGAATGCTGCCCGGCACCTTCTTCTCCTCCTCGTACATGGTGTGCACGACGTTCACGTAGGGCGCGGACTCGTTGACGAAGCGCTCACCCTTGGCATTCACGACGATCGCGCCCGGCTGCGAGCGCTCGGCCAGCATGAAGAACGGCGGCCCGTCGGGGTTGCGCACCGACGGACCCCACCAGGCGTCGTCCATGAGATCGACTGCGGCACCGGCCTTCTGGCCCGCGACGATGCCCTCGCCGACATTCTCGGTCGCGCCGACGGTCCAGCCGGTGTTCTGCGGCCCGTCGATGTACTGCTCGCGCATCTCGAGGTTGTGCTCGAAGCCGCCCGCGGCCAGCACCACGCCACGCCGGGCCTTGATGACGACCGGGCGACCCTCGTGCTCGGCGCGAATGCCGACCACGGTGCCGCCCTCCACGATCAGATCCGTCAGCGGCGTGTTCAGCCACACCGGCACCCCGGCGTCACGCAGCGACAGCCACAGCCGCGCGGCCAGGGCCTTGCCCAGGCTCAGCGGCTTCGCGCCCTTGATCAGGTTCAGCGCGGTCTGCGCGCCGACCTTCATGGCGGTCTTCTTGCCCGCCCAGGTGCGCGCGATCATGTTCAGGTCGTGGAAGTCCTTGACCGTGATCGCGATTCCCTTGGGCGCGGACATGGTCGGCTGGTTGATCTTGTGCAGATCCCCGCCGAGCAGTCGCCCGTCGATCGGCTCGGGCTCGATGCTGCGGCCCTGCGCCAGCCCGCCCGGGAACTCGGGGTGGTAGTCGGAATAGCCACGGTCATAGGCGAAATTCCAGTACCGGGAGCGAGCGCCGAGGTAGCGGAACATCTCCGGTCCCTGTTCCAGGAAGGCGCGCTGCTTGGCCTCCGGAACACGTTCGCCGACAACGGCTTTCAGGTAGTTCCGGGCCATCTCGGGACTGTCGGGCACGCCCGCGGCCTGCAGCACCGGGTTGTTGGGCACCCAGATGCCGCCGCCCGAGCGCGCGGTGGAGCCGCCGAACAGGCGGCTCTTCTCGACCAGGGTCACCGACAGCCCCCGGTAGGCCGCGGTCAGCGCGGCGGTCATGCCCGCCGCGCCGGAACCCACGACAACGACGTCGAATTCGAATTCCATGAATCTCGATCCTTAGTAGCCGCAGCTGGTCAGCATGCCGCCGTCGACGACGAATTCGCCTCCGGTGCAATAGCTCGCGGCGTCCGAGGCCAGGAACAACGCCACCTCGGAGACCTCGACCGGCCGACCCCAGCGCGGAATGGGCAATTCGGAGAAGAAACTGTTGCCGTCCACACCCGACGCGCCCGCCACGGACGTGGTCATGGGGGTGGCGATACCGCCGGGATGAATCGAGTTCACCCGGATACCCGAATGCCCCAGCTCCCGGGCGGCCGACTTGGTGAGCCCGCGCAGCGCGAATTTGCTTGCGCTGTAGGCGGACAGCCCCGCCGCACCGACGAAGCCCTCGACCGAGGACACGTTCACGATGGACCCGCCACCGGCGGTGGTGAGCGCGGGTGCGGCGGTCTTGATGCCGAGGAAGGCGCCGGTGACGTTGATGTTCATGATCAGGTTGAACTCGTCCAGGCTCATCTCCACGATGCGCTCGAACCGCAGGATCCCGGCATTGTTGATGAGCACATCCAGCTTGCCGAACTTCGTGGTGGCCTCGGAAACCGCTGCCTGCCAGTCGCTTTCACTGGTGACGTCGTGGTGCACGTAGTGGACGGCGTCGCCCAGCTCGGCGGCCAGGGCCTTGCCCTCGTCGTCGAGCACATCGCCGAACACGACCCGCGCGCCCTCGGCCACGAAACGGCGCACGTGCTCGGCTCCCATGCCGCGCGCGCCACCGGTCACCAACGCCACCTTGCCGTCCAGCTGTCCCACCGAATCCTGCCCTTCCTCTGCTCGTCAACCGACGCTAAGTCCGGATGCCGAACCCCGGCACGATGTGGTCCCGGCCACTGAGACAGCCCGATGACCAGAGGCTATGGGTGCAGAAGTATTCCGGTTAGGCATAAGCGCCCGGACGGGCGCGCGGGCGCGGCGGCAAGGAGTCTCGGATGAAGTTCTCGATGATCTTCGAAGCGCAGATGACCGACCCGACCGCCGCGCACGAGGCCCAGGTGCTGCGCGACTGCGTCGAACAGGCGGTGCTCGCCGACGCGCTGGGCTTCGACGCCGTGTGGGCCGTCGAGCATCACGGGCTCAAGTGGTACGCCCACATGAGCGCGCCGGAGATCTTCCTGACCTGGGTGGCCGCCAAGACCACGCGAGTGCGCATCGGGCACGGCGTGGTGTGCATGCCCTTCGGCTTCAATCACCCGGTCCGCACCGCCGAACGTGCCGCCATGCTCGACGTGCTCTCCGGCGGCCGCCTGAACCTGGGCGCGGGCCGCGGCGCGACCGCCGTCGAAACCTCCATGTGCGGAGTCGATCCCGACCGCACGTATCAGGAAGTCGAAGAATCGCTGCGCATGATCGCCGCCGCCTGGCAGGATCCCGAAGGCGAATTCTCCTATCACGGAGAGCTTTTGGATATCGACCCGCACCACCTGCTGCCGCGCCCGGTGCAGCGCCCGCACCCGCCGCTGTTCATGGCGTGCACCAAGAAGGACACCCTGAAGCTGGCCGCCGACTACGGAATCGGCGCGCTGGTACTGGGTTTCGCGGGCATCGAGGAGATCGCCGAACTGCGCGGCATCTACGACGCCGCCATCGCGGCCCGCACCGGCGAGCGCTTCGTATCCACGGTCGTCAACGATCATTTCGCGGCTCTGTGCCCGACCATCGTGCTCGACGACCGGGAGCAGGCCCGGCAGATCGGTGCGCGCGGGCAGCGGTTCTTCGCGCAGTCCATCAAGTACTACTACGGCGCGGGCCCGGTCCCCGACGAGGCCGTGGACCCGAATGTCGACGAGATCGCCAGGATGCGCGAGGTCGCCGACGAGCACGTCGCCTACCTGCACGAGGCCAGGATTCCGGTGAAGTCCGGGTCCACCGCCATCTTCAATACCGAGCACGCCTACGGCAATGCCGACGACGCCATCGCGTATGTCGAACGCCTGCAAGAGGCGGGGGCCGACGAGATCCTGTGCCTCATCCAGATGGGCACCATGCCCCAGGCCGCCTGCCTGGAAACCATCCGTCAGTGGGGGGAGAAGGTCATCCCACACTTCCGTAAACGCTAACACCGTCGCGAAAAGTAGAAAGAAGTCGAAATGGCTGATCTGACCGGCAAAGTCGCCCTGATCACCGGTGCCGCCCGCGGCCAGGGCGCGGCCGAGGCGCGCCTGTTCGTCGAGCGCGGCGCCAAGGTGGTCATCACCGACGTGCTCGAGGCCGAGGGCAAGGAACTGGCCGACTCGCTCGGCGAGGCAGCGGTTTTCGTGCGCCACGACGTCACCGACGCCGACAGCTGGGAGGCCGCCGTCGCGGTCGCCGTGGACACCTTCGGCAAGCTGGACGTGCTGGTGAACAATGCCGCCATCTACGTCATGAAGCCGATCACCGAGACCGGACCCGATGAGCTGGAACGGATTCTGAAGGTGAACCTGGTCGGCGCGTTCCGCGGCATCAAGGCCGTGCTGCCCGCCATGACCGCGGCCGGGGGCGGCTCCATCGTGAACATCTCCTCCCAGGCCGGGCTCGAGGGCCTGATGAACCACTCCGCCTACGGCTCCTCCAAGTGGGGCCTGCGCGGCCTGTCCAAGATCGCCGCCCTGGAGCTGGGCCCGGCGCAGATCCGGGTCAACTCCGTGCATCCCGGCCCCATCGCCACCCCGATGGTCCCCTATCTCACCACCGGCCCGGGCAGCTTCCCGACCCTGCCGCTGGAGCGCACCGGCCTGCCCGAGGAGGTCGCCGAACTGGTCGCCTTCCTGGCGTCGGACGCCTCGGTCTACATCACCGGCGCGGAGGTCACCGTCGACGGCGGCCTGGCCGCGGGCAAGTTCATCCCGCGAAACATGTAGCCGGACGGCATAATCCAGGAAGGCCCGCAATGACCCTGTCCCCCGAATGGCAGACCTTCGTCGACGCCGCCACCGCGGCGTTCCCGGCGCTGGGCACCGAGGTGCTCGACGCCGCCGAAGCACGGGCTTTCCTCGCCGCCCGCCCCACACCCGCCGTCGAACCGATTCCCGTTGCGGGAGTGGAAGAATGGCTGGTACCGGGTCCGGATCACGCCCCCGGCGTGCCAGTGCGGCTGTACCGCCCCCTCGAGGCCGAACGCGCCCCGGGCGTGGTGGTCTTCTACCACGGTGGCGGATTCGTCCTGTGCGGCTTGGATTCCCACGACCGGTTCTGCCGCACCATGGCCGATGCGGCCGGAGTCATCGTGATCTCGGTCGACTACCGCCGCGCCCCCGATGCCCGCTTCCCCGCCGCGGCCGACGATGCCTACGCCGTGCTGCGCTGGGTCGCCGACCACGCCGAATCCCTGGGCGGGGATCCCGACCGGCTCGCCGTGGCCGGGGACAGCGCCGGGGGCAATCTGGCCACCGTCGCGGCCCTGGCCGCCCGCGACAACGGCGGACCCGACATCGCCTTCCAGCTGCTCATGTACCCCATGCTGGACCCGAACTGCGACAGCCCGTCCTACACCGACAATGCCGAGGGCTACTTCACCACCGCGGCCCACTTGCGTTGGTACTGGCGGCAATACCTGAACTCCGACGCCGAGAAGTCCGACCCCTACGCCAACCCCACCATCGCCGACCTGACCGGACTGCCACCCGCCCACATCGCCACCGCCGAATTCGACCCCCTGCGCGACGAGGGCGAGGCCTACGGGCGGCGGCTGCGCGCCGCCGGGATCGAGACCGAGATCCACCGCTGGCACGGCACCGTCCACGGCTTCATGTCCATGGCCTGGCACCTGCGAGAAACCCAGCGCGCCAATACCGCCGCGTTCACCGCGCTACGCCGCGCGTTGGCCCGGACCCCCGTCGTCTGAAATTCGCCGCGGGTTCACAGTGCGACCGATTAGCATCACCTGCGTTCGCCTTTTCTGAAACGTCAGGAATTCTCTTGTCGGTTGCACGCATCGTGACAGGCACCGCCGCCCTCACGGCGGCCATGACTCTCTCGGCCGGGCTGGCCGCGACCGCGGACGCGGCTCCCGGCGGCTACGGCTCACTGGCCGTCTCCCGGCTGCGCAATGCCGCCGTCGCCGGGGTCGACACCAACAAGGTCACCGCCGACGCCGCCGCCATCCGCGACTGCGCCAGCTACGACTGCGAGATCGTGCTGCGCTTCACCGACGGCTGCGGCGCGGTCGCCCAGGGCGCGGACGGCGCCTGGGGCTGGGCGGTGGGGGCCAGCCTCGACGAGGCCCAGCAGAACGCGATCAGCGAGCTGGGCCAGAGCGCTCCCCCGTTCCCGGACCTGGGCAGCGCCCAGCCGGTCGCCGCGCACGTGGTCACCAGCGCCTGCACCAGAAACGTTCAGTAGCAGCGGCTTCCGCGATTCGGGCTCAGTGCGGGTACTGGGCCTCGTAGGCCGCGCGTTCGGCCGCTCGCCGCGCCGCCCGGGCCGGATTCTCCAAATCCGCTGGGAAACCGTGCTTCAGGAGCCGATGCTCTCGGTTCATCGGCATATAGGCCACGATGTAGAACAGCGCCAGCAGCAGACCCAGCAGGATGACCGCCAGCTTCAGCCACAGCTCGCCCGGCAACAGGAACGCCATCGCGAAAATCGGTACCAGCGGCACCAATTGGCGCACGATGTGACGCGGCACCGCCCACGGGCCGGTGAGATCGTTGCGCACCCACTCCTGCAATTCATCGGGCAGCACCCGCCCGCACGAGTAACCGAGCCACTGAATGGGGTTGGGGCGCTTCATTTCCGGTTTCCCTTCGTCGATCCCTGCTCGGTATCCGCCAAGACCGACCGGCGCGCCGCCGCATTGACCCGCTCCAGCACCTCGCGCAACTCCTCGAGATCGGCCAGGCTCACACCCAGCCGCGCGACCACCGCGGGCGGGATCTTCTCGGCCTCCTTGCGCAGTTCGCGCCCGGCGTCGGTCAGATCCACGACCAGATTGCGTTCGTTGTGACTGTCGCGCCGCCGAGTGATGAGCCCGGCCGCCTCGAGCCGCTTGAGCAGCGGGGACAGCGTGGGCGAATCGAGCTGAATAGCCTCCCCGATGTCCTTCACCGACATCGGCGCCTCCCCCCACAGCGCCAGCATCACCAGATACTGCGGATGCGTCAGCCCCATGGGTTCGAGCAGTGGCCGATACACGGCCAGCACCGCCCGATTGGCCACGGCCAGTGCGAAACACACCTGCCGATCCAGCCGCAGCGGGTCATCGCCCAACTCCATCGCCCAGCCTCCCGGTTCGTCTTGGTTAGGGCGATAATAGTTAACGCACTAAGTGTTAGTCGACGACCCGGCGAGTAATCAGGGTCACAGGCTCAGTCCCGCATCGACTGCCGCATCGCCATGATCCGGCCCGTGTCCATATAGTCGCGGAAGAGCGTGACCAGGCCGTTCTGCACGCGAATCACATTGACGGAGCTGCGAAACCAGCCGCGCTCGCCATTCGGCCGGGTGACCTCGACATCGTTCTCGACCACGAGCACCTCCGGATCGACGGTCTGGTGAATGGCCGGGCGGATGTCGTGCACCTGCACGCCGGACATGCCGGACCAGCGCGCGGCCAGGTACGCCCGGACCTGTTCGCGGCCCTCGATCCGGGTCGGCTCGCCCGGAATCGGGAAGGGGATCTCGAAGGCGACATCCGGGGCGAGCAGTGCGGCGAAGCGGTCGGCATCGCGCGAGGGCAGACCCAGAAAAAGCCGTTCGACAAGGTCACGAGGGGTTTCGAGGGAAGTGGACACGACTGCCTCCAAAAAACGGAACGTTGGACCCGGTTAGCATGCGGGGCGCACGCCCCGCTTGTCAACGGGTGGGTAGGCTGTCGGACGTGACGGATCGACCCCTGCGCGCCGATGCCCGCCGCAATCGCGAGCGGGTACTGGCCGCCGCCCAGGAAGCCTTTGCCGCCGAAGGCATTTCGGTGCCCCTGGACGAGATCGCGCGACGGGCGGGCGTCGGGGCGGGCACCGTCTACCGCCACTTCCCCACCAAGGAGGCGCTTTTCGAAGCGGCCATCCTGGACCAGGTCGAGAAGATCACCGCGCACGCCCGGGAGCTGACCGCGGCCGAGGACCCCGGAACGGTGTTCTTCGAGTTCCTCGAGCTGCTGGTCATGCAGGGCGGCGTGAAGCGCGACCTCGCCGACGCCCTGCGCGGCCGGGGCGGGGAGCACCCGCGCACGGTGTCGCACGACCTCAAAGCGGCACTCGCGACGCTGCTTTCACGCGCCCAGGAAGCCGGGGCGGTGCGACCGGAGATCAGCGTGGACGACCTGCTGACCATCATCAAGGGCATCTTTCTCGCCGTGCACGAGGCCGGAGCGGACCCCGGCCTGCGCGAGCGCACCTTCGCGGTGATCGCCGACGGACTCCGCGCACGCCGATCGCAAACTCACGGCAATAATCGCTGAAATATTGCGGAAGGAACTGAAACGCGGGCGAATCGCCCGCATAGTTCCGCAATGTCCGCACGTTTTTGCAACTCGGGTGATTTGATGCACCATGTGCTGATCGATTGCCCTCTCAGGCACGTCAGCCCGGGGCTGTTCTTCGTGTTTCATCCACATGAGTTGACGACAGGAGATCAGATTCGATGAAGCGCGCGATCCGTGCCGTCGCAGTAATGGCTGGTCTGACCGTTGCAGCCGGTTGCAGCACCCCGAAACCGGACGCCGCGCCGCTACAGCCGCCGGCGCGCACGCTGACCGTCGGCATCAAATTCGACCAGCCCGGACTGTCGGTCAAGGGACTCGACGGCAAACCCCGCGGCTTCGACGTGGACACCGCCGTCTACATCGCCGGGAAACTCGGCGTCACACCCGAGCACATCACCTGGCGCGAGGCCCGCTCCGAACAGCGCGAGGACCTGTTGAACTCCGGCGCAGTCGATTTCGTCGTCGCTTCCTACTCGATCACGGCCGCCCGCCAGCAACTGGTCTCCTTCGCGGGGCCGTATCTGATGTCCGGGCAGGACCTGCTGGTGCGGCAGGGCGAGCGCGCCATCGAGACCCCCGAGGACCTGGACGGGCGCACCGTGTGCACCGCCGAGGGCTCCACCTCCGCGGACAAGATCCGGCGCAGCTTCGCCCACAATGTCAAGCTCAGCACTCGGGATACCTACGCGCAGTGCGTCGCCGATCTGATCGCGGGCACCATCGACGCCGTCACCACCGACGATGTCATCCTGGCCGGCTACGCCCACGAGCATCCCGGCGTGCTGCGCGTGGTCGGGCACCGTTTCACCCGCGAGCGCTACGGGGTCGGAGTCCACAAGGGGGACCTGGATCTACAGGGCCGCGTCACCTCGGCCGTCCGCCTGATGATCGAGGACGGCAGCTGGCGGCGCGCCATGGAGGGCAATCTCACGGCGAGCGGCTACAAGCCGCTGCCCGCGCCGGTGGTTTTCAATGCCCCCGACAAAGTGGTCGAACCCGGCGATCCCACCACCCTCGACCCCGAATTGGTCAATGCCGCCAAGGCCGTCGCCGCCACCTCCAATGCCCGCGACTGGGAAGGCTTCCGCTCTCTGGTCTGCCCCGAAACCGCCGACGCCATCGATGAAATCGTTTTCCAATACACCCCGCAATTCGACAAAAATCTCGGCACCGAAGTGAAGAACGCGGGCTACACGAATACCGTCACCGGAGTCACCCAAACCGACCCGAACTCCGCAACCTTCGCATTCCACGAAACCTTCACAAACGTCCCCGAGAAATACCGCGGCTACTTCAAGGACATCGATTACACCGGAACCATGGTCCGCCGCAACGGCTCCTGGAAACTCTGCGGCCTCGCCGCCGACTTCGTCGAACCCTGACGGCCGAATAATGCGGTGCGGCGGGACGGGCGACGCACCTACCCTCGACGGCAGTCAAGAGGAAGGACAAGAAGATGTTTCCCGTCGAGCTGCGCGGCACTCGGGCGCAGACGCTCATGTGGGCCCACGAGCACGAGGTCGAACCGGCCGCGTTGGCACAGCTGCGCAATATCGCGCAACTGGAGTGGGTGTACGGCGTGCGAGTCATGCCGGACGTGCACCTGGGCAAGGGGGCGACGGTCGGATCGGTCATCGCCATGAAGGACGCGGTCGCACCCGCGGCGGTCGGGGTGGATATCGGGTGCGGGATGGAGGCGGTGCTGACGTCGCTGACCGCGGCGGATCTGCCCGATAATCTGCACTCGCTGCGGTCACGTATCGAGGCGGCCCTACCGGTCGGATTCCGGGCGCATGACGACCCGGTCAACGTGAATCGATTGAACGCAGAGGTTTTCGGCCAGCACGCGGCAGGCACCACCATGCGTGCTGGATGGGAGCGCTTCTGGAAGGCGTTCGATGCTCTGGATCCTGCGGTCCATTCCCGCGAGTCCAAGGCGCACAAGCAGATGGGAACGCTCGGATCGGGCAACCACTTCCAGGAACTCTGCATCGATACCGAGCAGCGCGTCTGGATCCTGCTGCACTCCGGAAGCCGCAATATCGGCAAGGAACTCGCCGAGCGGCACATGGCCGTGGCTCGCACCCTGCCGCACAATGTCGACCTGCCGGACCGTGATCTGGCGGTATTCCTTTCCGGCACACCGGAAATGGATGCCTACCGGCGTGACCTGACCTGGGCGCAGGAGTACGCGGCGCGCAACCGTGCCGTCATGCTGGCACTCGTCTGCAAGGCGGTGCGCGACGAATTCGACGGGCTGACAGTGCGTTTCGACGAGCCGATCTCCTGCCACCACAACTATGTGGCGGAGGAGATCATCGACGGGATGCCCATGCTGGTCACCCGCAAGGGTGCGGTGCGGGCGGGAGCGGGGGATCTCGCGCTGATTCCCGGGTCGATGGGTACGCGGTCGTATGTGGTTCGGGGTAAGGGGAATCCGGCCTCGTTCCAGTCGGCGTCGCACGGGGCGGGGCGGCGGATGAGCCGGAATGCGGCCAAGCGGCAGTTCACGGTGGCGGATCTGGTGGCGCAGACCGAGGGGGTGGAGTCCCGGAAGGACGCCGGGGTGATCGATGAGATCCCGGCGGCGTACAAGGACATCGATCAGGTCATCGCGGCGCAGTCCGACCTGGTCGATATTGTCGCCACGCTGCGGCAGGTGCTGTGCGTCAAGGGGTGAGACGGGTCAGCGGCGGCGGAAGGTCGCCGCTGCACCCGCGCCCACCAGCAGGATGCCAACAATGAGCGGGAATCCAGTTTGCAGCCACTGGAACAGCGCGATGTGCATGTCGTCGGAGAGGGGCAGATCGCCGATCAGGCGGAAGGTGTCGTCCGGGAAGATGAAATGGATGATCCCGGGCAATACGCCCCACACCAGACCGGCGCTGATGACGCCCGCCGGCGAGTAGGCGGCCAGCGCCGCCACGAGTAGGAATACGGCCGCGGCGAGCAGGATCTCGAAGGTCGAGCCGACCCGGTCGGCGAAATCCCCGAGAATGGTCCACTGCCTGGTCCCGGCGGCGCCACGGGCCGCCAGCGCGATGCCGATCGGGGTCAGGATCAACCCCACCAGCGCGCCGGTCACCGTCCGCGAAACACCGCCACTGCTGCGAAATTCGGCCCCGGGCGGAGTCCACCCCGCGGGCGACGGAAACTTCTCCGGCATTGCGTCTCCCTGCGCACCCCCGGACGCCCTTCGTGCCCGGAACCCTATTGTCCGTCCGGGCCCGGGATTCCGCGCGATCTTGACCGGTCCGCAATCAAGGCGCTGTTCAGCGGTGCTTCACAGGGCGAATTCGTGTCCGGTTGGGAGGATTTGCACGGTTGTGTCGGGTGCGAGATCGGCTGCGGCGGCGCGGAAGTGGTCGGCTCCGGCGCGGTCGCCCTTGGTCATGAGGCGGTCGCCGAGCGGGCCGCTGGAGAAGGCGTAGTGGATCGGCACGGCCACCCGCGGGCGCAGGGCGCGGGCGAGGTCGGCGGCCTCGACGGCATCCATGACCACCTGCTTGTTCAGCGCCGGGCGGATGCGCAGGCCGTTGACCGGGAGCAGCGCCAGCTCCAGATCCGGGAAACGCCGGGCGATTTCGTCGAGCTCGGCAATGCGCAGGGTGTCCGCGCCGAAGAAGACGGTGTGGCCGTCGGCGCGCAGCACGAAGGTCACCTCCGGGACGCCGTGGCTGGCCGGGGCCGCGGTCACCTCGACCGGGCCCAGGCGGGTGGACTGCCAGGGCGCGAGTTCGACCACATTCGAGAATCCGGCGGCGCGAACCTGCTTCGCCAGGCCCGGCTCCACCGCAAACGGTACCGACTTGTCGGGATATCCGACGAGGGCGGCGAGATCGCAGTGGTCGTAGTGGCCGTGGCTGATCACGATTCCGGACAGCTCGGGCAGATCGGCCGCGGTGGCGAAGGCGCGCGGCTCACCCTGCCGATAGAAGCGGGTCTCCGACAGCCACGGGTCGGTGAGGATTCGGGCTCCCCCGAAATCGAGGAGGGCGCTGGCATGGACGACGCGGGTCACCGTGAGCATGGCGTTTTCCTAACAAGACAGGCGTCTACTTAAATCAGCAGTAAGTAGACGCCTGTCTTGTTAGTCTGTCAATGTGCCGGACCGACCCACCACCGCCCGCAACCGCAACCGCCGCGGCCAAGGGGCGCTGCTGCGCGACGAACTCGTCGCCGCCGCCAGCCGACTGCTCGAAGACCTCGACGCACAGGACGCCCCGTCCCTGCGCGCCGTCGCCCGCGCCGCCGGAGTCGCCCCACAGAGCGTCTACCTGCACTTCGCCGACAAACGCGAACTCCTGACCGCCGTCTACACCCTGCGCTTCGGCGAACTCCGCGACGCCCTGCTCGCCGCGCTGGCCCCCATCCCCGAAACCGATGGCGCGGCCCGCCTTTCGGCCCTCTGCCACGCCTTCGTCGACTACGGCGTCACCCACCCCGGCCACTACCGCGTCCTCTTCGGCACCGCCGGAACCCCCGGCTGGGAGCCCACCGCCGGCCAACTCCCCGGCCTCCCGACCATGACCCTGCTCGCCGACACCGCCACCGCCGCCGGATCCCCCGACCCAGAGGCGACCGCCCAATGCCTCTGGGCGGGCATGCACGGACTCATCACCCTCCGCCAGGACCGCCCCAGCTTCCCCTGGCTCCCCCTCGCCCATTTGGTCGACACCCTGGTGGCGGCCCACCTGGCGGCCGCCCGCTGATCCGGTCGGAGCCGGGGCTTCCACCCGCCCCAGGGGTGCGGAGTCCGGCCATTCGGGTGCGGAATCCGGCCAGCCGAGGATGCGCCCCAACGGTCGCCGCAGGAGCGCAATTCCCCGCCGCTGACCGGGGGATTCGCCCCGACCTCGTCCGATCTGCCGCGACCGCAGGGGTGCGAAGTTGGCGCGGATCAGGGCGGTGACCCCTGGATGTCGGGGCGGTGGGGCACGATGGAGCGCGTGACCTCGACCGACCCCGACACCGCGCCCGCATCCGACACCGCATCCGACACCGCGCCCACCGACCGGCAGAGTGCGACGTCGGCGGCCGCGCCTCCGAGGGGCGGACTGCGCGGGGACGCCGAAGCGCTGTTGCGGGAGCTGGCCGGACCCGCGGCACGGCTGCGGGAGGATCAGTGGGTCGCGATCGAGGCGCTGGTGGTGGGGCGGCGGCGGGCGCTGGTGGTACAGCGGACCGGATGGGGTAAGTCGGCGGTGTACTTCATCTCGGCCAAGCTGCTGCGCGCGCAGGGGCGGGGGCCGACGGTGATCGTGTCGCCACTACTGGCGCTGATGCGGAACCAGGTGGCGGCCGCCGAGCGGGCGGGAGTCGTTGCGGCGACCATCAATTCGGGGAATGTCACCGAGTGGGACGAGATTCACGCCCGGGTGGCGGCAGGCGACGTGGACGTGCTCCTGGTGAGTCCGGAGCGGTTGAACAATCCGGACTTCCGGGATTCGGTGCTGCCGAAACTGGCCGCCGACGCGGGGCTGGTGGTGATCGACGAGGCGCACTGCGTATCGGATTGGGGGCACGATTTCCGGCCGGACTACCGCCGGATCCGCACGCTCATCGCCGATCTCGGCTCGGACGTACCGGTGCTGGCCACCACGGCCACCGCCAATGACCGCGTGGTCACCGATGTGGCGACCCAGATCGGCACGGACACACTGGTGCTGCGGGGCAGCCTGGATCGGGAATCGCTGCACCTGTCGGTGGTGCGCATCGCGGACGCCGTCGAGCGCACGGCCTGGCTGAGCAAGCGGCTGCACGAACTGCCCGGCGCCGGCATCGTCTACACGCTGACGGTGGCCGCCGCGCACGATCTGGCCGATGTGCTGAATTCCCACGGCCACACCGTCGCCGCCTACACCGGGCAGACCGACCCGACCGAACGCGAACACCTCGAGGCCGCCCTGCTGAACAACGAGGTGAAGGCGCTCATCGCCACCTCGGCGCTCGGGATGGGTTTCGACAAGCCCGATCTCGGCTTCGTGGTGCACCTGGGCGCGCCCTCCTCCCCCATCTCCTACTACCAGCAGGTGGGCCGCGCGGGCCGCGGCACCGAGCGCGCCGAGGTGGTGCTGCTGCCCGGCCGCGAGGACCGTCAGATCTGGAGTTACTTCGCGTCGGTGGCCTTTCCGCGCGAACACGTGGTGCGCTCGGTACTCGCCGCCCTCGACACGGACCGTCCCCTGTCCACGGCGGCGCTGGAACCGCTGGTCGAGCTCAACCGCTCCCGCCTGGAGATGGTGCTCAAGGTGCTGGACGTGGACGGCGCGGTGCGCCGGGTGCGCGGCGGCTGGCTCGGCACCGGTCAGCCCTGGGCCTACGACACCGAACGTTACGAGCGGCTGGCCGTCGCCCGCGAGACCGAGCAGCAGGCCATGATCGACTACGAATCCACCGACGGCTGCCGAATGACGTTCCTGCGCAGTCAACTCGACGATCCCGGCCTGGCCCTGGGCACCCACTGCGGCCGCTGCGACAACTGCACCGGCACCCGCCAGGACACCACCGTCGACGCCGCCGCCCTCGCCGAGATCCGCACCCGCCTGGACCGCCCCGGCATCGACCTGGCACCCCGCAAACAGTGGCCCACCGGCCTGGCGAAACTCGGAATCTCACTGTCCGGCAAGATCTCCGACGGCCCGGAGACCGGCCGTGTACTGGGCCGCCTGAGCGACCTCGGCTGGGGTCAACGGCTGCGCCCGCTGCTCGACGGCCCCGACGCCCCGATCCCCGACGACGTATTCCGTTTCTGCACAACGGTATTGCGCGAGTGGGACTGGGCCCGCCGCCCCACCGCGGTGCTGGCCCTGGACTCCGGCAGCCGCCCGATCCTGACCCGTTCCCTCGCCGCCCGCCTGGCCCAGGTCGGCCGCCTGGAGGATCTCGGCGTCCTGCACCTGCGCCCCGATCTCCCGCCGGTCTCGGCCGCGAATTCGGCCCACCGCGTCGCGGCCCTGAACAATGCCTGGGCGACACCGGATCTCGGCTCGGTCGACGGCCCGATCCTGCTGGTCGACGCCCTCACCGACACCGGCTGGTCCTTCACCATGGCGGCCCGCACCCTGCGCGCGGCCGGGGCCGACGCGGTCCTGCCCTTCGCGCTGGCCACCCCGTCCTGACCCCGGTGCCGTCGAATGCGGGAGGGATCACCATGAACGACAAGGAAAAAGCAGAACCGGACCCCCGGGCGCGCTGGCGCAAGCTGCCGCCCGAGCCCACCGAGTTCATCGAGGAAACCGATCGCGAACCGGCGGCCATCGACTACGGGACCACCTACGACCCCGACGCCAAACTGCCCTGGTGGGGGCAGGGCGCGCCGTGAGACAGCTCAGGATTCGGGGGCGGGCCGCCGGTTCTTCAGATTGTCGATGGCGTCGACGTAGCGAAGCATGAGGCGGGCGAAGGCGAGACGGTCCGCTTCGGACCATTCCGCGGTGATGTACTCATAGGCCGCGCGCTGCTGTTCGCGGAAGCCGCGCATGAATTCCAGTCCCTGCGGGCTCAATTCGAGCACCGCGCGGCGGCCGTCGAGCTGGGACTGCATTCGTCCGTATGCACAGATTTTCGCTCGATCGGAGCACCCATGACCATCCTCGTCACCGGCGCCCGCGGCCAGATCGGCCGCGCCGTCCTGGAAAGCCTGCACGCCAGGGGCTTTCCGGTCCGAGCCGCCAGCAAGGACCCGTCCGCGCTCGACCTGCCGGCCGGGATCGAGGCCGTCGCGCTCGGCGATGATCCCGAAACCCTTTCCGCCGCGCTGAAAGACATGCGGCAGGTCTTCCTCTACGCCGATCCAGTTCTCGCCGAAGCCTTCTCTGCGGCCCGCCGCAGACAATGGCGTGGAACACGTTGTGCTGCTGTCCTCCTCGGCGGTCGACTCGCCCGACGCCGCGTCCAATCCCATCGGCGCGAGCCACCTGGCCGTCGAAAAGTCGCTCGCCGCCGCGGGTCTCACCACCACGACGCTGCGGCCCGGCGGCTTCGACAGCAATGCCTTCGGCTGGATCGAGGCCATCGCGGCCGGGCGGCCCATCGAACACCCCTACCCGGACGCCGCCCTGGCCATGATCCACCCGCTGGACATCGCCGATATCGCGGTCGCCGCCCTGACCGGGGACGAATTGCGCGGTCGCACGGTCTCGCTCACCGGTCCCGAGCCGATCAGTTTCCGCGCGCAGATCGCGGCCCTGTCCGCGGCCGTCGGCCGGGAGATCCCGATCGTCCCCATCACCCGGGACGAGGGCCGGACCCAGCTGTCGCGCACCATGCCGCCCTACATCGTCGATGCCCTGCTGACCGTCTGGGCCCGCACCACCGAGGAGCCCGAGACGCCCGCCGACACCGCCGAGACCCTGCTCGGCATCCCCGCCCGCACCTTCGAGCAGTGGGCCCGCGAGAACGCCGGGGCTTTCGCTCCGGCCTGATCCCACTTTCGGCTCGGCCCGATCCGGCCGGGCGCGAGGTTGCCCGGCCGTCGCGGAAACCACTGCCCACCAGGGGCGCGGCGCGTACGCTCAGACGAATCCCGCAGTCGCCGTACGATCCCGGGGAGTTCATGATGGCGTCCGCAGCACCCAAGGCCCCGCCGCTGCCCCTTCTGCGCGCACTGGCGTGGTTCCGCGACGGCCTGGCCGCCCTGCACCGGCGGTTGGTGCCCGGTCACATCGCCCTGCTGGAACTCTCGACCGCCGGGTATCTGACCCAGGCCGCCTGCGCGGCGGCCGAACTCGGCATCGCCGACGCGCTGGCCTCCGGACCCAAGCAGCCGGGTGAACTCGCGCGTGCCGTCGGCGCCGACGAGGCCGCGCTGCGTCGGCTGATGCGGCTGCTGATCAGTGCCGGGGTCTTCGCGCAGCGCCGTGACGGCAGCTACCGGCTGACCGGGATCTCCCGGGGCCTGCGCTCCGATGCCGCGGTCTCGCTGCGGGATCTGTTCCTGCTCTTGGGATCCGACCTGCATCGCCAGTCCTGGACTCACCTCACCGACTCGGTGCGCCAGGGCCGGTCGCTGTGGCCCGAGCTGCGGGGCATGGAGTTCTTCGACTACGCCGAACAGCATCCGGAGATCGGTGCGGTCTTCGACCGGGCCATGACCAGCGTCACCTCGCTGGCCACCGAACCCCTGCAGGCCGCCTACGATTTCGGGCACTTCGGCTCGATCGTCGATGTCGGCGGCGGCCGCGGCAGCCTGCTCGTCGACGTGCTGCGGCGCCATCCGTCCATGCGCGGCACCGTGTTCGATCTGCCGCGTGTCATCGAGGGCCTGCTCGAAGAGCTCCTCGGCCCCGGCCTCACCGGCCGCCTCACCTTCGAGGGCGGCAGCTTCTTCGACACCGTCCCCAAGGGCGGTGACGCCTACCTGCTCAAACACATCGTCCACGACTGGGGCGACGAGGACGCCGAGCGCATCCTGCGCACCGTCCGCACCGCCATGGAATCCGAAGCGCGCCTGCTGATCATCGACACGGTCATGCCGGATCACCATCGGTCCCACCCGGGCAAGGTCATCGACCTGGAGATGCTAATCAATACCCGCGGCGGCCGTGAACGCACCCTGACCGAATTCGGAAACCTGCTCTCCCGCAGCGGTTTCACCCTCGCCCGGGTGGTGCCCACCGCCGCACCGTACTCCGTGCTCGAGGCCCATCCGGCCTGGTGACGGCCGAACCTGCACGGTGATGCCCGGGCGGGGCGTGCGCGGCGCAACCCACACGCCCGCCACGGGCTCGCCGCCGCCTGATCCGGCTGTCGCGCAGTGGATCTCAGGCGGAGCGGCGGATCCTCGGGCCGACAACCCCTGCGGCCCGATCGGTCCAGCCGTCCGCCATCTGCGCCAACAGGAACCAGGCGGCGTGTACTTGTTCGTCCGATACCTTCTCGGCCGTTCTCAGCAGATGCACGGCGCGCACATGCGCCGCGGCCATGGCATCCACCACGACCCCGAGGGATTCGGCCCGCGCTGCACCCCTCCGCAGCGCCCGGCTCGCCACCCACTCATCGATGAAGCGAACCAGTTCGGCACGTAGCTCATCGATTCCGCCCGCGTCGCCGGGGCGCTCGCGGCGCTGCAGGTGCAGCTCGGCCAGCGCCCGGGCCCAGCGGGTGACCGCGTGGTCGTCGGGCTGGTCGCCGATGTGACCGCAGAAGGCGGCCAGCAGTTCGTGCCAATCGGGCAGCAGCGGACGATTCTCCTGGAAACTCTCGTCGGTTGAATTCGATACGGCGTTTGAACTGGACACGGCGTTTGAATTGGAAACAGACTTCGAACCGGGCAGAGCGCGACCGCTCGCCCGCCAGCACTGGTTGTTATCAGGTTGGGGTACGTACATACCTACCTCCAGGGCGGCGCGGGCGCACCCGGAGCCGCGGGCGGTCACCGGACCGCGAGCCCGGCGCGGCAAGGGCGGACCGCGCCGGATCCAGGCAACCGCTATCGGCGAAGGGCACATCTCGATGCGGCACCGGGTGCTCTTCCAGAATGACCGCTCGGGCCGTCCCGCCCACTGCCCTTCCCCCGCCCTCCGACTGCCCCTGACCGAGGGGACCGACCGACCGGTCCGCGCTCGTTACTCGCCCTCTCCCCCAACGCAATTCAGCCGTAACCCGCGATGGCCGAGGGTTACACCTTGACCAGATCGTCGGCGTGCACGACCGGGCGCTGCATGCTGTCCGGGAGGTCGGAGGTGGAGCGGCCCTTCATGGTTTCCAGCTCGTCGCTGTCGTAGGCGACCACGCCGCGGGCCGCGATCCGGCCGTCCGGACCGATCAGGTCGATGACATCGCCGCCGTAGAAGTGCCCGGCCACCGCGGTGATGCCCGCGGCCAGCAGCGAATGCCTGCGCTCGGCCACCGCGGCCACCGCGCCCGCGTCCAGGTGCACCGCGCCGCGCGCGTCGGCGGCATGGCGAACCCAGAACTTGCGCGCCGACAGCCGCACCGGGCGGGCGGCGAAGGCGGTGCCGACGGTCGCGCCCGAAAGCGCCGCCGCCGCATCGGAAGCCGCGGCCAGCAGCACCGGCACCCCGGCATCCGCGGCCAGCCGGGCGGCCGACAGCTTGGAGGCCATGCCGCCGGTCCCCAGCGCACCCCCGGACCCGGCGATGACACCGTCCAGATCGGCGCTGGAACGCACCTCGGGAATGAAGTTGGCGGCGCCCTTGCGCGGATCGCCGTCGTAGAGGCCGTCGACATCCGACAGCAGGATCAGCGCGTCCGCGCCGACCAGATGCGCGACCAGCGCCGCCAGCCGGTCATTGTCGCCGAACCGGATCTCTTCGGTTGCGACGGTGTCGTTCTCGTTCACCACCGCGGTGGCGTGCAGCGAGCGCAACCGGTCCAGGGTGCGCTGGGCATTGCGGTGCGGCTCCCGGCGGCCGAAGTCACCGGCGCTGAGCAGCACCTGCCCGACCACCCGGTCGTAGCGTGCGAAGGAGGTGCCCCAGGCGTGCGCCAGGGCCAGCTGACCGACGCTGGCGGCGGCCTGCTTGGTGGCGAGATCCTTCGGTCGCTTGGACAATCCGAGCGGAGCCATGCCCGCCCCGATGGCACCCGAGGACACCACCACGAGATCGGAACCCGCGCGCATGCGGCCCTCCACCGCATCGGCCAGCTTGTCCAGCCGCCCGGTGTCGAGGCCGCCCTCCAGACTGGTCAGCGCCGAGGACCCGATCTTGACCACCACGCTGCGCGCCGAGGCGATCGCCTGCCGCGCCGCGCTCAGCTCGGTCACCGGAGTGCCACCCGAACTCACTTGCACCACACCTCAATTCGCCCGCGGCACCACTGTGCCGTCGCACCGATCAACTCAGATGCCGTCGCACCGTGTACTACTCGTCGTCCTCGGTCACCAGGCCGCGGCGCACGCGCGAGGCGTGCTTGCGCTCGGCCGCGCCGATGCGCTCGGTCTGATCCAGGCGCGGGTCCACGCCGCGGCGGGTCATCAGCGTCTCCACGCCCGCGGAAATCGAAGGCTCCCAATCGAAGCAGTAGTCCGCGATGGTCACCGACGCACCCGGCTCCGCACCCAGCTTGACCAGCTCCTCCTCGACGCCGAGGCGGGCCAGGCGGTCGGCCAGGTAGCCCACGGCCTCGTCATTGTCGAACTGGGTCTGGTGCACCCAGCGCTCGGGCCGCTCGCCGACGACGATGAAGCCGCCCTCCACCTCGGGATCGGGCAGCACCCGGAAACCGCTGTCGCCCTTGGCGACCGGGCGGATGATCTGCCGCTTCGGCTCGGCCTTGGGATGCGCCTCGCGGTACTCGGCGACCATCTTGGCGAGCGCGAAGGTCAAGGGCCGCAAGCCTTCCCGGCTCACCGCCGAGATCTTGAACACCGGCCAGCCGCGCTTCTCGAACTCGGGCAGCACGAAATCGGCCAGCTCGTCGGCATCGGGAACATCGGCCTTGTTCAGAATGACCACGCGCGGGCGGTCCGCCAGATCACCCAGACCGGCGTCGCCGACCAGGGCGGGCTGGTACGCGGCCAGCTCGGCCTCGAGCGCGTCCACATCCGAGACCGGATCGCGGCCGGGCTCCAGGGTGGCGCAGTCAACCACGTGGGCGAGCACCGCGCAGCGCTCCAGGTGCCGCAGGAAGTCCAGGCCCAGGCCGCGGCCCTCGCTCGCGCCCGGGATCAGGCCGGGCACGTCGGCCACGGTGAAGGTGGTGTCACCCGACTGCACCACACCGAGATTGGGCACCAGCGTGGTGAACGGGTAGTCCGCGATCTTCGGCTTGGCCGCCGAGAGCACCGAGACCAGCGAGGACTTACCGGCCGACGGGAAGCCCACCAGGCCCACATCGGCCACCGACTTCAGCTCGAGCACCAGATCGCGCTCTTCGCCGTCCACGCCGATCAGCGCGAAGCCGGGGGCCTTGCGCGACTTGGACACCAGCGCGGCATTGCCGAGCCCGCCGCGACCGCCCTGGGCCGCCACGTAGGTCGAGCCCACGCCGATCAGGTCGGCCAGAATCTCGCCGTCGGTGCTCATGACGACGGTGCCGTCCGGCACCTTCAGCAGCAACCCCTCGCCCTGCTTGCCATTGCGGTTGCCGCCCTCGCCGGGCTTGCCGTTGCCGCCCTTGGCGTGCGGGTGGAAGTGGAAGTCCAGCAGGGTGTGGACGTTCGGGTCGACCTCGAGGATCACATCCCCGCCATTGCCGCCGTTACCGCCGTCGGGTCCGCCCAGGGGCATGAACTTCTCACGCCGCACCGAGGCACACCCGTGCCCACCCTTGCCCGCACGCACGTGCAATACGACACGGTCGATGAATTTGGACATATCGGTGATCATCCTCCTTCAGGACTAGTCGTTGACGTTTCGGGACTTCGTGTTGAAAACAGCAAAGCGGGCCAGGGTATTCACAACCCTGACCCGCTCGAAAGCTAGTGGAGCGAACTCCGGTGCGCCGGTCAGGCGTTCACCGGCTCCGGCACCACGATGTTGATGGTCTTGCGACCACGCTTGGTGCCGAACTGCACCGCGCCCGCCTCGAGGGCGAACAGCGTGTCGTCGCCGCCACGGCCGACGTTGACGCCGGGGTGGAAGTGCGTGCCGCGCTGGCGAACCAGGATCGCGCCGGCCTTGACGGTCTGGCCGCCGAAGCGCTTCACGCCGAGCCGCTGGGCATTCGAATCGCGACCGTTGCGCGAGCTGGATGCACCCTTCTTATGTGCCATTTCTCAAACTCCTCGTGCCGGGGTGACGAACCCCAAGTCGGATTACTTGATGCCGGTGACCTTCAGGACCGTCAGCTTCTGACGGTGGCCCTGACGCTTGTGGTAGCCGGTCTTGTTCTTGAACTTGTGGATGCGGATCTTCGGGCCCTTGGTCTGTTCGACGACCTCGGCGGACACGGAAACCTTCGCCAGCTTGTCAGCATCGGTGGTCAGCTCGGCGCCGTCAACGACCAGCACCGGCGACAGCGACACCGAAGTGCCCGGCTCACCCTCGATCTTCTCGACCTTCACCAGGTCACCGACCGCGACCTTGTACTGCTTTCCGCCGGTCTTGACGATCGCGTACGTTGCCATCGGTCGGCTGCCCTTCTTTCGTATTCGAGTGCGCGAAGTACTCGGCACTCTGCTCACACGGCTGGTCGCCCGATTCGCATCGGAAACCGCCGCAGACTGGTCTGGTGGTTTTCACCGCCGCCTCGGGCCTTTGGCTCTGTTGAACCGAACCGGGCCCACTCACAGCACTAGTCACAACAGAGTGCCGTCGCAGGGGGCAGCGACTGGTCAAGACTACAGGACGGGCTCACCCCCTCCAAACCGGGGTTGCCCGCCCCTCGCCCGCGACCGAATCGAGGACCTCCGACCGCGGACCCGGCGACTTCCGGCACGAGAATCCGCACACCGCGGCGACATACGGTGATTGCAGCGGCCCGGACACCCAACGCAGCGGCCGCCCAACCCCGAGGACATCGTCATGGCCTGGTCGACCGCAGCCGTCATCATCGCCCTGATCATCGCCGTCATGGTGGTGGTCAGCACCTACATTTCCGGGCGCTTCCAGAAGAAGTAGCCCCCGAAAACGTGTGGCCCCACCGGATTCCGGCGGGGCCACAGTCGTCTCGTGTGAACGGGCTAGTTCTCACCCTCCGGCGCACCGGCGGCGCGACCCGCGGCCCGGCGGCGCGGGCGGGCCCGCGGCGGGACCACGGCCGGGGCCAGGTCTTCGAGGTTGAAGCCCGGCTTGTCCGCCTGGTCGGTGCTGGACAGCACGAACACCGCGCCCTTGCTGTCGGCGGCCGGGGCCGAGGCCGTGCGGGCCACCCGGCGACGGGTGGGGCGGCGGCCGGAGCGCGCCTCGGCGGCGGCCACGGCGGCCTCGGCCGCGTGCGCCTCGGCGATCGGCGATTCGATTGCCGCGGGCTCGGACTCGACCACCACGGTGTCCACGACCGGTGCGACCGCGGTGCCGTTGGTGCTCGCCGCCACCTCGTCCTCGACCTCGGTCACCGCGCGCTCGGCGAGGGTGGCCTCGGCGGCGGCGTTCTCGGCCGCGCGCACGATGACCGACTCGGCAGCCGCGACATCGGCCACGGAATCACCCTCGGCCGGTACCGCATTCGCGGCGTCGGCGGCCGTGACGGCGTCCTCGTCCGCGGCGTGCACGGCCTCTTCGGCGGCGTGCGCGGCCATGGCCATGGCGACCGGGTGGGCCCGCTTGGCTGCGGCCTGCTCGGCCTTGACCTCAGGCTTGTCCGTCTTCTCGACCTTCTCCTCGACCACCGGCTCGACGGCCGGGGCCTCGGCGGCGGGCGCGTTGCGGTCCTTGCGGCGGCGGCGCGACCCCTCGCGGCGACCCACGCCCTCGCCAGTGTCACCGGCCGGAGCCGACGCTTCGACGGGATAGTTGTGCACCAGAATGCCACGGCCGTGGCAGGTCTCACAGGTGGTGGAGAACGCCTCGACCAGGCCGGTGCCCAGCTTCTTGCGGGTCATCTGGACCAGGCCCAGCGAGGTGACCTCGGAGACCTGGTGGCGGGTGCGGTCGCGGCCCAGCGCCTCGGTGAGGCGGCGCAGCACCAGGTCCCGGTTGGACTCCAGGACCATGTCGATGAAGTCGACCACGATCATGCCGCCGATATCGCGCAGCCGCATCTGGCGCACGATCTCCTCGGCCGCCTCCAGGTTGTTGCGGGTCACGGTCTCTTCGAGATTGGACCCGCCCGACCCGGTGAACTTGCCGGTGTTGACGTCGATGACGGTCATGGCCTCGGTGCGGTCGATCACCAGGGTGCCGCCCGAGGGCAGCCACACCTTGCGGTCGAGGGCCTTGGCCAGCTGCTCGTCGATGCGCAGCGAGCCGAACACGTCGACACCGCTGCCCTCGTAGCGCTCGACCCGGGCCAGCATGTCCGGGGCGACCGTGCGGACGTAGTTCTCGACCGTGGTCCAGGCGCGCTCGCCCTCGATGACCAGCTTGGAGAAGTCCTCGTTGAACAGGTCGCGGACCACCTTGACCAGCAGGTCCGGCTCTTCGTACAGGGTCTTGGGCGCGCCCGAGCCCTGCTTGGACTGCTCCTCGATGGTGCGCCAAGTCGCTTGCAGCCGTTCGACATCGCGCGCCAGCTCGGGCTCGGAGACGCCCTCCGACGCGGTGCGGATGATCACACCGGCGTCCTGCGGCACGATGTCGCGCAGGATCTCCTTGAGCCGCTTGCGCTCGGTGTCGGGCAGCTTGCGGGAGATGCCGGTGGAGGTGCCGCCCGGCACGTACACCAGGAAGCGACCGGCCAGGCTGATCTGCGTGGTCAGGCGGGCGCCCTTGTGGCCCACCGGATCCTTGGAGACCTGCACCAGCACGGTGTCACCGGGCTTGAGCGCCTGCTCGATCTTGCGCTCCTTGCCGCCCAGACCGGCGGCCTCCCAGTTCACCTCGCCCGCGTACAGCACGCCGTTGCGGCCGCGGCCGATGTCCACGAACGCCGCCTCCATCGACGGCAGCACGTTCTGCACCTTGCCCAGGTACACATTGCCGACCATGGACGCCGAACCCGTGGAGGTCACGAAGTGCTCGACCAGGATGTTGTCCTCGAGCACCGCGACCTGGGTGGTGGAGGTGGGGTGCTCCGCGAAGTGCTTCTCGCGCACCACCATCACCCGGTCCACCGCTTCGCGGCGGGCCAGGAACTCCGACTCGGTCAGGATGGGCGGGCGGCGGCGCCCGGCCTCGCGACCGTCGCGGCGGCGCTGACGCTTGGCCTCCAGGCGGGTCGAACCGCTGATGCCCTGCACCTCGTCGACATCCTTGGCGGCGGCACGGCGCTTGCTGCGCGGCTCCCGCTCATGCACGACGGTGTTGGGCGGATCGTCGTCCGAGGCCTCGGGCTCGTTGTCCTCCCCGCCCTTGCGGCGGCGACGACGGCGACGGCGACGGCTGCTCGAGCCCTCGGGCACGGCCGCGCCCTCGTCCTCATCCTCGGCGGCGTCGATATCGGCGGCTTCGGCGGTCTCGTCGGCCTCGGCCTCGTCACCGTCGAGATCGTCGGTGTCATTGTCGCCGTGCTGTTCTCCGCGACCCCGGCCGCGACCGCGGCGACCACGACGACGACGGCGCGAGGTGCCCTCGCGGTCGGCCTCGTCACGGCCGCGCTGCTCGCCGTCCCATTCGCCCTCGTCCTCGGCGTCCTCGGCGACGGGCTCCTCGGCGACGGCCTTGGCAGTGACGGCCTTGGTCTCGACATCCTTTTCGGCGGCGACCCGTTCTTCGGTGCGGGCCTTGCGCTCGGCGCGGCGCGCGCGGCGGGCCTCCTCGGCGGCCGCGGCGTCCGGCGCCTGGAACAGCGGCGCGGCCACCGCGGCGGACGGCTGGTACTGGACCGGCTCGTCGACCTGCGGCTCGCTCTGGAACGGGCTCGCGAACAGGCTGGTCTGCCTGGCCGGGGCGGCGACGGCCGCCTCCGCGGCTTCCACTTCCTCGGCGGCGATCTCGTCGGCGGCCCGATCGTCCTGCGCGGCGATGGCCGCGTCGACGGTGGACTCGGCGATGGGCCCGGGAGCGACCGGCTCCTCGGCGGGTTCGGGAACCGCGATGGGATCGGGCGCATCGATATCACGGGGGCCGAAGGCGTCGCGGACGGTCTCGGCGACGGCGCGGTCCAGGCTGGATTGCGGGCTTCTCGCCTGCGCGCCCATCTCGGTCAGGTGGGCCAGAATACGTTTGCTGGTGGTGCCCAGCAGCTTCGCCAGTGCGTGCACTCGGATCCGTTCCGGCAACTGTTCGGCAGCCGGGGTGGTCGAAGCGCCCTCCCCTTCGCCATTGCTCTGCGATGCTTCCAGCGGCTCTTGATCGGCCACGAAATCTCCTCGGGGCCCCCGGGCGCGCTCCTCTGAGGAGTGACGCGGCCGTCGCGGGGGCGCTGTCTTGTCGGCCTCACACCCGCGGGCATGAGATCGTAAGTCTTCGCGCCGTGTGGCCCGTTATCACCGGTATCTCGTCGTTCGGGCTAACTGGTCACGTGGCGCCTGGTTGGTTGGCTCAACTCCGTGTCACGAGCGTTCATCCAGCGTGCCTGCCCGGCGGCCGAGTCTTGGAAGCCGTCGGCGGCAGCGATGATCGTCCGTCGCTCCGCGGTGTCAATTCGAAGGTGAACGACACCTGCCGCAAACGGCCGGCGTCGGTCACTTCCAGAGCCAGTATCCCACACCACGTCGGGGCGTCGTGCCCACGCGGCCCGGAGCGGGCCTCGCGAGTCTCGCGGGCGGCCGCTGATTCCGGGGTCCGGGGGTGGGCCCCCGGACCTATCGGTGGAGCTGCGGGGGCACGGCCCCCGGAGAGATCAGAGCGCGAATTCGGGGAACCAGAGCGCGATCTCGCGCTTGGCGGACTCGGGCGAGTCGGAGCCGTGCACCAGGTTGTACTGGGTCTCGAGGGCGTAGTCGCCGCGGATGGAGCCGGGGACGGCCTTCTCGACCGGGTCGGTGCCGCCGGCGATCTGGCGGAAGGCGGGGATGGCGCGCGGGCCTTCCAGGACGATCGCGACGACCGGGCCGGAGGTGATGAATTCGATGAGCGAGCCGAAGAACGGGCGCTCGGCGTGCTCGGCGTAGTGCTCGGCGGCGAGCTCCTCGGAGACGTTCACCTGCTTCAGGGCCGCGAGCTTCAGACCCTTGCGCTCGATGCGGGTGATGATCTCCCCGATGAGGCCGCGGGCCACGCCGTCGGGCTTGATGAGTACCAACGTCTGCTCAGTCACAAGCGCAACCTTAACCGGCGCGCCCTCAGCAGGAAAAACGCAGACCGGGGACAATGCCCCGGTCCGCCCGATTCAGGGGATTTTTCAGGCTCCGGACATGCGCTGGCTGGGCAGTATCCCGGCCTCCATGCGCTTTTTCACATCGGCGCGCAGGAACAGGACGAAGATCCAGACGGCGACGAAGACCACGCCGATCACCAGGATCGAGAGGTGAATGAAGCCGCCCAGCAGTAGAGCCACCTGCAGGGCCAGGTTGAAGGGGATGGCCCAGGGGCGGCGTTGCAGGCCCGCACCCAGGAACATGATCACGGCCAGGCCGACCACGTAGAGCACCGACCACCAGCGCAGACCGCCACCGACCGCGCTGATCACCGGCAGGGCGAGCAGGACCGTGATGGCTTCCAGGACCAGGGTTCCGGCCATGACCCCGCGCAGGCCCTTCCACGGGTCCGTGGCGGGTGGCGGAACCTCGGGCTTGGCGTCGGAGGTCATGCGGGGTCCTTTCCGAACAGGCTGCGGGCGGCCCCGGCGGTGACGACCGAGCCGGTGATGACTATGCCCGCGCCCGAGACCAATTCGCCATCCTCGCCTTCCTCGGCCAATGCGATGGCGGTCTCGATGGCATCGGCGAGATCGTTCGCCACGGCCACGCGTTCATCGCCGAAGCGCTGCACGGCCAGGTTGGCCAGATCGTCGACGGGCAGGGCGCGCGGGGAGCCGTTCTCGGTGACGACGATCTCGTCGAAGACCGGTTCCAGGGTGTCGAGGATGCCGCCGGCGTCCTTGTCACCCAGTACCGCGATCACACCCACCAGTTTGCGGAAGTCGAATTCGCTTGTCAGCGTGGCGGCCAGGGCCTTGGCCCCGTGCGGGTTGTGGGCGGCGTCGATGAAGATGGTGGGCGCGCTGCGCATGCGCTCCATCCGGCCGGGGCTGGCGGCGGCCGCGAAACCCGCTCGCACGGCGTCGATATCGAGCTGCCGGGACGCGCCCGCGCCGAAGAACGCCTCGACCGCGGCCAGCGCCAGCACCGCGTTGCGGGCCTGGTGTTCGCCGTGCATGGGCAGAAAGATGTCGTCGTAGACGCCGCCCAGGCCCTGAAGTTCCAGCATCTGCCCGCCGATGGCGACGCGGCGCGAAAGCACCTGGAACTCCGAGCCTTCGCGCGCCACGGCCGCGTCCACCTCGACGGCGCGGCGCAGCAGCGCGTCCATGGCCTCGGGTTCCTGCTGGGCGATGATGGCCACGGTGTCGCGCGGGGACAGCTCGTCCTCGACGGCCTTCTTGATGATTCCGGCCTTCTCCCCCGCGATGGAGGTGAGGTCGGTGCCCAGATAGTCGGTGTGGTCCAACCCGATCGGGGTGATGACCGCGACCTGGCCGTCGATCACATTGGTGGCGTCCCAGCGACCGCCCAGCCCGGTTTCCACCACGGCCACGTCCACGGGCGCTTCGGCGAAGGCCGCGTAGGCCATGCCGGTGAGCACCTCGAACTTCGACATGGCCGGGCCGCCCGCGGCTTTGGACTGCTTGTCCACCAGCTCGATGTAGGGCAGCAGTTCCCGGTACACCTCGACGTAGCGCCCGGGCGTGATGGGCGCGTTGTCGATGGCGATGCGCTCGGTGGCCAGTTGCAGGTGCGGGCTGGTGATGCGCCCGGTGCGCCGGTGCAGGGCGGTGAGCAGCGAGTCGAGCATGCGGGTGACCGAGGTCTTGCCGTTGGTGCCCGCGATGTGGATGGCCGGATAGGACTGCTGAGGCGAGCCCAGCAGGTCCATCAGGGTCGCGATGCGGGTCAGCGACGGCTCGATCTTGGTCTCCGGCCAGCGCCGGTCGAGTTCGGCCTCGACCAGCGCCATTTCGGCCAGGTCCACCGGCGAGGTGCCGGTGGCGCTCAATGAGCCTTCCGCGTACTGGCGTTCCGGTTCGTCGTTCACTTGGCCGCCAGCGTGACGATCTCGGCGAGGCGGGCGGTGATGCGCTCGACGTCGCCCTCGGCGATCTCCTTGCGCGCCTTGATCTTCGCGACGACCTCGTCGGGGGCCTTGGCCAGAAACGCCTCGTTGCCGAGCTTGCCGTTGGTGCCCGCCAGTTCCTTCTGGGCGGCGGCCAGGTCCTTCTCCAGGCGGCGGCGCTCGGCGTCGAGGTCGACCGTGCCGGAGGTGTCGATCTCGACGGTGACCGTGGCATTGGTCAGGCGCACCTCGAGCGAGGCGGTGACGGCGAAGTCGTCGCCCGCCGCGGTGAGCTTGGCCAGGTTGGCGATGCTCGGCTGCTGGCCGGGCAGGTCGGCGGCGTCGATGCCGACCAGCTTGGCGGCCACCTTCTGGCTGTCGGCCAGGCCCTGGTCGGCGCGGAAGCGGCGGATCTCGGTGATGAGCTTCTGGGTGTCCGAGATGCGCCGGGCGGCAACCGCGTCGGCGGTGGCGGCGGAGACCGTCGGCCAGGCGGAGATGACGATGGACTCGCCCTCCGCGCCGTCGGTCAGTGCCTGCCACAGGGTTTCGGTGACGAACGGGACCGCGGGGTGCAACAGGCGCAGCACGGCGTCGAGAACGTTGCCCAGCACGATGCGGGTGCTCGCCGCGCGTTCCTCGGACTCGGCGAACTGGACCTTCGCCAATTCCAGGTACCAGCTGCAGAATTCGTCCCACGCGAAGTGGTAGAGGCCCCCGAGCGCCTTGCTGAACTCGTAGCGGTCCAGCGCGCCGTCGACCTCGGCGATGACCTCGTCGAGCCGGTCCAGGATCCAGCGGTCGGTATCGGTGAGGGTCTCGCGCGCGGGCAGCTCGCCCGGCTGCGCGCCGTTCATGAGCGCGAACTTGGTGGCATTGAACAGCTTGGTGATGAAGCTGCGCGAGGCGGTCACGTGCGGGGTGCCGACCGACAGGTCGCCGCCGGGCTGCGCGCCGCGGGCCAGCGTGAATCGAGTGGCGTCCGCGCCGTACTCGTTGATCCAGTCCAGCGGGTCGATGCCGTTGCCGCGCGACTTGGACATCTTCTTGCCGAACTCGTCGCGGATCAAGCCGTGCAGGAACACATCCTGGAACGGGACCTGCTTGTGGTCCGCGTGCTTGCCCGCGGTGATGGCGGCGTCGTCGGAGACGAACATGCCGAACATCATCATCCGGGCGACCCAGAAGAAGAGGATGTCGTAGCCGGTCACCAGCACGCTGGTCGGATAGAACTTCTCCAGCTCGGCGGTGGCGTCGGGCCAGCCCATGGTGGAGAAGGGCCACAGGCCCGAGGAGAACCAGGTATCGAGCACGTCCGGGTCCTGGACGTAGCCCTCGGGCGCCTGCTCGTCGGGTCCGACGCAGACGATCTCGCCCTCGGGGCCGTACCAGATCGGGATGCGGTGGCCCCACCACAGCTGGCGCGAGATGTTCCAGTCGTGCATGTTGTCGACCCACTCGAACCAGCGCGGTTCCTGGCTGGCGGGGTGAATCTTGACGTCGCCGTTGCGGACCGCGTCACCGGCGGCCTTGGCGATGCCCTCGACCTTGACCCACCACTGCATGGACAGGCGGGGTTCGATGGGCTCGCCGGAGCGCTCGGAGTGGCCGACCTGGTGGATGTAGGGGTACTTGCGCCCGACCACGCGGCCCTCGGATTCGAGGCGCTCGCGGATCTTCAGCCGGGCCTCGAAGCGGTCCATGCCGTCGAATTCGGTTCCGCTGTCGGCGATCTTGCCGGTCTTGTCCATGATGGTGGGCATGGGCAGGTTGTGGCGCAGGCCGAGCTCGAAGTCATTGGGGTCGTGCGCCGGGGTGATCTTGACCGCGCCGGAACCGAATTCGGGGTCCACGTAGTCGTCGGCCACGATCGGGATCTGGCGGCCGGTGATCGGGTGGTAGACGGTGGTGCCGATGAGGGCCCGGTACCGCTCGTCATCCGGGTGCACCGCCACCGCGGTGTCGCCGAGCATGGTCTCCACCCGGGTGGTGGCCACGATCACGTGCGGCTCATCGTCGTTCAGCGAGCCGTAGCGCAGCGAGACGAGTTCGCCCTCGACCTCCTTGTGGTCCACCTCGAGGTCGGAGATGCCGGTCTGCAGCACCGGCGACCAGTTCACCAGGCGCTCGGCGCGGTAGATGAGGCCCGCGTCGAACAGACGCTTGAAGATGGTCTGCACGGCACGCGAGAGGCCGTCGTCCATGGTGAAGCGGTCGCGGCTCCAGTCCACGCCGTCGCCGAGGCGGCGCATCTGGCCCTGGATCTGGCCGCCCGAGTCGTGCTTCCAGTCCCAGACCTTGTCCACGAACAGTTCGCGGCCGAAGTCCTCCTTGGTCTTGCCGTCGACGGCGAGCTGCTTCTCCACCACGGTCTGGGTGGCGATGCCGGCGTGGTCCATGCCGGGCAGCCACAGCACCTCGAAGCCCTGCATGCGCTTGCGGCGGGTGAGCAGGTCCATCAGGGTGTGGTCGAGGGCGTGGCCCATGTGCAGGGTGCCGGTCACGTTCGGGGGCGGCAGCACGATCGAGTAGGCCGGCTTGCCGCTGGAGGTGTCGGCGGTGAAGTAACCGGCGCCTACCCAACGCTCGTACAGGTCGGCCTCGACATCGCCGGGGTTCCAGCTCTTGGGGAGGGCATCGGCACGATTACGCGGGTTCTCAGAGGCTGCGCTGGTCACCGGTCGATTCTAAGGGCAGGGATTATCGCCCAACGACCGGGTTTTTGGTAGGGGCCCGCCGGGGTCGGAGCGGGCCGCCGGAGGGCCCTGTCGCGAGCAAGCCGAAGGGCGAGGCTTCCGGCGGATGAGGGACACCGGAAGCCTCGCCCTCGAACCTCAGCCTACCGCCGTTTCGGGCCGCTGTTCCGGATCCAAAGGCAATTCTCAGGTTCTGGCCCAAATGGGCCAGGTTAGAACAGCTTTCGTTGCATGAGCGTTGCGTCCGCCGCATTGTTTTCGCGTCGTGACAGACCACCTGTCAGGTGACCGGCGGGTAGCCTCTTCACCATGAATCCGATTGTCTCGCGGGTGATGTCGACGGTGGCCGGAAAACTGGGAAATCCGCGCGGACTACTGGGCAAGGGCGTGGCCCGATTCCTCAATCGCGGCAATCGGCCGATGATCGCGGCCGCGGTGGCCGCGGCCGAGGTCAGCGCCCTGGACGCGGCCGCCGATATCGGATTCGGCGGCGGCATCGGGCTGACGCTGCTGCTCGAGCGGGTCGGGGCCACCGGGACGGTGACCGGGATCGAGCTGTCGCAGGACATGCTGGACCGGGCGCGATCGGAGTTCGCGGCCGACCTGTCCGAGGGACGGCTGAAGCTGGCCGCGGGCTCACTCACCGAGCTGCCGCTGCCCGACGCCTCGCTCGATGCCGTGATCACCTGCAACACCGTGTATTTCGTGCCGGAGCTGGATGCGGCGTGCACCGAACTGGCGCGGGTGCTGAAGCCGAAGGGCCGCTTGGTCATCGGCATCGGCGATCCGGACGCCATGGCGAAAATGCCTTTCACGCCATACGGTTTCACACTGCGCCCGGTCGCGGAGGTCATCGCGGCCATGGAAAAGGCGGGGCTCGCCGTCGAGCGCCGGGACCTGCCGAACAAGCCGATCCCCGGGCACCTGCTGATCGGCCGCCCCGCCTGACCGAGCGCCCCGATCACCCGGCCGAGCGTCCCATTCGCCCGGTCAGGGCACGTGTCGAAGGCCACTCCGGCTCCCCGGGGTGAGCTGACTCGCGATTACTTGTCTCTACCACCTGCGGTGATGTCTTCTAGCTATCTCGGCTGGCGCCAGTCGTACTCAAGTTCATCGCAGTACCGAGACAGCTCCCAAGGGACTCCGGTCCCACCGCCGGAAAGCGAGTCATCATGCGCGTTCGAACCATCGCCGCCCCCGCCGTCCTCGTCACCGGCTTCGCCATCGCCGGACTGGCCACGACCGGAACCGCCTCCGCCGCAACCCCGTTCGTGATTCCGCAGATCGGTGCGGCCGGTGTGGAACTCTCCCCCGGCGAAACCCAAGCCCTGGCCAACAGCCCGATTCCGGCCCTGGTGGACAGGTTCGCACCCGGCCCCGCGGTCAGCGTCGGCGTCCAGCCCGATTCGCAGATTCCCCACGACGGCACCTATGTCTTCGCGGACATGCCCACGATCGTCGGCGAGGCCGCGGCGCATCCGAACGGTTCGGTGGACATCCTCGTGGACGGGGAGGGCGTGGCCGTCATCCAGGAATGGTGACGCGTCTGCGACAACCCCCGCATACGCACTGCGCCCCATGCCGAAAAGGCATGGGGCGCAGTGTTGTCCGAGCGGCGGACCGCTCGGGCGGGTGACGAGGATCAGGGCACCAGGACGTCCAGCGCGCCGGGGATGGCCCGGAAGAATCCCGGGAGCAGCCCGGCCGGATCGCCGTCGGCGGTGGCGGGTGCGCCGGGCGCGGTCAGGCGGATCTCGCGGGCCTTGTGGAAGGCCGCGGCCGGGTGGTCGATGCGCTTGCCGGAGGACAGGTCCGGCAGCAGGCGCAGCATGTCCAGGCGCGACATGGCACCGACGACGGTCAGATCCAGCAGACCGTCGTCGATGACGGCGTCGGGGCAGACCTGCATGCCGCCGCCGTAGCTGCGGGTATTGCCGACGGCCACCATGATCGCGTCGAGCTCGAGCACGGTGCCGTCCGGGTGGTCGGGCGAACCGATCAGTTCGATGCGGTACGGCACCGCCAGCTTGCTCGCCAGCTCGAGCAGTGCGGCGACGGTGTAGCGCTTGGGGCCGTTGGGCCAGCGCAGGGCATTGGCGCGCAGGGTGACTCGCGCGTCCAGGCCGGTGCCGGTCACGGTGGCGAACCAGAGCGCGCGCCCGGATTCCTCGGTCTCCACGGTGCCGAGATCGATGGAGCGGGTATTGCCGCCCAGCACGGCGGCCACCGCGGCCGGGGTGTCGTCGGGAATGCCGAGTTCACGGGCCAGGTCGTTGCCGGTGCCGCCGGGGATGAGGCCCAGGGGCAGGCCGGTGCCGACCAGGGCCTGCAGCACCACGCCGGTCAGGCCGTCGCCGCCGGCGGCCACCACGGCGTCGGGCCGGGTGTCGAAGTCGGCCAGCGCCTTGCGCAGCAGGCGTTCGCTCTCCGCGGCCGAGTCGCCGCGGATCTCGGTGACCTCGACACCGCGCTCGGCGAACAGATTGGCGGCCTCGACGGCGACCAGCGCACCCTTGCCCTTCCCGGACAGCGGGTTGGTCACCAGGGCGATGGAGCGAATGGTCGTCACGGAATCAGCTTCCCAGGGTTGAGGATTCCGGACGGGTCTACGGCGTTTTTCACCGCGCGCAGCACCCGCACGCCGAGGTCGCCGACCTCGTCGGTCATCCACGGGCGATGGTCCGCGCCGATGGCGTGGTGGTGGGTGATGGTGCCGCCCGCGGCCACGACGGCGTCGCCCGCGGCCCGTTTGGCCTTGGCCCACTGGGCGATCGGGTCATCGGCCTGCTTTCCGACAATGGTGAAGTACAGCGACGCACCGGTCGGGTAGGTGTGCGAGATGTGGCACATGACCAGCGCCGGGGTGCCCTGGGCGGTGAGCGTGTCGGTCAGCGCGGCGGTCACTTTCGCCTTGAGGTTGGCGAGATTGGCCCAGTTGGTGGCGGTTTCGAGGGTCTCGCAGAGCACGCCCACGTCGAGCAGGGCATCACGCAGGTAAGGGGCGGAGAAGCGGCCGTGCTCCCATTCCTGGGCGGGCGTTTCGCCCAGTGCGGTGCCGCCGGCGGCGGCCAGCAGGGCGGCGGCCTCGGCGCTGCGGGCGGCCACGTGCGCGGCGGTGCCCTCGTAGGTGGTGACGGCCAGGCAGCCGCCGACGGCCGCGCCGCCGACATCCCCGGCGCGGGCCAGGTTGAGGCCGGTCTCGGCCTCGTCGGACAGGCGCATGACGGTGGGGGCGGCCCCGGCCTGGATGACCGTGCGCAGGGCGTTCGCGCCGGTGGCGAAGTCGGGGAACGACCATGCCTGGTAGGCGGTGGTCTCCGGGACCGGGTGCACGCGCAGGGTGACCGCGGTGATGATGCCGAGGGTGCCCTCCGAGCCGGAGAACAGCTCGCGCAGATCGGGTCCGGCGGCCGAGGCGGGGGCGCGGCCGAGATCGAGATCACCCGCGGGGGTGGCGATCCGCAGGCGCATGATCATGTCGTCGAAGCGCCCGTACCCGGCCGAGGCCTGGCCCGAGGAACGGGTGGCGGCGAACCCGCCGATGGTGGCGAATTCGAAGCTCTGCGGGAAGTGGCCGAGCGAAAAGCCATGGCGGGCAAGCAGTTCCTCGGCCTGCGGGCCGGACAGGCCCGCGCCCAGGGTGACGGTGCCGCTGATCGGGTCGAGGTCGGTGAGGGTGTCGAGGCGACGCAGGTCCAGGGCGATGACGGCCGGGAAGCTGCCGCGTGCCGGGTCCAGGCCGCCGACCACACTGGTGCCGCCGCCGAACGGGACGACCGCGATGCCCTTGGCGGAGCAGTACTTCAGCACCGCGAGGACATCGTCGTGATCGGCGGGGAAGACGACGGCGTCGGGGGCGTCCTGTTCGCCCGCGGCGCGGCGGCGCAGCAGGTCCGGGGTGGACTTGCCGCCCGCGCGGAGCAGGCGGTCGCGATGGTCGATCGACAGGTTCTCGGCTCCGACCACCGCGACGAGCCCGGCGTGCTGTTCCGGCGTGAGCGCCGAGGCGCGCAGCGGCACGTCGCCCTCATCGCGACGAGTCACCGGCTCGCCGGACACCCCGAATACCTGTGCGAGCAGTCCCCGAATCTGCTCGGGCAGCGGTTTGTGTCCGGACGGGGAGCCCCAGGCGTCCCACACCATACTCGCGCGGGCCTGCGGCTCGCCCGGGTTTTCCGTCGATGCGGCGGGTGCTTGTGTGTCGACCATGCGTTACAGTCTGACATAGAATGTCAAGCAGTAACCGAACTAGTCTCCGGTGGTGCAAGCAGTGAGTTCTACCGAAACCTCCTCCGCCGTCGATCGGGCCATCCTCGACGCGGCGCGCGCCTGCGTCGCCGAATTCGGCGTGCGCCGGACCACCCTCACCGAGGTGGCCCGGCGCGCGGGCGTGAGCCGCCCGACCGTGTACCGGCGCTGGCCCGACACCGGGTCCCTGGTGGCGGATCTGCTGGTGCGGGAACTACGTGAGATCATCACCGGCACCGCGCCAAGCACCGGCAGCGCCCGCGAGCGCCTGGTCGGCGGCATTGTCGGCGGCGGTGCGGCAATGCGCCGGAACCCCCTGTTCGCCAAGATCTTCCGCGCCGACACCGACATCATGCTCACCTACGTGTTCGAGCGACTGGGCCGCAATCAGCGCGCCCTGCTGGACCTGTTCGCCGCGGCCATCCTGGAGGGCCAGGACGACGGCTCGATTCGCGACGGCAATCCGGCCCACCTGTCCGCCATGCTGCTCCTCATCGCCCAGTCCTCCGTCCAGTCGGCAAGCACCTTCGAACCGGTAATCGACGCCCCGCACCTCGACACCGAACTCGCCCGCGCCCTCCACGGCTACCTCACCCCCACCTAAACCCCACCCCCGATCCGTCGAGTGGCACACCAGCGCGGCGAATTCGGGCAAATCCCCTCGCTGGTGTGCCACTCGGCGACAAGCGCACAGTTTGGGAGGACCTCCATGGCTAGGAACACGGGCGATTCGGCGCTGAATGCGGCGCGACGGCAGCGGGAACTCACCAGGCTGGGCGATGGGGAGCCCATTGACGTGCTGGTGATCGGTGGCGGTATCACCGGTGCCGGAGTGGCTTTGGACGCCGCGGCGCGCGGGCTGCGGACGGTGCTGGCGGAGAAGCACGACTTCGCGTTCGGGACCAGCCGGTGGAGTTCGAAGCTGGTGCACGGCGGGCTGCGGTATCTGGCCAGCGGCGGGGTGGGGATCGCGCACGAGAGCGCGGTCGAGCGCGACATTCTGCTGACCCGCACCGCCCCGCATCTGACCCGGGCGCTGCCACAGGTGGTGCCGCTGCTGCCGAATATCGGTGCGGCGCAGAAGGTTCTCGTGCGGGCCGGGTTCCTGGCCGGTGACGTGCTGCGGCGGACGGCCGGAACCCCGGCGTCGGTGCTGCCGCGCTCGCGGCGGGTGGCCGCCGCCGAGGCGCTGCGGCTGGCCCCGACCGTGCGCCGGGCCCGGCTGCGCGGCGGCTTGCTGGCCTGGGACGGGCAGTTGGTGGACGACGCGCGGCTGGTGGTGGGCATCGCCCGCACTGCGGCGCGGGAGGGCGCGTCGGTGCTGACCCGGGTCGAGGCCACGAATGTCACCGGCACCTCGGCCACCCTGCGGGACACGCTGACCGGCGAAACCCTGGATGTGACAGCGCGTTCGGTCGTCAACGCCACCGGCGTGTGGGCCGATCAGGTGGATCCCAGCATCGAACTGCGGCCCTCGCGCGGCACCCACCTGGTGTTCGACGCGGCGGCCTTCGGCGGGCTCACCGCCTCGCTGACCGTGCCGATCCCGGGCAGCACCAGCCGCTTCATCTTCGCGTTCCCGGCCGCGCACAACCGGGTCTACCTGGGTCTCACCGACGAGGAGGCCCCCGGCCCGGTGCCCGACGTGCCGCACGCCACCGACGCCGAGATCGACTTCCTGCTCGACACCGTCAATACCGTGCTGCGAGAGCCCCTGAGCTGCAGCGATATTCGCGGCACCTTCGCGGGCCTGCGCCCGCTGCTGCGCACCGGCGGCGACAGCACCGCCGACATCTCCCGCGAGCACGCCGTCCTCACCTCCCCCACCGGCCTGATCACGGTGGTCGGCGGCAAGCTCACCACCTATCGAAAGATGGCCGAGGACACCGTGGACGCGGCGGTCGCACACGCGAGCCTGCCCGCCGCCCCCTGCCGCACCCGCTCCCTACCGCTGGTGGGCGCGGTCTCCGGCGCGGCCCGCGACGCCATCGCGGCTCCGCCCCGCCTGGTCGAGCGCTTCGGCAGCGAGGCCACGGCGATTCTCCAGCTGACGCAACAGTCTCCGGCCCTGTCGGCCGAGGTCGCCCCCGGTATGGACGTCACCGCCGCCGAATTCGCCTTCGCGGTCACCCACGAGGGCGCCCTCGACGAATCCGACCTCCTCGACCGCCGCACCCGTATCGGCCTGGTCGAGGAGGACCGCAAGGCCGCCGAACCCGCCGCCCGCGCCGCCTTCGAATAGGCCGGTAAGGGTCAGCCGAAGACGTTGCAGCCGGAGCCGGTGGCTATGCCGGTGCCGACGTGGATGTCGACGTAGGGGAAGACGTCCTCGCTGTCGCGGTGGTACTGCCAGATCTGTAACCGGTGCGGACCGGTGGTGGTGGGTGTCCAGCGAATCTGGGCGAGCGCTCCGGAAGGCTTCGCGATTCCGATGGGAACGCTGTTGTCGTAGAAGACGACCGGCGTGCTGGGGTCGTCGACGTAGCCGTCGACGTCGTAGCTGCAGCCGGTGCCGTAGTTGCTCGCCATGCCGAAGCTGATGCCCGGGTCGATGCCGATCCGGGTGGCGGTGGCGCCGGCGGGGGCGGCCAGGCCGACGACGGTCGTGAGCGCGGCGCAGCCGACCGCGGCGGCGGTCGTGTTCCTGATGATCGTGCCCATCATGGTTCGGTCCTCATCGGTGATGCCGGAGCCGGATGCACCGGCACGATGCCTCGATCCTCGCCCGCCGGTCCGGGATATGGGTGACATTGCGGCAATCTGGCGCGATCCGTGTCTTCCGGGAACCCGGTGTCCCCGGGTGACAGGGCGCTGCGGAGGCGGGCGCAACGGTCCTATGCTTGGCAGCGATGTTGTGAGCGCCGGGAGAGGGAGGCGCGGATGGGCCGAATTCCGACGACGGTCGGGCTGATACCGGGGGCGGGACTGGTCGCGCGGTTCGCGAACCTGGTCATCTTCCTGCACGGTGAGAGTCCTTCCACGGACCGCATACTCGGGGCGGCGGAGACCGCGGCGAGCGCACCCGATCCGGGGGTGGCGATCGCGCAGCGCCTGGCGGCGACCGTGTTCAGCAGCGGTTCCGCGCAGCCGCCCGCGTTCGGTGTGGTCGCGCCCACCGCGGGCGGGATCCTGATCCTGCTGCGAGGCCCGGTGACGGCCGCGGTCGACGGCCCGGAGGGCGCCCGCACGCTGTCCGGCGAGCGGGCCATGACCTGGGCCGACGAGATCGTGCGGAATCCGGTGCGGCGGCTCACGGTGATCGCCGAGGGGGTGGGCGGCGAGATCGCGCACACCGATCTGCGGGCCGGGGTGGTGGCGGGCGGCGGTTTCGTCCTGCACGCCCCGGTTTCCGGGCTGGGGGCCGCGCGCCTCAGAGAGGCCGCGCGGAACCCCGCCGCCGAGGCGGGCGCGAAATCCGCTCCCGAGCCCACGCCGAAAGCCGCCGCCGAGGCGATGCCGAACGCCCCGTCCAAGGCGATGCCGAACGCCCCGTCCAAGGCGATGCCGAACGCCCCGTCCAAGGCGATGCCGAACGCCCCGTCCGAGGCGATGCCGAGCGCCTCATCAGGGGCAGCGCCGAGCGCTGCCGCCGAGGAGGCCCCGATCCCGGCCACGACCCGCCGGGCCCCGACTCCCACGCCGTCGCACACCCGCTTCTCCGGGCCGACCCCGGCATCGGGATCCGGTCGGGGACAGCCGGTTTCCCCGACGCCGGAATCCCCGGCCGAGGCCGGGGCGGCCAATCCGCGCAATGCCGCGACCACTCCGGCTCCGGGTTCGCGGCTGGCCGGCGGTTCCGGATCCGACCGGCCCGGGGGTGTGCTCGACAAGCGGGTGCGGATCGAGGCACAGGTCGACTCCGGCCCCGCGACGCGTGCGACACCCGCCGAGACGCGCAGAGCACCGGCGACTGGTCCGGAACATGCGCACGGGCCGCGGGCGGCGGGTCCGGATCTATCGAAACGTCCAGCGCCCGATGCCGATTCGGGTGCCGCGAGGCGGCGTGCGGACCGGCCGGACCCGGCCGACCAGCCGCCCACGGCCGCCTATAGCCCCGGGGCCGAAGCCCTCGAGGAATCCGCGCCCCGGGGTCGCGGCGCGCCGCCGCCCACCACGGCGGCGGAGGCCGCGGTGGCCGGTGCGCTGACCGGTGCCGAGGGCGCGGTGTATCCGCTGGATCGCCCCTACGTGATCGGCCGGGATCCGATGATCGACGAGGCGGTGCGGCGAGCGGTGGCCTCGCCCATCGTGATCGCGCGGGATCGGCACGTGTCGCGGGTGCACGCGCGGGTTTTCATCGAGAACGGCCTGGTGTAGGTGCGCGACGCGGGGACGCCGGGCGGCACGTTCGTGGCGGCTCCCGGTGCGGCGGACTGGGTTCGGGTGGGGCAGCGGCCGATGGAGTTGAAGGCGGGGTGGAGTCTGCGCATCGGCGAGCGGGTTCTCACCTACCGCACCGCGCCGGGCTCGCCGTAGCTCATCGCGGGGAGCCCTGACCCATTGCTGGGAGCGGTGGGTCGTCGCCGGGAGCGGTGGTCATTGCAAAGACGACCAGTCTCCTTGTTGAAGGGCATTGCGGGAGTACGGGTCGATCTCGCGGCGCGCGCGGACGGCCTGCTGGGCGGCGGCCACGTCGGTCGGGTGGTGGCCGAGGACGATCGCGCCGACCAGTCGGTTCGCGGAGATGACCAGGCGGCGGTAGGACCGCTGCGGCGCACGGTCGACCACGATCACCTCGTCGCGCTGCCCCGGCTCCACCTGCCCGATGCTGAACAGCTCCAGGCCGACGCCCTTGAGGATGGTCGCGGGCGTCTCCGCGCTCAGCACCTGATCGCCGCCGAGCGCGTTCACGGCCGCGGCCTGCGCCTGCTCCGCCGCGATCGGCCACAGCCCGAGCACCCGCTCCCGATGCTCGGCCACGTCCCCGGCCGCGTACACGTTCGGCGCGGCGGTGCGCATGCGGTCGTCCACCAGAATGCCGCGCCGGACCGGGATTCCGGCGCGGCGCGCGAGATCCACGTTCGGTCGGATGCCGATCGAGGCCAGGAAGATCTCGCACGGTGCGACGGTGCCGTCCTTCAGGATCGCGGCGGTGACCGGGCTCGCGTCCGGTTGGCCGCCGGACCGGCCCATCGGTCCGGAACCCCCGGTCAGAGCGGCTGTTTCGGCGCGGTGGCGCACCTCGATACCGGCGCGCGCGAAGTGGTCGTGCACGATGGCCGAGGCGCGGCGGTCGAGCTGTTTGCCGAGCATGCGTTCACCGCGCTCCAGCACGGTGACCCGTAAGCCCAACTGGTGCAGGGCATATGCGGCCTCCAGCCCGAGCAGGCCGCCGCCCGCGACCACGGCGCGGGTGCAGGAGCGCTGCTGGGCGTAGGCCCGGATGCGCAGGGCGTCACCGGCTTCGCGCAGCACGAAGCTGCCCGGCCGGTGCAGGCCCTCGATCTCGGGCAGCGCGGCGGCGGCCCCGGTGGCGAGGATGAGCCGGTCGTAGGGCAGCACGTCGCCGGTGCCGAGGTGGACGCGCTGGGCGCGCGGATCCAGTTGGGTGGCCAGGGTATTGAGCCACGGGTGGATGCGGTGCTCCTCGTACCACTGTTCGGGCAGCAGGTGCAGGCCCTGCATGGCGGAGCGGCCGGGGATCAGGCGGGAGATGCCCATGCGGTTGTAGAAGTCGTGGGATTCCCGGCCGACCAGGTGTATTTCGCAGTCCGGGTGGCCGCGGCGCAGGAAGTCGGCGGCGGTGACACCGGCGATGCCGTTGCCGATGACGACCAGGCTCACCAGCGAGCGGTCGAAGTGGGCCGGGCGGTCGCCATTGCCGTGGCCGGGCTCGGGGGTGAGCGCCACCTTGATGCCGCCGCCGTTGACGCGGGCGCAGCAGGCCATGCGGGTATTGGCGGCGAAACCCAGCCGCCGCAGGGTGTTCCGCTCGTCGCCGGTGGGTTCGCAGAGTTGATCGCCGCCCTCGAGCACCGCCACGGGGTCCGCGCCGCAGACGCCCATGCGGCAGCCCGCCTCCAGCGGCAGGCTCGCCTGTTCGGCGAGTTCGAGCAGGCTGGCCCCGGTCTCGGCGGCCACCGTCGTGCCGTCCAGGATCACCGAAGGGCCGGTGGCGGCGGGCTTTTCGGCGTCGGCGCGGGGTCGCGGGAAGGGCAGCAGGACGGGTTCGGTGCGGGCCCCGGTCGTGAGCGCGTATTGCAGCTCGCTGACCCGGGTCCGAGCCAGGAACAGCACGGAGGCCACCAGCACGAAAACGCTGATCGGCCAGTGCAACCAGGCCACGCCGACACCGGTGACGGTTGCGAACGAGGCGAGCAGCACCGGTCCGGCGAACCAGTAGAAGACGTTCAACGCGAGCGCCGCGTACACCGCCGAGAGCATGGCCGCGCTCACCCCGGTCAGCGCCTCGACCGCGAAGTAGACGCCGATCGCGGCCAGCAGGAACACCGCCAGCACCAGATACCGTTGCAGTACAGGAAGTCCCGTGTATCCGGCCAGCACCATGAAGCCCAGCACGAACCCGGGCAGCGCCGCCGCGAACAGCTTGCGGGGCGCGCTCCAGCCGGGATCCGGGTCGGCCATATCGGCCTGGTAGGCGGCGCGCGGCTTGAAGTCGAAGCAGTTCTTGGCGCAGCCCACGCACGGACGGCAGTGATTATTGGCGATGGTGACGAACGGCGTCTGCCCGTAGACCCGCTGCAAGGGGAACAGCGGGCAGATGCTGCTGCACCAGCCGCTCTTGCCCTTGAACGCCACACCGCCGGTGAAAGCGGCCACCAGTACTGCGGAAAGCACTGCACCCGTGGCGATTCCGCTGCGATCCAGTCCAGCAACCCGGGATCCGGCGATGCCGAAGAACAGGGCGACGGCGATCAGGTAGCCCCGCCGCTGCATCCAGACCGGTGGTGTCGCCGCGCGCGTGAAACCGAACAGTCGCGGCAGCTGATTGGTGGCGGCCAGCGGACAGGTGTTGCGCCACAGGCCCGGCGCGATCAGGAACAGCCCCGGCAGGATCGGCACCACCACCTTGAAGAACCAGAACAGCCCGGCGGCGGGCCGCACGAACAGGGTGACGACTAGCGCCAGGAACACCGCGATGCTCGCGAACCGCGCCGCCTGCCAGACCGGCAGCGGAATCCGGCTGGGCAGTTCGGTGAAGGCGGGGAACGGATTTCGCTCGCCGGTGGGATCGATGCCGAGGACCCGGTTGGCGGCGTTCACCCAGCGCGGCAGCGCGGCGCGCGCACCCGGCGGACGCGGCAGTGGACCCGACGGGCCCAGCACCGTCGCCGACAGCTCGTGCTCCTCGAACTCCGCGGTGGGGGTGTGCAGGACCAGGATCTCGCTGCGGCCCAGCCGCACCACGTCACCGGTCACCAGTTCGTGTCGCCCGGTCAGCGGCACGCCGTTGACGGTGGTGCCGTTACGGCTGCCCAGGTCCACCACCGACAGCGAGGTCGGGGTCGGCACCAGTCGCAGGTGCTGCCGCGAGCCCCCGCTGTCCGCGAGGACCTCGTGGCTGCCGTCGCGTCCGAAGACGATCGGCCCGTCGAGCAGGCGACGCCGCGCGGGCCGCCCCCACTCCCGTATTTCGATGACCGGACGCCCCGCCATGTTCCACCCCCGTGCTCTCGCGCGGTCACCGATCCTGCCGCGCTCGTGCGTGTATCGCGTGAACGCGGGCCTACCATTACGCTCGCGGCGGGCCGCTCAGGCGCGCTCCCGGAGGCGTTGTATCCGCACGTAGCGGTACCGTTTGCCGACCCGGCGGCAGCCCGTGGCCAGGGCCAGCCCGGCGGCGGCACCGCCTGCGGCGCACCCGATCACACCGAGCAGCGTGGGCTCGTGTCCCAGCAGCACCCAGGAGGCGCCGACCGCGGCCACCCCGAGCAGACCCGCGCTGATGGCGAGGCCCACCGTCGACGCGAACCGCGCACTGCCGCGGCGCAGCGTCCGGGCATTGGATTCGGCGTAGGCACCGGCGAACAGCAACAACAGCAGCACGCCGACGGCGGTCGCGGTGGTGGTCGCGGGTTGCGTGGTCCGCACCCCGAACCGATACGCCTGCATCTGGGAACCATTGCGCGACAAGGACAGCTCACCCGTCAGCCGACCGGCGAGCACATATTTGTTCACCGGTGCCGCCAGCTCACCGGCACCGCCCTTCAGGTCCGCGCTCTCGCCTCCGGCACCGATACCCAGCACATTCACCGACAGTTTCGCGCTGTCCGCGTCCGACCCGGTGATCGTGACCGGCACCGGTTTCGAGAGATCGAGCTCGACCGTCTGCGCGGCCGGATCGGCTCCGGCGATCCGAATCATCCCCGCCGGCGGCACATTCCGATCCGCCGCACCCAGCCCGAGCACTGCGGCCCCGACGGTCACCGCCGCCAGCATCGCGCCCGCCAGGAACGGCACCCGCGGCGAGGGCAACGTGACCACGCGCTGCACCGGCACCAGATCCGCCCGCGCCACCTCGGCCAGCCGCACCCCGCCGTGCTGGATCGGCTCCTTGGGCCGCACGCGTTCCATCGGCCCGGTCCACACCGGGCCCGAGGGCCCCGGCATCCCCACCGGGCCGTATCCCGGTGGCGCACCGCTTGATCCGGGTCCCGGCGGGTATGCGCCGGCACTGCCCGATGCGGCCGGACCCTGCCGAGGCGGCGTGGCAGGACCGCCCCGCCCGGCCGATATCCCCGCACCCGCAGGCCCCGGCGTCGCGACCGGGCCTGCGCCCGAGCGCCGGGTCGGGGCGTTGCGGGGATCGCCGGGAACATTGCGGAGATCGCCGGAAGTCTGGCGCGGACCACCGGGCGGAGCGGACGGTGGCGCACCACGACGGTCGCCGGGTCCGCCTTGAGGCGCGGGCGTTTCGGGGCCCCGATACAGACCGGCCGGTGCGCCCTGCGGCGCGGGCCGCGGCAGTGAGTCAGCGGTCGTGTCGCAGGGAACCTGCCCTGCCGGACCGCGTCGAGGTGGCGGCGTCAGCGGTCCCGAGCGGTTCGCCCCCGGCGGCGGGGTGTAGGGGCCCGCGCCGCGGAGATTGCGTCCGCCACCCGTCGCGGCGGCGACGATCGTGTCCGCGCCGATCACCGGAATACCCACGGGTGTAAGCCAATTCGCGCCCCACAGGTGCGCGGCGGGTTCGGCGATGGCGATGCCGAAGGTTTCGGCCGTGTCGTAGCGTTCGGCGGGGTCGCAGGCCAGGCCGCGCATGACGGCGTCGGCGATGGGCTGCGGGACGAAGGGCGCGACCTCGGCGAGCGGGACCGGTTCGCCGTAGGCATGGGCGAAGAGCAGGGCCAGCGCGTCGGAGCCGGTGGGAAACGGGAGTACCCCCGAGAGCAGCTGGTAGAGCATGGTGGCCAGCGCGTACACGTCGGTGGCGGGCGAAAGCTGGTGGCCGCGCACCTGTTCGGGCGCGATGTAGGACGGGGTGCCGATGATCTCCCCGGCACGGGTCACCAGGGTCTCCTCGCCGCCGACGATCTTGGCGATGCCGAAGTCGGTGAGCTTCAACGTCCCATTGGCGGCGAACATCAGGTTGGAGGGCTTCACGTCGCGGTGCAGGATGCCGCTGCGGTGGGCCGCGTCCAGTCCGGCCGCGCAGGACAGCGCGACGGCCAGCGCGGCGGTCGCCTCGAATCCCGCGGTGACGAAACGGTTCTCGACGGTGCCGCCGGGCAGACACTCGAGCACCAGCAGGCACAGGTCCTCGTGCTCGACATAGTCGTACACCGGCACCACGTGCGGGTGGTCCAGCGCCGCCATCATCCGCGCCTCGGCCACGAACCGCCGCCGCACCTGCATATCGTCGGCGAACTGCGGCGGAATCTGCTTGATCGCGACCCGGCGGTTGAGCCCCCGGTGTACCCCGGCCAGCACCACGCCGCACCCGCCGCGACCGATCTGCCCACCGATCTCGTACCCGGGCAGCGCCGCCCGCACCCGCGCCAGATCGGCGTCGGTCAGGTTCGCCACACTCATGTACCCGTTCCCCCGTCCCCGGATCCCTTGCCGCCGGGCGCACTTCGAATGGTCGGCTCGTCGCCTTCCTCTCCCGGCTTGCCCAGGTCCACGCCGCGCCCGAAGGTGGTCTCACCCCGCCCGCCCGGCGGCCGCGGCCGCTGCACGCCCGACGGATACCCCATCGTCGCCTCCTCCACACCGGAGGCCGAACAGCGGAACGGCTCCGAGCCCGGCCCATCGGGTGGTCGGCTCACGGCAGGCAATCCGCCCGAGCCCGTACCCGACGCGGCCACCGCGCCCGGCCCCGGCGAGCCAACCGTGCCCGGCCCGGGCGGGGCGATGGTGACAGGCCCCGACGGGGCGATAGTGGCAGGCCCGGAAGGGGCGATGGTGCCGGGTGCCGACGGGGCGATGGTGCCCGCCGGATCGGAACCCTTCGGCACGACCGCGGTCTCACCCGACGGGGGTGTCATGGCGGAGGCCAGTGGCCCGCCGCCCGGGTATGCTCCGCCGAATCCCGGCCGCGTCATGCGAGTCGTCTCGCCGCTGTAGAAATCCCGACCGGCCGCGTCGGGTGCGGGTCCGCCCGGAAACACCCGCGCCGCAGGGGGTCCCACGGGCGCGCCGGGCACGACCCGGGTCGCGGCATCGGCCGGGTTCGCGCCGCGGATGTCCAGGTCCCGGAAGGTGCCGCCGGGCTGTCCGGGCGCGGGCAGGTCCGGATAGGTGCCGCCGTAGGGCGGATTGGGGCCGGGCACGGGGAACAGCGCCGGGTCGGGGCCGCCGATCCCCGGATGGGGACCACCGGGCTGGGACATGCCCGCGCCGACCGGCGCCCCCGGGACGCTCGCCGCGAAGCCGCGCGCGTCGAGTTCCCTTGCCGCGGCCAGATCTTCGGGGTCCAGGCCCAGGTCGTCGGACCGGCCCGGGGTGGGTGAGAGGTACCCGGCCAGGAAGAAGAGCCAGGCGACGACGCCGGCGAGGGTCAGCCACAGCTCGGTGCCGGGCACCCACCAGCGCGCCACCGAGGCGGTGAACCCGATCATCAGGCCGATCCCGAGGCCGGGTGCCAGCAGTCGCAGGCCGCGCTGCCAGCGGTTGGCCGAAAGGCGGTGGCGCGCAACGGTCAGGGCCGCGTCGGCGATGGCGAGCCCGGTCAGCACGGCGATGATGATGCCGAACAGGCCGTAGACCGACATCAGCGAGCCGCGCACGTCGACCACGGTGTGCACGGCGGTCAGCGGCTTGCCGTCCGCGCCGATGAGGGTGAGGTCCGAGCCGATGAGCCCGGTGGCCTGACCGTCCAGGCCCGCGGGATCCAGCCGGTAGGTGAGCTTGTCGGACTTGCCCGCCGCGACGGTCAATTCGACCGTCGTGGAATAGGAGTAGAAGTTCAGGCCGAGCACGTGCCCGGCCAGGTCCACCCGGCGGACCGACACCGGTTTCGCGGTGCCATTGGTCACCTCGACGACGACCAGCACCACCTTCTTCGGATCCAGGCGCACCGGATTGCTCGCATTCGCGCCCGCGATGGCGCGGCCGCCGACGGTGGCCGTCGCGCTCACCCCGCCCGCCGCGGCGGCGGGTCCGGCCGTGAATATCGCTGCCACCAGGGCGATTACGGCCAGCAGCGCGACCGTGGACGGGCGCGGCAGCGGCGCTCTCGGCGATTCTCCGTGCGCGGGTGTGCAGCTGGTCATCGGGGCCTCCGGGCCGGGAGATGGGAGATCAGACGGTGGCCGTAGAACCAGCCGCCGATGAGCAGGAAGAACAGCAGCACGGTCATGGTGGCCGCGCCGCCCCCGACCTGACTGACCAGCACGATGTCCAGATCGGCCGCCAGCTTCCTACCGCACTCGGCGGTCACCTCGTGCTGACCGATCTCGGCCCCGCCGGTGGCGAGCGTGGCCTCGAAGCCGCCGTCGGCGCGCGCCTTGGTGTCACCCACGTTCGCGCCACCGATCGACAGCCGCACATCCGAACCCGGATCACACCCGGACCCACTGGCGGTCACCTGCCCGCCGGGCGGCACCGCGGGCGGATTCAGCGACAACCCGGAGGTCTGCGCCGGAACGGGCGCGGTGGTCGTGGTGGTCGGCGGCTTGGGTTCCTCGCTCGGCGGCGGGGCCGGGGCGGTCGTCACGACCGGCGGGGTGGTCACCACCGGCGTGGTGGGCACCGGATTCGGTTTCGGCGGTTGCGGATTCCCGGTGGGCGGCTTGACGCCACCCTGATCCGTGGTCGGACAGCTGCTACCGGACTTCTTCTCCGAACCGTCCGGGCAGTACTCGGGCTTGGGCGTGGTCGGGCACACTCCGTTCGACGGCTTCTCCGAACCGTTGGGACAGTATTCGGGCTTGGGCGTGGTCGGGCACACCCCGTTCGACGGCTTGACCGAACCGTTGGGACAGTATTCGGGCTTGGGCGTGGTCGGGCACGTCCCCCAGGTCGGCTTCCCCGAACCATCCGGGCAGTACTCGGGTTTCGGGGTCGTCTTGCACGTTCCGCCCGACGGCTTCTCCGAACCATCGGGGCAATACTCCGGCTTCGGCGTCGTCTTGCACACGCCACTCGACGGCATCACCGAACCATCCGGGCAATACTTCGGTTCGGTCTTCGGCAGACAGCCCTCACCCGTGCACTTGCCGTCGCTGGTCCCCGAGCCGTCGCACTTGGTCGGATCGTCGCAGTGGTTGCCGCCGTTCTGGCCGGGCACGCCGTCGCGGGTGCCGGTGCAGTCCGGCAGGCAGTCCTTCTGGGGCGGATTCGTCGTGGTGGTAGGGACTTTCATCGGTGCGCGCTCCTGCGGCGCGGGCACCGAGACGGTGGTGATCGGGACCGGTTGGGTCGCACCCGGATTCGCCCAGCCGATGCCCGCGGGAATCAGCAACGCGATCACCGCCGCGAGCATCAGACCGAGGTGTAGGGTTCGGGGTGAAAGTCTCAGCGCGCGGGCGCGTTTCGCATGCCGGTCCCCACCGGCACGCCGACCCGAATGCAAACTTTTCTTCATCGGCGTGACCTCGCTTGTTCGATGGTAAGGCCAGACCCGCCCCCGCCGCCCTGTCTATCGCGGTGGTGATCACCCGCGTTCGCACCTCCGACCGACCAGTCCGCTAAACCGGGCGTGCCGCGACCTACGATGCGAATACCGACTGGGACGGCCCCCGCGCCGGAGAGGACAATCGCCACCATGCACCGTGCCGCGCCGAAGTCCGATATCGACGAATCCGAGCTGACGGTCACCGAGCCGAAGACCGCGGCCGCCGGTGTCAAGGCGGTCACGGTCGCATTGGAACGCGCGATCGAGGAGATGGGCGTGGTGCGCACCGCGCGCACGCTGGCCCGGGTGAACCAGCGCCACGGTTTCGACTGCCCCGGCTGCGCCTGGCCCGAGCCGTCCGGCCGCCGCCGCCCGGCGGAATTCTGCGAGAACGGGGCCAAGGCCGTCGCCGAGGAGGCGACCCTGCGCACCGTCACCCCCGAATTCTTCGCCGCGCACTCGATCGCGGACCTGACCGACAAGTCCGGCTACTGGCTCGGCCAGCAGGGCCGCCTGACCCAGCCGATGGTGCTGCGCGAGGGCGACACCCACTACTCCCCCATCGCCTGGGCCGACGCCTACCGCCTCATCGCCGACACCCTGCGCGGCCTGGACTCCCCCGACGAGGCCGTCTTCTACACCTCCGGCCGCACCGCCAACGAGACCGCGTTCCTCTACCAGCTGCTGGTCCGCAGCTTCGGCACCAACAACCTGCCCGACTGCTCCAACATGTGCCACGAGTCCTCGGGCACCGCGCTGGTCAGCTCCATCGGCATCGGCAAGGGCTCGGTGACCATCGACGACTTCTCCAAGGCCGACCTGATCATCGTGGCCGGGCAGAACCCGGGCACCAACCATCCGCGCATGCTCTCGGCACTGGGCGAGGCGAAGGCGCACGGCGCCAAGGTCATCGCCGTCAACCCGCTGGCCGAGACCGGGCTCATCGGGTTCAAGGACCCGCAGACGGTCAAGGGTTTCACCGGCGGCATCACCATTGCCGACGACTTCCTGCAGATCCGCCTCGGCGGCGACATGGCGCTGTTCCAGGGCCTGGGCAGGCTGCTGTTCGAGGCCGAGGACCGCGCGCCCGGCACCGTGGTGGACCGCGCCTTCGTGGAGGCGCACACCGCGGGCTTCGCCGAGTACGAAAAGCAGACGCGCGCCGTCGATCTCGGCATTGTCGAGCAGGCCACCGGGCTCACCCGCGCCGACCTCGACCGCACCGCGAAACTGCTGGCCGAATCGAAATCCACCGTCATCTGCTGGGCCATGGGCCTGACCCAGCAGGTGCACGGCGTGGCCACCATCGAGGAGGCCACCAACCTGCTGTTGCTGCGCGGCATGATCGGCAAGCCCGGCGCGGGCGTGTGCCCGGTGCGCGGGCACTCCAACGTGCAGGGCGACCGCACCATGGGCATCTGGGAGAAGATGCCCGAAACCTTTCTCGCCGCACTGGACCGCGAATTCGGCATCACCAGCCCGCGCACCCACGGCTTCGACACCGTCAATGCCATCCGGGCCATGCGCGACGGCGGCGGCAAGGTGTTCTTCGGCATGGGCGGCAATTTCGTCTCCGCCACCCCCGACACCGAGGTCACCGAGGCGGCGCTGCGCAATTGCGCACTCACCGTGCAGGTTTCGACCAAACTCAACCGCAGCCACGTGGTGACTGGGCGGACCGCGCTCATCCTGCCCACCCTGGGCCGCACCGACGAGGACACCCAGAACGGTGTGCGCCAGCAGGTTTCGGTCGAGGACTCGATGTCCATGGTGCACCTGTCCACCGGACGGCTCACCCCGGTCAGCGATCAGCTGCGCAGCGAGGTCGCCATCGTGTGCGAGCTGGCGCAGGAATTGTTCGGTCCGACGCATCCGGTGCCTTGGGCGCAGTTCCAGCGCGACTACGACAAGATCCGCGACGCCATCGCGAATGTCGTGCCCGGCTGTACCGACTACAACGCGAAGGTGCGGGGCGGCAATGGCTTCCAGCTCCCGCATCCGCCCCGCGACGCCCGCGAGTTCCGCACCACCACCGGCAAGGCCAACTTCGCCGTCAACGACCTGCACTGGCTGCCCGTCCCCGAGGGCCGCCTGATTCTGCAGACCCTGCGCAGCCACGACCAGTACAACACCACCATCTACGGACTCGACGACCGCTACCGGGGCATCCGCAACGGGCGGCGCGTGGTGCTGGTCAATCCCGAGGACATCGCCGCCCTGGGCTTCGCCGAAGACGAACTCGTGGACGTGATCTCGGAGTTCGCGGACGGCACCGAGCGGAAGGTCACCGGCTTCCGCCTGGTCGGCTACCCGACCCCGCGCGGCAATGCCGCCGCCTACTACCCGGAGACCAATCCGCTCATCCCCCTCGATCACGTCGCCCTGCGCTCCAACACGCCCGTCTCCAAGGCGGTCACCATCCGTCTGGAAAGCCGCGTCTCTGAAGAATGTGACAGCCACACCGCATGAGCCGAGTCACCGCCCGCCGCCGTACCCTGCGTATCTCCCCGCACGGCACCATCACCCGCCCCGATACCCTGGCCGTCGAGGAACCGCTCGAAATCCGCACGGGCGGACAGTCATTGACGGTCACCATGCGCACGCCCGGGGCCGATATCGACCTGATCCACGGCTTCCTCTACGCCGAGGGCATCATCGACTCGGCCGAGGACATCGTCAGCGCCCGCTACTGCGCAGGCACCGACGAGAACGGGCAGAACACCTACAACGTGCTCGACATCCAGCTCCGCAACCCGGTGCCGGTCACGCCGCGCCCGTTCCTCACCAACAGTTCCTGCGGCCTCTGCGGCAAGACCGCGCTCGACGAGGTCCGCACCCGCACCCGGCACCCCCTGCCCCCGGACACCCCGCGCGTCGATATCGACACCCTCGCCAAGCTCCCGGACGAACTCCGTTCCCGCCAGCAGGTTTTCGACGCCACCGGCGGCCTGCACGCCGCGGGCCTGTTCACCACCGACGGCACGGCCGTGGCGGTGCGCGAGGACATCGGCCGCCACAATGCGGTCGACAAGCTGGTCGGCTGGGCCGTCCGCGAGAACCGGCTCCCCGCACACGATCTCGCCCTCATGGTCAGCAGCCGCGCCTCCTTCGAACTGGTGCAGAAGGCCGTCATGGCGGGCATTCCCCTGCTCGGCGCGGTGTCCGCGCCCAGCTCGCTGGCCGTGGATCTGGCCGCCGACGCGGGCCTCACCCTGGTCGGCTTCCTGCGCGGCGAAACCATGAACGTCTACACCGGGGAAGCCCGCCTCGGCCTGTGATCGCGGCGGGTTCCACAGGGTGAGGCGGCGGGGTCCCTTCGCGCCCTTCGACTGTTAGGCTCCGCGATAGAACACGTTTCAATTCTGATGGGAGTCTTCCATGGCAGCGCAGCCCCGGGATGTGGTCGAGCAGTACGTGAAGTTGGTGGCCACCGGGCCCACGTCGGCGATCGTCGACCTGTACGCCGCGGACGCCGTCGTCGAGGACCCGATCGGGACCCCCGAGCGCCGCGGCCACGAGGCCATCGGCGAGCTGTACAAGGCGCTCGAGAACCTGGATCGGGAGACCGAACTGCACACCGTGAAGGTGGCGGGCAACCAGGTGGCCGCGCATTTCACCCTCGTCACCGTGTCCAACGGGCACCGGATGACCCTCTCGCCCATCGACGTGATGGAGCTCGACGACGAGGGCAAGATCGTCAGCATGCGGGCCTACTGGAGCCCCGAGGACCTGAAGATGGAGCCGATCTAGCCTCCGGGCTTGTCCCCTCCCGCTCCCCGAATTACGGTGTCAACACAGTGATTTGGCGAGGGCGGGAGGGCCTGTGCGGATCTCGTTACGCGGCACCGGCGACGGGCTACGGGTGAGCATGCGGCTGGAGATCAACCGGCGGCGCTGGATCGCCCTGCTCATCATGCTGGGGGTGCTCACCGCGGCCGGAGTCATGCCCGGGCTGTGGGCGGTGGTCGCGCCCGAATCGTTCTACAACAGCTTCCCCGGCCTCGGCCTGCACTGGGTGCGCGCCGACGGGCCGTACAACCACCATCTGGTCGGCGACGCGGGAGCCTTCTTCCTGGCGCTGGCCGCCATCACCGCGGCCGCGCTCTACTACCGCGACAGCGTCATCGCCCGCATCGCCGGGCTGGCCTGGCTGGTCTTCGGCGTACCCCACTTCATCTACCACGCCTTCCACCGCCCCGACGCCCTGAGCGGCTTCAGCTTCACCCTCGAACTGCTTGCCGCGCTGGCCCTTCCGGCCCTCGGCCTGGCCGTTCTGCTGGTCGCCCCGCGCGAACGCTTCCCGGTCCCCGAGCCCGCCCCCTTCACCGTGAAATTTCCCCGCCGCTGACCCCGTGCCGATGAATTTCCCTGCCCGATGCCGATGAAATCGGGGGCATCACACCGTCGTAACAGGTGACCCGGCCGCACCGATTTTCGGAGTAACGGAGTAAAGGTTCAACGGCGAACCACGGGGGATCAACGGCGATCCTCGCCACGGGCGCGATCGGCCCCACCGACCGTCACCGACTCCACGGCTATCCGGGATCGGACGGCCCACAGCAGAACAAGAAGATCCGAGCGGGGGGATTCGCGCACGGCGGCTGGACCGCGCCCGTCGGTTCCCGCGAACTTCGGCCCTTACGAAAAACCGGCCCCGCGAGATTCTCGCGGAGCCGGTTTCGTTCGGTACGGGCTAGGCCGACTTCTCCCGGCGCTCCGGGGTCTGGCGCTTGCGGGGCACGATCGTGGGTAGGACGTTGTCGTTCACCGTGTCGGCGTTGACGACCACCTTGGCGACATCGTCGCGGCTGGGGATGTCGTACATGACCGGGAGGAGCACCTCCTCCATGATGGCGCGCAGGCCGCGGGCGCCGGTACCGCGCAGGATCGCCTGATCCGCAACGGCTTCCAGCGCGTCCTGGGTGAATTCCAGGTCGACGCCGTCCATTTCGAACAGGCGCACGTACTGCTTCACCAGGGCGTTCTTCGGCTCGGCCAGGATGCGGACCAGGGATTCCTTGTCCAGGTTGGTGACCGAGGCGACGACGGGGAGGCGGCCGATGAACTCGGGGATCAGACCGAACTTGATCAAGTCCTCGGGCATGACGTCGGCGAAGTGGTCGGCGGTGTCGATCTCGGCCTTGGAGCGGACCTCCGCGCCGAAACCGATGCCGCGCTTGCCGACTCGATCCTGGACGATCTTCTCCAGACCCGCGAACGCGCCCGCCACGATGAACAGCACGTTGGTGGTGTCGATCTGGATGAACTCCTGGTGCGGGTGCTTGCGACCGCCCTGCGGCGGCACCGACGCCTGGGTGCCCTCCAGGATCTTCAGCAGCGCCTGCTGCACGCCCTCACCGGAGACGTCACGGGTGATGGACGGGTTCTCCGACTTGCGGGCGATCTTGTCGACCTCGTCGATGTAGATGATGCCGGTCTCGGCGCGCTTCACGTCGTAGTCGGCGGCCTGGATCAGCTTCAGCAGGATGTTCTCGACATCCTCGCCGACGTAGCCGGCCTCGGTGAGCGCCGTGGCGTCCGCGATGGCGAACGGGACGTTCAGCATCTTCGCGAGGGTCTGCGCCAGATAGGTCTTGCCACAGCCCGTCGGGCCGAGCATCAGAATGTTGGACTTGGCCAGCTCGACCGGTTCGCCCCGGGAGTCACGGCCCTTGTCGCCCGCCTGAATTCGCTTGTAGTGGTTGTAAACAGCCACGGCTAGCGTTCTCTTGGCGGCGTCCTGCCCGATCACATACTGCTCGAGAAAATCCCTGATCTCCGCGGGCTTGGGCAACTCGTCGAGCTTGACCTCGCTGGATTCGGCGAGCTCTTCCTCGATGATCTCGTTGCACAGGTCGATGCACTCGTCGCAGATGTACACCCCCGGTCCCGCAATGAGCTTCTTGACCTGCTTCTGGCTCTTTCCGCAGAACGAGCACTTCAACAGATCGCCGCCATCACCGATGCGCGCCATCTCCTGGGTCCCTACTTCCTTGTCCGCGTGCAACCATCTGTCCCTGGCTGCCGGCGAGCTGCCTACTTCGAGCGTATGCCGCGACCCCTGAGTTTGCGGATCCGGCAATTCGGCTGTGTGTTTCCACGGCGCCCATTCGAGCACCCTGTGTTGGATCCAATAAGCAGAGCCGACAACCACGAGCAAAGGTCCCTAGAGTGACCGTACCCGCTTCGCGTGACCGAGGTCGACAACTTGGGCACGTTTCTCACCGGACATGTGCGTGGACTCACCCCTGCCCGGGTGGCGGGGACGCCCGAGACGACTCCCGACCCCGCCACCCGCCCAGCTCACTTCTGGGCGCTGAGCTTGCGGTACTCGAACACCGTGTCCACGATCCCGTAATCCTTCGCCTCGTCGGCGGTGAGGATCTTGTCGCGGTCGGTGTCCTTGCGGATGACATCCGCGTCCTTGCCGGTGTGGCGAGCCAGCGTGGTCTCCATGAGGCGACGCATGCGCTCGATCTCGGCGGCCTGGATCTCGAGGTCGGAGACCTGGCCCTGGATGCCGCCCGAGGTGGACGGCTGGTGGATCAGGATGCGGGCGTTGGGCAGCGCGGCGCGCTTGCCGGGGGCGCCGGCGGCGAGCAGCACGGCCGCGGCCGAGGCGGCCTGGCCCAGGCAAACGGTCGCGACGTCGGCGCGCACGTACTGCATGGTGTCGTAGATGGCCATCAGCGCGGTGAAGGAACCACCGGGCGAGTTGATGTACATGGTGATATCGCGGTCCGGGTCAAGCGATTCCAGCACCAGCAGCTGCGCCATGATGTCGTTCGCGGAGGTGTCGTCCACCTGCGCGCCGAGGAAGATGATGCGCTCCTCGAACAGCTTGTTGTACGGGTTCGACTCCTTGACACCGAAGCTGGAGTGCTCGACGAAGGACGGCAGGATGTAGCGGCCCTGCGGCATCTGCATCTGGTTGAGCGAGGAACCGGCGGCGCTGAAGGTGATGCCCGCGGCCCGCGGATCGATCATGTTGGACATACGCGTCTCCAAAGTCTGTGTGGGTTGCGGACCTAGTTGCCGTTCGCCTGGCTCGCGTGCGTGATCACGTGGTCGATGAAGCCGTATTCCTTGGCTTCCTTCGCCGTGAACCAGCGGTCGCGGTCGGCGTCGGCGGTCACCTGCTCGACGGACTTGCCGGTGAACTGCGACTGCAGCTCGTTCATCTCACGCTTGGTGTAGGCGAACTGCTCGGCCTGGATGGCGATGTCGGCGGCCGAGCCACCGATGCCGGCGGAGGGCTGGTGCATCATGATGCGCGCGTGCGGCAGCGAGAAGCGCTTGCCCGGGGTGCCCGCGGCGAGCAGGAACTGACCCATGGAGGCCGCCAGACCCAGACCGACCGTGCGAATGTCGCACTCGGCGAAGTTCATGGTGTCGTAGATGGCCATACCCGCGGTCACCGAGCCACCGGGCGAGTTGATGTAGAGCGAGATGTCCTTGGTCGGATCCTCGGCGGTCAGCAGGAGAATCTGCGCGCACAGCTTGTTGGCGATGTCGTCGTCGACCTGAGTGCCCAGGAAGATGATGCGCTCGCGCAGCAGGCGCTCGTACACCGAATCACTGAGGTTCAGACCAGCAGTCGCGGATGTCATGTGCACCCCTGCCTGATGAATTGTCACGGATACCTGCCCTCTCTCAACGGCTCGGTTAAAAGCCCCTACTGATTCGCTGACACAAACCCTAACGAAGCAGGGCGGCACCGAACTCCCGGTACCGCCCTGCTTCGCTCACAGCGCAAACTTACGCGAAACCCGCGCGTTCCCGTGTACGGGGGTTCTCGGCGGTCTCACCCGCCGAGACCCTGAACTCCGGGGTTGTGCAATTACTTACTTGGCCTCGGCCTCGGCGGCCTCGGTCGCGTCGGCGACGGTGGCGAGCTCCTCGGCGGACACCTCTTCGGCCTCGGCGGCCGGGTTGCCGAACATTTCGGCGGTGTCCACGGTGTTGCCCGCGGTGTCGGTGACGGTGGCCGCGACCACGACGCCGGCGAGGGCCTTGCCGCGGCGGACGTCGGCGAAGACCGCGCCGAGCTGGCCGGCCTGCCGGATCTGCTGGATGAACTGGTCCGGGCTCATGCCGTAGCGCTGCGCCTGGAAGATGATCCGCTCGTACAGCTCGTCCTGGCCGACCTGGGTGTTCTCCTGCTCGGCGACGGCGTCGAGCAGCAGCTGGGTCTTGACCGACTTCTCGGCGGCTTCCTTGGTGTCCTTCTTGAACTCCTCGAGCGAGGAGCCCTCGGCCTCGAGGGCCTCGGCCAGCTTGGCCTCGTCGTGGTCGAAGCCGTGCACGGCGTCGTGCTCGACGGCGTCGACCTCGGCCTTCACGACGCCCTCGGGCAGCGGGATCTCGACGGCCGCGAGCAGGGCCTCGAGCACCTTGTCGCGGATCTCGCCGGCCTGGGTGACCTTCTTGACGCGCTCGACGCGGGTCTTGAGGTCTTCCTTCAGCTCGTCGATGGTGTCGAATTCGCTTGCCAGCTGGGCGAAGTCGTCATCGGCCTCGGGCAGCTCGCGCTCCTTGACCGACTGCACGGTCACGGTGATGACGGCTTCGGAACCCGCGTGATCGCCGGCGACCAGCTTGGAGGTGAAGTCCTTGGCTTCGCCCTCCTTCAGGCCGACCAGGGTCTCGTCCAGGCCCTCGATGAGCTGGCCGGAGCCGACCTCGTGGGACAGGCCGGTGGTGGAGGCCTCCTCGACGGCCTCGCCGTCGACGGTGGCGGACAGGTCGATGGAGACGAAGTCGCCGTTCTCGATGGCGCGCTCGACGGCCTTGAGGGTGCCGAAGCGGGCGCGCAGGGACTGCAGCTGCTCGTCGATGTCGGCGTCGGTGATCTCGATCGGGTCGACCTCGACCGCGAGGGTCGAGAAGTCCGGCAGGGTGACGTCCGGGCGGACGTCGACCTCGGCGGTGAAGGCCAGCTCTTCGCCGTCCTCGATCTTGGTGATCTCGATCTCCGGCTGGCCGATGACCTTCGCCTGGGTCTCGATCACGGCCTCGCTGTAGCGCTTGGGCAGCACGTCGTTGACGACCTGCTCCAGCACCGCGCCACGGCCGACACGGGCCTCGAGAAGCTTGGCCGGGGCCTTGCCCGGGCGGAAGCCGGGGATACGGATCTGCTGCGCGAGAGCCTTGTAGGCGCGATCGAAGTCCGGCTTGAGCTCCTCGAAGGGCACCTCGACATTGATGCGGACCCGAGTCGGGCTCAGCTGCTCGACGGTGCTCTTCACGGACATGCTCCTTGTTCGTTGTACATGGTTGACGTCTAGGTTCCCCCCGAACGCATCCCGACCAGGTTAGTCGACCGCCGTTCGGGGCACGCAATCGGATGCGTAGGGGACGCGACGACTGATCTGGTACCGACCGGGGTAACTCGTCGGGCACGCCCAAAATCCAGCCCGGCACCTCCCGGCGGCCCGGTACGGGACAGGTGGGGGCACCCAACGACCGGCAAAAGGCGCGGAGAGGCGGGTTAGCCCTTGACGGCGTCGGTCACGAAGACCAGCGTCTCGTAGGGCTTGATGCCGCGGCCGCCCGCGCCGTAGCCCAGGTCCGGCGGGACGATGAGCAGCCGCCGCGCGCCCTGCTGGACGCCGACCAGACCCTGCTCCCAACCCTTGATGACCTTGCCCGAGCCGAGCGTGAGGTCGAAGGTCTGGCCGCGGGTGAACGAGCTGTCGAGCACCTTCTTGTCCGACCAGGTGACCAGCGTGTAGTTCATCGACAGCTGCTGGCCGGTCTCCGCGCCCGGGCCGCTGCCCGCGACCAGGTCCTTCACGATGAGCTGCTTGGGCGGATCGCAGTCGTCGGGGATGGTGATCTCGGGCGCCTGGCCGAAGCCGCCGTCGACCTTGATGTCGTCGGCGGTGCACTCGCGGCCCTTGCTCTTGCTCGCGCTGGTCGCGGCGGCGGTGGTGGACGTCGCCGCCGCCTTGTCGTCGGACTTGCCGCTCCCGCAGCCCGCCACCAGCACCACGGCCACCGCGACCGCGCCGATCGCACCGACCTTGCCCACCAAGCGCATTCACCGCTCCTGTCCGACGGATCCGGATGGCCGCAGAGATTGCGACGCCGCGCCGAACCTACACGCCGGAATCGGGTCGCGCCGGGGCGGGCACGCCCGGCAACCCGGTTCCGGGCGTCAGCCGGCGTCCACCAGGAGCGCGTATGCGCGGCCGCCTTACGGTGGACGGCCTGCTGGTTCGGGCCGTACACGAAGGCGAGATAGCGGCCGTGCTGGACCACGCAGACGACGGCTCGTGCGGCCCCTTGCGATTCCCCCACCCGGTCCTGCGTGCAGGCGGCGTCCGGCAGACCGGGCGGCGGGGCGGCGGCGATCTGGGGGATGATCGAATTCGTCAGCCGCCGCAGGGCGCGGTGCGCGGCGACCACGTCCGAGAAGCGCAGCAGCCGTGCCGAATCCAGCAGGGTCAGGGCCTCGGGCGCGGATTCGGTGAGATCGAGGAAGAGGGCGGCCTCGACGGGGCCGTAGACCACCCCGGTCGCCGCCCGCCTGCCACCCCAACCGGCGATGCGGCCGCCGCCGGTCACGGAAAGCGCCGGGTAGGGCCATTTTCCGGGATCGTCGGGCAGGATCCGGCTCAGCATTCCGGCCGGGTCCAGCGGCAGCGTGGACAGGTCCGCGGCGGGGGTCGGGGTGAAGGCGTCGAGCCGGCATGCCGAAGCGGGTGAGGGTGCCGCTGTTGACGTCGGCCAGGATGCCGACGGCCGAGGTGGGCGTCGGCACCGGAACGGACGAGACGTACCGCAGGGCCGGGTCGATATCGCGCGGCGACACCACCGCCTCCGACATGCGCGCCGATTCCAGGAATCCGCCATAGGTTTCACCGGCTACCGGCGCGGACAGCGGTAGTCCGGCGTAGCCGCTCAGATCGAGGCCGCCGAGCTGTGGCCGCGCCGCCCGCGGTGTCCCCGCGATGGCGCAGGCGCTCACCAGCGCCGCGACCGAGACCAGCGCCAACCGTCCGGCATGGGCCCGCCGGACCTTCGGATCAGCTCGGCGCATCCCGCCACCACCCGTCGCACAGCTTCGCTCCGGGGCGACTGGATCACCTATTGCCCTGGGTGGGCGCAAGCTTCGTGCCACGCCGTCGAAAATCGGCGAGATCCTCCCCCGGACGCACCTTTTCGAGTGTGATCGCAGTGGTTATGCGCGGCACCCGGTTACCGGAAGATCGGGACCGGTCCGTGACAATTCCGGCAAACACGCCGCCTTCCGTAGACGGAAATGTATTTGCGACCGCCTTCGACCTAAGGGAGCATCTCAGGATGCTGTTGACGATTTCTTGTACGCGACCCGATGGCGCCGCCTGGGCGGCGAGCGATCTCGGCTACCTGCTGCACAAGAATCCTTCTCGCATACAAACTTTCGAGCAGTCCTACGGTGTGGCGCACGTGCTGTATCCGGAGGCCGGCGAGCAGCGCTGCACCGCGGCGCTGCTGCTGGAGATCGACCCGGTGCGGCTGGTGCGCGGAAAGTCCAAGGGCGCGCCCGAATTCAGCCTGGGCCAGTATGTGAACGATCGCCCTTACGCGGCGTCCTCGCTTTTGTCGGTCGCCATCTCGACGGTATTCGGCACCGCCCTGCACGGTCGCTGCAAGCAGCGCCCCGAACTGGCCTAGACCCCGCTGAATCTGCGGATCGAGCTCCCGGCGGTGCCCTGCAAGGGCGGGCCGGAGTACGCCGAACGCGTCTTCGCCCCACTGGGCTGGACGGTGGCCGCCACTCCCCTGCCGCTGGATCCGGCCTTCCCGGACTGGGGCGATTCGCACTACCTACGGCTCGAACTCACCGGCACGCTGCGGCTCGCCGACGCCCTGTCGCACCTGTACGTGCTGCTGCCCGTCCTCGACGGCAGCAAGCACTACTGGCTCGACGACGCCGAGATCGACAAGCTGCTCCGCTTCGGCGAAGGCTGGCTCGCCCCCCATCCGGAACGCGAGTGGATCACCCGTCGCTACCTGACCCGCCGCCACACCCTGGTCCGCACCGCCCTGGCCCGCCTGGCCGAGCTGGACGACGCGGAACCGGAGGAGCTGGACGCGGTCGAGGAGGACTTCGAGGACGCGTCCGACAGCCAGGCCGATTCCGACCGCCATGCGGTGGACGCCGCCGCCCACGCAGGCGCAGCGGCAGTCCGCATCGATGCCGGCCCGGCCGGGACCGGCGTCACCGCGCCGGATTCAGCTGCCGCACCGGCGGATTCGGAGCTCGCGGAGGCCGCTGGAGCCGCGTCGGCGGGCGGGGCGGAAGCAACCGCCCCGGTCCCCGCGGGCCGCGAGGACGACGCTGCGGTGGACAGTACGGACAGCACTGCGGAGCCGGACGAGCGAGGGCCGTCGCTGGCCGTGCTGCGGCGGGCGGCGGTGCACGAGGCATTGCTGGCGGTCGGGGCGAGCCGGGTGCTGGATCTGGGCTGTGGGCAGGGGTCTCTGCTGCGGGAGTTGGTGGTCGATCGGGCCTTCAGCGAGATCGTCGGGATCGATGTGTCGATGCGGGAGTTGAAGATCGCGGCGAGGCGGCTGCGGCGGCTGCCGGAGTGGCAGTCGCGGCGGGTCACCGTGCGGCAGGGCGCGCTCACGTATACCGACGCGTCGTTGCGCGGGTATGACGCGGCCGTGCTCATGGAGGTCATCGAGCATGTGGACGCACCGCGGCTGAAGGCGTTGGAGCACTCGGTATTCGGGTCGGCGGCCCCGGGCGCGGTCATCGTGACCACGCCCAACAGCGAGTACAACGTGCGCTACGACGGGCTCGCGGCGGGGGATTTCCGGCATACCGATCACCGATTCGAGTGGAGCCGGGCAGAATTCGCGGACTGGGCGCACCGGGTCGGCGAAACGTACGGGTACACCGTGCGATTCGAGCCGGTCGGGCCCGAGGATGCGGAAGTGGGGGCGTCGACACAGATGGCCGTGTTCACGAAGTTCACGAAAACCGAGAACGACAGCGACGAGAAAGGAGCCGCGTAATGGCTGAGCTGTCCATCCCGGTGCTGTCGCTGGTCGTACTGATCGGCAGCTCCGGTTCCGGCAAATCCACGTTCGCGCACAAGCACTTCCGGTCGACGGCGGTGCTGTCCTCCGATGCCTATCGGGGGCTGGTGAGCGACGACGAGGCCGATCAGTCGGTCACCAACGAGGCGTTCGAGCTGCTGCACCACGTGGCGGGTGTGCGCCTGCGGCGCGGGCTGCGGACCGTCATCGACGCCACCAATGTGCAGCCCAAGGCGCGGCAGGCGCTGGTGGAACTGGCGCGGGCGCACGACGTGCTGCCGGTGGCGATCGTCCTGGACGTGCCGGAGGCCGAGTGCGTGCGGCGCAATGCGCTGCGGGTGGATCGCGCCGATCTGGGCCCGCACGTGGTGGGCCGCCACCAGCGCGATCTGCGGCGCTCGCTGAAGTTCCTGGAGCGCGAGGGTTTCCGCAAGGTGCACGTGCTGCGCGGGGTCGAGGACATCGAGGCCGCGACCATCCGGGACGAGCGGCTGTGGAACGACAAGAGCGATCGCACCGGCCCGTTCGATGTGATCGGTGACGTGCACGGCTGCCGCGCCGAACTGGAGACGCTGCTGGGCGAGCTCGGCTACCTCATCGCCCGCGATGCGGCGGGCCGCGCGGTGGACGCCCGGCATCCGGAGGGACGCACGGCGGTGTTCGTCGGCGACCTGGTCGACCGCGGCCCCGATACGCCCGGCGTGGTCCGGCTGGTCATGGGCATGGTCGCGGCCGGAAACGCCCTGTGCGTCACCGGCAACCACGAGTTCAAGCTGGTGCGCGCCCTGGACGGCCGCCGCGTGAAGGTGGCGCACGGGCTGGCCGAGTCGCTGGCCCAGTTCGAGGCCGAGGACGCCGAGTTCCGCAAGGCCGCACAAGAATTCATGCGAGGCCTGGTCAGCCACTACGTGCTCGACGGCGGGCAGCTGGTGGTGGCGCACGCCGGTCTGAAGGAGGAGTACCAGGGCCGCGCCTCCGGACGCGTGCGCGAGTTCGCCATGTACGGCGAATCCACCGGCGAGACCGACGAATACGGGCTGCCGGTGCGCTACCCGTGGGCCAACGACTACCGCGGCAAGGCGCTGGTGCTCTACGGTCACACGCCGATGACCGAGCTGGCGTGGGTGAACAACACGCTGTGCCTGGACACCGGCGTGGTGTTCGGCGGCCGCCTGACCGCCTTGCGCTACCCGGAGCGCGAGCCGGTTTCGGTTGCGGCCGAACAGGTCTGGTTCGAACCGGTGCGCCCGCTCCAGGCCGCGAGCTTCGCCACCGGCGAGGCCGTGGTGCAGCGCGATCCGGGCGTGCTCGACCTGGACGACGTGCTGGGCCGCCGCGTGGTGGAAACCCGCCACCTCGGCCGCGTCGGCGTGCAGGAGGATGCCGCGAGCGCCGCGCTCGAGGTGATGAGCCGCTTCGCCGTGGACCCGCGCTGGCTGGTGTACCTGCCGCCGACCATGTCGCCGTGCGCCACTTCAACCCTGGACGGCTACCTCGAGCACCCGACCCAGGCCTTCGAGTACTACCGCTCCGAGGGCGTGGACACCGTGGTGTGCGAGGAGAAGCACATGGGTTCGCGTGCGATCGTGGTGGTTTCGCGATCCGCGGCGGCGGCACGGGACCGGTTCGGCGTCGAGGACGGCAGCACCGGCGCGGTGTACACCCGCACCGGCCGCCCCTTCTTCGACGACCCGGCCCGCACCGAAATCCTGCTGGCCCGGGTGCGCGCGGCGGCCGAAACCGCTGGGCTCTTCGAGGAATTGGGCACCGACTGGCTGCTGCTGGACACCGAACTGCTGCCGTGGTCGGCCAAGGCACTGGGGCTGTTGCGGTCCCAGTACGCGGTCGTCGGCGCGGCGGCGCGAGCCTCGCTCGCGGACGCCTCCGCGGTGCTGGCGGCGGCGGCCGAAAGGGGTTTGGATACAGGCGATCTCGCGGCGCGCACCGCCGCGCGCCGGGAGGATGCCGACGCCTTCACCACCGCCTACGGCCGCTACTGCTGGCCCACCGACGGCCTGGACGGCGTGCGCCTGGCCCCGTTCCAGCTGCTGGCCGCGTCCGGCGCGAATTGCGCCGTCCGCGAACACAACTGGCACCTGGAGCGCATCGACCGCCTGGTCGCGGCGGATCCGGAGTTCTTCACCGCGACCGGCCGCCGCGTGGTCGACCTCGCCTCCCCCGAGGCCGAGGCGGACGCGACGGCCTGGTGGACCACCCTCACCGCGGCCGGCGGCGAGGGCATGGTGGTGAAGCCGCTCGGTTCGCTGGTGCCAGGCACCGGCACCCGCAGCGGCCGACCGGTGCAGCCGGGTGTGAAATGCCTTGGCCCGGAATACCTCCGGATCATCTACGGCCCGGAGTACCTCCGCCCGGACCAGCTGCAGCGTTTGCGCAGCCGCGGCCTGGGCGGCAAGCGCTCGATGGCACTGCGCGAATACGCCCTGGGCCTGGAGGCTCTGGACCGCTTCATCGCCCGAGAGCCCCTCTGGCGAGTCCACGAGGCCGTCTTCGCCATCCTCGCCCTCGAAACCGAGCCCGTCGACCCCCGCCTCTGATCGTCGAATGGCAACTCCTGGAGGAGTTTTGTCCGAATTCCTCTCCAGGAGTTGCCACTCGCCGAATCAGGCCAGGTGGGTTCGGAGGCGGGAGAGGTAGGGGCGTTGGCCTTTGGTCAGCTTGTCCTCGGCGGTGGTCAGGTCGAACCAGTCGACTCGGTCGATTTCGGGGAATTCGGCGGTGCGGCCCGAGCGTGGGGGCCATTCCATTTCGAAGGTGCCGGGGACTATCAGGGTTGGGTCCAGGTCGGCTTCGACCGCCCAGACGGTGAGTTGTTTCTTGCCCCGGCCGCTACCGTATTCGACCTCATCGAGGTGGATCCAGTCGCCGTCGGGGACAGGCAGGCCGAGTTCCTCGGCGAATTCGCGGCGAGCGGCCTCTTGCGGTTGCTCCTCGGCGGGGTCGTATTCGCCCTTGGGGATGGACCAGGCGGAGGTGTCCTTCTTGGCCCACAGTGGGCCGCCCATGTGGCCGAGCAGCACTTCCGGTCCGGGGGTGCGGCGGAAGAGCAGGACGCCGGCGCTGTATCGGAGGGTCCTGGGATCGAGTTTGCCGAATCCTTCCGCGGGGGCACACCTCGGGCGCTATCGTGCGCGACGTTGCGGCAACTCGGACGTTTCGGATTAATCCTGAATATCGGACGAATAGTTTCCCGCGTGGTCTCTTGCGGCCGAAACCTGTTCGGCACCTATGTCTTCCATTAAGATCCAGGATTTGGATCGGCCCCACCTGATGACTGATTGGATACCGCATGCAGTTCCGCACTGTCTCCGCGGCTGCCACCCTGGTGATCGGCGCATTGGTCACCTCGGCAACCGCGCTATCGCCGGCAACCGGCCCGGCGAACGCCCAGCCCGCTGCCGCGCCCGAACCGGCCGCGCCGAGCCTGGCGTATTCGGCCAAGCTGGTGGACAAGACGGTCGTCACCACCCTCGAGGGCGGCACCTTCGAGCTCTCCCGGACGCCCGCGGCACCGGAGCCCGGCGCACTCCCGGTCAAGCCCGTCGACGTGGTGAACGTGAAAGACGGTGACGGCAAGGTACTGCTCACGCTGCCGCTGGTATTCCATCTGGGCCCCATCGACATTCCGGTCAAGCCCGAGGTGCAGAAGGACGGCACCGTGCTGGCGCTGACCCCGGACAAGCCGTCCGGTCTGTCGTTCAATCAGCCCATCGCCGTGAAACCCGTTGCCTCGGAGCTGGAGAACAACCGCGCCCTGAACTACTTCATCACTCAGTTCAGCCTGGCCACCAGCATCGGCACCTTCGTCGGCACCGCCATCGGCGCCACCATCGGCTGCGTGGTCACCCTGGTCGCGGGCTGCATTCCCGGCCTCACCACCGGCGCGGCCGCGGGCGGCATCATCGGCACCATCGCCCTGGGTGGCCCGACCCTCATCATCTCCGGCATCGACCTGCTGACCACCATGAATTCCCCGGACGGCACCACGAAGTGGGCCGACAAGACCACCACCGCCCCTACCCCCGCCGCCCCACAGCCAGGCAGCTGAAGTCGGGCGTCACGCCCCGGGAATCGGTACCCGCCAGACCACGGTCGTGCCGCGCCCGTCCAGGCCCAGCCCGATCTCGACCACGCCGTCGAGTTCGGTGGCGCGTTCGGCGATATTGCGCAGACCGCCCCGGCGCGGTGCCTCGCCGACGCCGATTCCGTTGTCGGCCACCGAGATCCGGAGTTCGCCGCGGGCGGCGGTGACGGCCACGTCGATGCGGGTGGCGTCGGCGTGGCGGACCACGTTCGAGAGTGATTCGCGCAGTACCGCCATCGCCTGGCGGGCGGTGTCGGGCGGGACCACGGCTTCGATCGGTCCCTTCTGGCGCAGGGCCGGGGTGAAGCCGAGGTGGCGGGCGGCCCGCGTCACCAATTCGCTTATCTCGCTTTGCAATCCGCCCTGCCCGCCGGAGGTGGACTGGAGCGAGAAGATGGTGCCGCGAATGTCCTGGATGGTGTCGTCCAGGTCGGCCACCACCCGTTCCAGGCGGTCGGCGACATCGGGGGTGGGGTGCATGCGCAGCGCGCCCTGCAAGGCCAGGCCCGAGGCGTAGATGCGCTGGATGACCGAGTCGTGCAGATCGCGCGCGATGCGGTCGCGGTCCTCCATGACGGCGATCTTGGCCGAATCCTGTTGGCGGCGGACGGTATCGCGCTGCACCTGGTCGTACATGCGGACATTGATGATCTTCACCGCCGCGATCACGCCGAGCGCGTCGATGATCCGCTCGTCCTCGTCGGTGAAGGGGCCGCCGCCGCGCTTGTTCGCGAGATAGAGGTCGCCGAGGATGGTGTCGCGCATGCGGACCGGCACCCCGAGGAAGCTGTGCATGGGCGGATGACCCGCGGGCCAGCCGCGGAAGGCCGGATGCCGGGTGAGATCGTCCAGGCGCAGCGCCGAATCTCCGGACAGCACCGCGCCGAGCACGCCCTCGCCGCGCGGCCAGTGCCCGATTCGCTGGATGGTCGCCTCATTCATTCCGACCGGCACGAATTGCGCGAGCCGCCGCTCACCGCTCCCGCTCTCCGGTTCGAGCAGGCCCAGCGCGCCGTACTCCGCGTCCACCAGCCGGACCGCCGCGGTCACCAGTTGCTGTAGCACCCGATCCACGTCCAGCTCGGAGACCACCGTGTAGACGGCTTCGACCAGGTCGTGCAGTCGTTCCTCCGGGGCGGTCAGCTCCCGCAGCTCATCCGGTACGACACTCCACGGCTCTTCGGGCATGACAAAAGGCTACCGACCAGCAACATGGGGACATTTGTCTCTGGGACCGGGTGTCGCCGGGGAGAAGTCTGTAATCAGACCATTCGGCTGATTTAGGAGTCACACAATGACGATGATCGGAACCGAACCGCGCACCGAAGCCTGGACCGGTTTTAAAGGCGGCCTGTGGCGGGACGCCATCGACGTGCGCGATTTCATTCAGCAGAACTACACGCCCTACGAGGGCGACGGCAGCTTCCTGGCCGGTCCCACCGCCCGCACCCTGGGCATCTGGGCCAAGCTGAGCGCCATGTTCCCCGCCGAGCGCGAGCGCGGCATCTACGACGTGGACCAGCACACCCCCTCCACCATCACCGCGCACCAGCCGGGCTACATCGACGAGGACCACGAGCTCATCGTCGGACTGCAGACCGATGCGCCTCTGAAGCGGGCCATCATGCCCTACGGCGGCTACCGCATGGTGCAGACCAGCCTCGCCGCGTACGGCGTGGAGGAGGATCCGAGCGTCGCGGAGATCTTCACCAAGTACCGCAAGACCCACAATGACGGCGTTTTCGACGCCTACACCGCCGACATTCGCGCGGCCCGCAGCGCGGGCATCGTGACCGGCCTGCCGGACGCCTACGGCCGCGGCCGCATCATCGGCGACTACCGCCGCGTCGCCCTCTACGGCGTGGACAAGCTCATCGAGGGCAAGAAGGCCGACCACCTCGCGCTCGAGGATCTGTGGGCCGATGACGAAACCATCCGCCGCCGTGAGGAAGTCCGCGAGCAGATCCGCGCGCTGGGCGAGCTGAAGGAGATGGCCGCGTCCTACGGCTTCGATCTCTCCAAGCCCGCGAGCAATGGCCAGGAGGCCATCCAGTGGCTGTACTTCGCGTACCTGGCCGCGGTGAAGGAGCAGAACGGCGCGGCCATGTCGCTGGGCCGGACCGCGAACTTCGTGGACATCTACCTCGAGCGTGACCTGGCCGAGGGCCTGATCACCGAGGAGCGCGCCCAGGAACTGGTCGACGACTTCGTGATCAAGCTGCGCATCGTCCGCTTCCTGCGCACCCCGGAATACGACGAGCTGTTCTCCGGCGACCCGACCTGGGTGACCGAATCCATCGGCGGCATCGGTGTGGACGGGCGTCCGCTGGTGACCCGCACCAGCTTCCGCTACCTGCAGACCCTCTACAACCTGGGCCCGGCCCCCGAGCCGAACCTGACCGTGTTCTGGTCGCCGGCCATGCCGGAGGGCTTCAAGCGGTTCTGCGCCAAGGTGTCCATCGACACCAGCTCCATCCAGTACGAGTCCGATGAGCTGATGCGGCCGCGCTTCGGGGACGACACCGCCATCGCCTGCTGTGTCTCGGCCATGGAGGTCGGCAAGCAGATGCAGTTCTTCGGCGCGCGCGTCAATCTCGCCAAGACGCTGCTGTATGCCATCAACGGCGGGCGCGACGAGAAGAAGGGCAAGGTCGTGGCTCGCGGCTTCGAGCCCATCACCTCCGAGGTGCTCGACTACGCGGAGGTCGACGCCGCGCTGGACAAGCTGATGGACTGGCTGGCCAAGACGTATGTGCACGCGCTCAACGTGATTCACTACATGCACGACAAGTACGCCTACGAGCGCATCGAAATGGCGTTGCACGACTTGGATATTCGCCGCACCATGGCCTGCGGTATCGCCGGTCTGGCCGTCGCCGCCGACTCGCTGTCGGCCATCAAGTACGCCAAGGTGACCCCGGTGCGCGACGAGACCGGCCTGGCCACCGACTACGTGATCGAGGGCGATTTCCCCAAGTACGGCAACAATGACGACCGCGTCGATTCCATTGCCGCCGAACTGGTGGAGCGGTTCATGCAGAAGGTCCGCATGTACCCGACCTACCGCAATGCCGAGCACACCCAGTCGGTGCTGACCATCACCTCGAATGTGGTGTACGGCAAGAAGACCGGCAACACCCCCGACGGTCGCCGCGCGGGCGAGCCGTTCTCGCCGGGCGCCAACCCGATGAACGGCCGCGACACCCACGGCATCGTGGCCTCGGCCATGTCGGTCGCCAAGCTGCCCTACGAGCATGCGACGGACGGCATTTCGCTCACCACCACGGTGACGCCGCAGGGTCTGGGCCGCAGCGCCGACGAGCGCATCACCAACCTGGTGGGCGTGCTGGACGGCTACATCGCCACCAACGGGTTCCACATGAACGTCAATGTTCTCAACCAGGACACGCTGCTCGACGCCATGGAGCACCCGGAGAACTACCCGCAGTTGACGATTCGCGTCTCGGGCTACGCGGTGAACTTCGTTCGCCTGACCCGGGAGCAGCAGCTCGACGTCATCAACCGCACCTTCCACGCGAGCCTGTAGATCGCGCCGCCGACATCGAGAAAGGGTGAAACAGAATGACCACCGTGCTTCTCCCCCAGCCGAGTCTCGGTGTCGGCGATCCTTTCGGTCAGGCAAAAAGCTCCGATGACAGCTCGACCACCGGAACCGTTCACTCCTGGGACATCTCCACCGGAGTGGACGGCCCGGGCACCCGCTTCGTGACCTTCCTCAGCGGCTGCCCCCTCCGATGCCTCTACTGCCAGAACCCCGATACTTGGTTGCGCAGCAACGGAACTCCGATGAGTGTCGACGATGTGCTCACCGAGGCGGCCAAATACGTGCCGTTCATCCGTGCCGCAGGCGGCGGCGCAACCATCAGCGGCGGGGAACCCATGCAGCAGCCTCAGTTTGCGACCTCGCTGCTGGAGGGGTTCCAAGGTCTCGGACTGTCCACCGCCCTCGATACCTCCGGCTACCTGGGGCGCCTTGCCTCCGATCGGCTGCTCGCGGCCACGGACCTGGTGCTGCTGGATATCAAGGCCGGACAGCCCGAGACCTACCGCCGCCTGACCTCCCGCGAACTGCGGCCCACCCTCGATTTCGCCACCAAGCTGGCCAAGCGCGGCAAGCGGGTGTGGCTGCGCTACGTGCTGGTGCCCGGGCTCACCGACGCGATCGAGGAGATCGGCGCGGTGGCCGGATTCGCCGGCGGCCTGGGCAATATCGAGCGCGTGGACGTGCTTCCGTTCCACACGCTGGGCCAGTCCAAGTGGGAGGCGCTCAACCGTCGTTTCGTGCTCGCCGACACCCCGACACCGACCGCTGAACAGGTCGAAGAGGCGCGAGACGTATTCCGGGCCGCAGGACTGACGGCCTACTAGAAGACCTTGTCGGGGACAAGGAACAGGGGAAATACACGGCGGGTGGCGGAGGTTTCGGACCGCCACCCGCCGTGCTCCCCTACGTCGATCCGACCCGACCACCTGCGAGGATGATCACCGTGGACAACTCAGACAAAATCCGAGTCTTCCTACTCGACGACCACGAGATCGTGCGCCGCGGCCTCCAGGACCTGCTGGAAGCCGAGGGCGACATCGAGGTGGCTGGTGAGGCGGGCTCCGCCGCCGAGGCCTTGCGCCGCGTCCCCGCCGTCTGCCCCGACGTGGCGGTCCTCGACGTCCGCCTCGAGGACGGCGACGGCGTCACGGTCTGCCGCGACCTGATGTCGGAGATGCCCGGCCTCAACGTCCTCATGCTGACCTCGTTCTCCGACGACGAGGCCCTGCTCGGCGCGGTCCTGGCCGGCGCCAAAGGCTATGTCCTCAAACAACTCCGCGGCCCCCAGCTCATCGACGCCATCCGCCGCGTGGCCTCCGGCGAAACCCTCATCGACCCCCGCACCGCCGCCGAGGTCACCGAACGCCTCCAACAGCGCACCCCCGCCAACCCTCTGGCCGACGTAGACCTCACCGAACGCGAAAAGCAGATCCTCCTCCACATCGGCCAGGGCCTGTCCAACAAGGAAATCGCGGGCAAGATCTACCTCTCCGAAAAAACAGTCCGCAACTACGTCTCCGCCCTGCTGGCCAAACTCGGCCTGGCCCGCCGCTCCCAGGCCGCCATCCTCGCCGAACACCTGCGCCACGAACACGGCGACAACTGGGCCGACGGCGTCCGCTAGCGCGCCGCACCGCGCATGTGGTGTGCTAGTAC